>JAJQIL010000040.1:5344-31033 GCA_021199235.1 Lachnospiraceae bacterium | reverse complement strand
TTGAAGCTTTCTATATCGATTAGGTTATATTTTTATTTTACCGTGAATAGTAACGCTCTTCAAGCGCCTCATCGCTTTCGCTGATCCATACGTCCTCTTCTTCCGCCGTCAGTCCGAGGTATTCGCGAAGTGTGCATTCCTCGTCGCTGAAGTTCCACTCATCTGTCAGATCAAAGATCTCGTCAAATTCTGCCTCGCCGTTCATGAATCGTTCCCGAAATTTCATCGTATCATTCGTCCTCCGTTTTCCTCAGGATCTCCGCAATGGTTTCTTCTGAATACCCCTCCGGTTCGCTCATGCCGGTGTCAAGAGCACTCGAGGTGAAGCTGTAAACAAAGCCGTAGTCTTTGTAGCCCTGCGCAAGATTGGAAAAATACTCGGTCAGGACATTGCTGCTCTTCGCTGCGTCTGTCACGCCGGGAACGATGAGCGCGATCACGATCACGGCCAGCACCGCGCCGGAAATCCGATGGGTTTTCCCCTGATATTTCGGGCCTCTGACCCAGAGGACTGCAAGGCCCACACACATCGCCGCCACGAGAGCGATCGCGATAGCCGCCTGCCAGTCTGTAAAATAGCTGCTCTTCATGGTCAGCAGGTCGGTGACCATCGTCAGGTCGGTCCATCCAAACGGAGATACCCGATTTGCGAGGATGATGCCGTTGACTACGCCAAGGAACAGCCAGAATACGCTGATAAACACTCTGGCAGCCATACGGCGTTTTACTATGTATGTGAGCATCAGTGTCGCCCAGACGAGAAAGGCATTATACAAAAAGACCAGATTGCGATCCACCACAAACGCACATGCTTCGACAAACGAATGTCTTGACACCCACTCGATCACAAAGCAGATGCCGCAGGCCAAAAGCGCATGAAATATAATGGAATACCGGTTCAGAAAATCGATAATCTCTTTCTTATGTTGCTTTATCCTGCCCATTTTTATCCTCCTGTCACACCACGCATTCATTCCCAGATGCTAACCGTTCCATGCTAACTGTTTCATGCTAACTGTTCCATACTAACTGTTCCATACTTTCACAGATACATACCGGTTATCCCTGAGATATTCATAAGTTTCACAGGTCTCTTAAGTTTCATTAGCTCCGCAGCCTTTTCATTTCGGACAGCTGCCGGATTTTTACCGCTTTTTACCTATTCTATGCTCAGGTTTCGAATAAAATGCGTTTTTATTCTAAAAATTTCTTTAACAATCTCTGAACTTTTTCTGTAACTGTGAAGACACGGAACAGTACCCTTTTTCTTTGCGGAGGAAGTTTATCAAAAAAGCGCGGATTTTTCTATCTGCAATATGATGATTTTTATCCGGATTTTCGAAGTAGATTTGCGCAAATTTTATTTGAATGTTTCCGCAATATTCCCGTTCTCCGGAAAAATGACAAAAACAGCTCCGGAGCCTGTGTGCCCCGAAGCTGTCTCCTGTGATTTACCGTATTAATTGTTTTACCGCGATGTTTATTTTTCCATCATGATTGCCTTGCGGCAAAAATTTCTTTATGGTAATGATTGCCTCACGATAATTGTTATTTTACCGTCACCTTGATCTTCACCGACTTGGAACCGGATTTGACGGTGATGGTCGCCGTTCCTTTCTTCTTTGCCGTGATCTTGCCCTTCGAGTTCACCGTCGCCACCTTCTTGTTGGAAGACGAATAAGTCACCTTCTGCACAGAAGTGATTGGTGAAATGGTCGGCTTGATCGTGTAGGTCTTACCCTTCTTGATCGATACTGTCTTCGAAGGCACGGTGATCTTCGTCGTCTTGACCGCTGACTTCTGAACAGTTACCTTGACCTTCTTTGTCAGGCCGCTCTTCAGTGTGATCGTGATATAGGCCGTGCCGGTCTTACTCTTCGCCGTAATCTTGCCCTTCGAGGTCACCGTCACGATCTTCGTGTTGCTGGATTTCCAGGAGGCCACCGAATCGCCTTCGGCCAGCCCGGACACCTTCAGAGCTGTCGTGGACTGCTTTTTCTTCAGCTTGATCGAAGTCGCGTTGACGGTGATGGTCGGCGTGAGCTTCGCAATCGTCTGCGTCTCTGTCTGGCCGCAGACACTGCAGGTACGGGTCTGCGCCCCGGTCGCAAGAGCAGTCGCCGCGGTTGTCGTGGTCCATGCTCCATAGGTATGCGTGGTCAGCTTCGCGGTGGTCAGGCTGCCTGCCGATACTTCTGCCGTCAGTGCGGAATTGCTGAAATATTTTCCGCAGTCCGCGCAGTACCAGTATTCAATATTGCCGGTTGCCGCGCAGGTCGCCGCTTTCGCAGCCGTATGAGTCACGGATTTATGGCCGGTCGCCGCGATCGTCTCCGTCTTCGTGGCACCGCATACCGTACAGGTGCAGGTCTTGATTCCGGCCGTCGTGCAGGTCGCCGCCTGCGTCACGGTTCCGGCATTCCAGCTGTGGCCGGTCGCCGCAATCGTCACATCATAGACCTGTATGGTCAGAGCAGAATCGCTGAATTTCGCTCCGCAGTCATCGCAGATCCAGTACTCGATGTTGCCTGCGCTCGTACAGGTCGCCGCCTTCGCGGACACATGTGTCGTCTCTGTATGGCTGCAGGAAGAATTCCCTGCTACCGAATATACTTCGAATGTACCCACATTATAGGAACTGTAATACCGGACAGCAAGATAATACGTCGCTCCCGCAGTCAGCGTATACGTGATTCTGAAATTCAGGTCTTCGTCTTCTTCGCTGTCGTCATTCTCCTTCAGCAGTTCTTTTGACGCATCATACAGATATCCGCAAGTATCCTCTGTATCAGAAGTATAGAACGTATAGGTGGCAGATTCGGTCGGCACAATCTTAAAATACATATAAGCACCGCCGCTCGTAATGGTTGCAGTCTGACTCGTTCCCGCGGTCATGGTCTTTGCCTCGGAAAAACTCTCCGCCGTCTCCCCAATCTCGCTGACCACTGCCACTTTAAAGGTAATCGTCCTGCTCAGAATACCATCGCTTACATGGCAGTAATAATATCTGGTCGTCGTAAGATCACGCAGAGTAAGGCTGGCCGCATTGCCTGCATCAATCCTTTCTCCGTTCTCATCGTCATAGTACCAGGAATAGCTCAGAGTACCATAGTTGGTCGTTGCGGACACAGAAAGTGTCACAGAATCTCCTGTCAGAACCATATATCCGGTCTGATCCGCGGTAACACTAATCCCAGTGTCTACTTCTACCCCTATATATACATATTTGGTGGATACACCGTCGCTTACCACGCATTCATACGCACCATAAGAAGAAGTTGGCATCGCTACACATGTCGCGGTCGTGGCTCCGGAAATCTCCTCATACCCATCCTCGTCGTTAACCCAGACGTACCATTGATAGGTGATTGGCCCATTTGGAGAAACCGCCTGAACGGAAAGCGTCACATTTTCATTCGGATCTACAGTATAAGAACTATTGTAAGAAACAGTGAGCGTTTCTACGAATTCTACTTCAAACCATGCTTCCCAGGTGTTTCCGTAATCATCCGATACCCTGCATATATACTCCATGTTTTCCGATGGATCAGTGACCTCCAGCCAATTGCCGCTTCCCCCAAGATTCACCTGATTACCCATAGAATCATAATAATACCACTCATAGGAAAGAGAGCCATAATCCACGGTCGCGTACACCGTCATAACAGCGGTACCGCCTTCCACAGCATAAACTGTGCTGTCATAGTTGACGCTGAGCCCGCTGTCAATCGTCACGTAAAAATACCGCGTTTTCGTACTGTATCCGTCACTCACCTCACAGTAATATCGTCCGGCCTCACTTACCGTAAAAGAAGCAGATGTCGCGCCGCTTACCGCAGTGTAGCCTCTGTCATTCTGAAAGTGATACCACTGATAAGTGATCGGACTGTAATCGCTTGCCGCGGTCACATACAGGGTGGCCGAGGAGCCCGGTGTAATCCCGATTTCATAGTCCAGATCGCTCTCCACCGTCAGCCCGGATTCCATAGTAACATAAAAATCGATATAATATGTATTATACGAGTCTGAAACGATACAATAATAATATCCTTCCGTGCTGACCCTGTAGCTGGCTGAGGTTGCGCCGTTTACCTCAGTATAGCCAATATCCTCCTGATACTGATACCACTGATAAGCAAGCGGTCCATAGTTTGTCGCCGCAGACACAGACAAGGCAATCGACTCTCCCGGAGTAATGGTTCTGTCATAGCTGCCGTCCACATAGGTTACGCTCAATCCGGAATCAATATACACGTAAAAATACGCGGTATCCGTGGAAACTCCATCTGTAACGACACAATAATAACTCCGGGGTGAAGTAATATCTGACAGCCGCAGTGTGGACGAGGTTGCTCCCGCTATCGCTTCGTCTAAATCTCCGTCATACCACTGATAGCTGATTGCGGAGTACATGGACTGCACATCCACGGAAAGCGTAGTGCTTCCGCCCGGAGCCACAGCATTCGAATACGTATAATTTAATAACAAATTCTCCGTAGTCGTAATATAAAACCATATATTTGTGCTCGTACTGTCGCCCTCGGAATTCGCTGCCGTTACTCTGCAGTAATATCGAAGATAATCCGCAGATTTGGGTACTGACACCGTAAAAGTACTCCCGGTCTCACCGGGGAACGCTTCCCCTTCATCATCATACCACTGATAAGACAATGTTCCGGTATAAGAGCTTACCAGCACCTCCAGGGTAATCGTATCTCTGCTTCCCGCAAACAGTGTGTAATCCGTGACCATATTGTCCCAGTCAAAGGAAATTTCCGGCTCCACTTCCGCTACAGCCGCTTCCAGACCTGCTGCCGCCGTACCATCTTCCACAACGGCTTCCTCATCGGCATCCGCAGTTGTATCTCCGGCATTCGCCGTCTCTTCCGATTCTGCCGTAGTCTCACTGGTTTCTGTCGTTTCTCCGGCTTCTGCCGCTTCCGCAGCATCCGCTTCTGTCTCTTCCACACTCACACCTGGCTCTTCGTCCGTTCCCACACTTTCCGAAGCAGCATCTCCCTCATTTTCCTCTGCTGCGGCTGCTGATTCCACCTCAGCCGCTTTTCCCGGCTCTGCCGATTCTCCGGCTTCCGTTGTCTCCCCGGCCGGTTCGGTGTCTTCCTCCGCGGCTTCTCCCGCGGATGTCTCACTCTCCGCCTCCGACACGACCAATGTGTCCGACGACGCAGAATCACTCGCCAGCGACATACTTGCCGGTGTCGTCGCAAGCATGACAGCCGCCATGAGCAGTGACAATGCTTTCTTCCTCATAAATGCTCCTTTCATCCCGCTGCCGCGGGAAAGCTTTCCCATAGTTTCCGCTTTTCAGTTTTCTATATTCCTGTAAAACGAAAAGCCGTGCTATTTTTGATAATAGCACAGCTTTCCTTTTTTTACCTTGACCTAAATCAAGTTTTGATGTTTTTTTACCTGTTATTTTACCGTCACTTTGATCTTCACCGATTTGGAACCGGATTTGACGGTGATGGTCGCCGTTCCTTTCTTCTTGGCCGTGATCTTGCCCTTCGAATTTACCGTCGCCACCTTCTTGTTGGAAGAAGAATAGGTCACCTTCTGCACAGAGGTAATCGGTGAAATGACCGGCTTGATCGTGTATGTCTTACCTTTCTTGATCGATACTGTCTTCGAAGGTACAGTGATCTTCGTCGTCTTGACCGCTGACTTCTGGACGGTTACCTTAACCTTCTTTGTCAGGCCGCTCTTCAGTGTGATCGTGATATAGGCCGTACCGGTCTTGCTCTTCGCCGTGATCTTACCCTTGGATGTCACAGTTACGATCTTGGTATTGCTGGATTTCCAGGATGCTACTGAATCGCCTGTGGCCAGTCCGGACACCTTCAGAGCTGTCGTGGACTGCTTTTTCTTCAGCTTGATCGAAGTCGCGTTGACGGTGATGGTCGGCGTGAGCTTCGCGATCGTCTGTGTCTCTGTATGGCCGCAAACACTGCAGGTACGGGTCTGCGTACCGGTCGCAAGTGCGGTCGCCGCGGTCGTCGTGGTCCATCATCGAATGCGAGATGGGCGTCAGCCTGGATGCTGTCTGCGAACAGATGGGGCGGATACCGCCCTGGCTGCCCGGACTGCTGCTCCGCGCCGACGGGTATAAAACCGATTTTTATAGAAAAGACTAACATCAAAATAACGGCTTCCGGTTCATCACCAGAAGCCGCCACCTTTTTATAATCAGTTTAATTCAATGTCCATCGCATAAGCATATGAGATGATTTCTCCAGTCTTTGTAGCATTATATCCTTTTTCATTGTGAGAATATTCGGATATCTCAACAGATCCGAAATTCTTAAACCTTTCATATATACGACTAAGGACATTAATTTCTGCATTAGATAATGCTCCTTCCGGGACATCACATTCTGGTATAACCTGATGTTTCTCATACGGCCCATCATATAACACTTCAATGTGCGCAATATGATCCGCTGCCATTTTATCAAGAATCATATCAAAATGATCTGGTACCGGTCCATAAGGAAGATGCGCATATTTCAAACCTGACATAGATATTCCATTTTCTTTATAGAAAATCATATCGGAATAGTTGAGCAACTTCATCAACTTTGTTTTTAATAGCTCAGAGCTCTTTTGTGCAAAAAACAACACCATTGCACAGAGTTTCTCATAATCAAATTCTTTGAATCCATTCTCTTCACATGGAATCCTTCTGAAAAACAATTCGAAAAGACGTCCACTCACCCGATATTTCGTATCCTGTTCCAATTTATCAACAGTATCTAACAGTCTTGCCTTCTGTCTTTCGTCAAAATTGATTTCATTCTCTGTCAGGTATGTCCGCATGTTTTCAGGCTCACGCAAGAATAACAGTAAGCTATTGTGAGCTTTATCTTGAATAGAGCCATTCTCATACCGACAGATAGTTTTATCTCCCCAGTTCAAGAGCCTGGCAAAACTTCTCTGGCTTAAGCCATATTGCTCTCTTATTTTTTTTATCTCTTCTGGCAACAGCAGCTTATGCCTTCTGCGATATTCGTTATAAGCATTATTCAGAGTGACGCTATCAAATTCTTCGCAATAGAATTCTTCTCCGCACTCGGCACAAACTAATACCCTGGCATCAACCTCGATAGGTTCACCACAGACATCATATGTTTCCTTCTTCGTTATTACTTTAGTTTCAACTTCTCTTTCACATTCTTCACAATATTTTCTCATCGACGCTACCTCCTCCTAAGCAAAATCATCTTCATGGAATCCAATACATTTCAGAATATCCTCTCCATTTTCCTGTACGATTTTGACTTTTACATAAAATTGTATGCCATCAATATTCTTTTTGAATTCCCATATGTCTCCAGGACGATTAGGATCAAGATCCCGCTTAGGACCTTTGTAGTAATCACTGACAACAAGCCCTAAAATCTCATTCTTTGCATCTTTGATAGTAAGACCATGTTGCGCCAATGCCTGCATGTTTTTTCTTCTTGGAACAAAATCGTATTTTCCTGCGGACAACAGCCTCTTAATATTAGATAATATGAAGTGACCTCACATTTGCATCAACGTGGATTTACCTGTATACTAAAGTTTGACAAAAACCAAGGTAGCAGGAGTTACCACATACAAAGGAGGCCACTATGTATAGAATACTAAAAATCGGGATGGATGTCCATAGTAAAACTTACACAATCTGCGCAATGGAGCCGGTAATCGGTCAGGAAGATCGAATCATCGCGAGCATGCAGGTAACAGCAGATTATAAAAACATTATCATGTTTATTGAAAGCCTTAAGCTTAAACTCGGTCTTGGTAATGAATACGATATCGAATGCGGTTATGAGGCCGGATGTCTTGGGTACTCCCTCTACAACCAGCTAACGGCAGCCGGTGTGAAATGTACAATCCTGGCACCGACAACGATGCTCACAGAGCAGGGCATCCGGATCAAAACCGATGCCAGGGATGCGCGTATGATTGCCCAGTGTCTCGCGTATGGCGGCTATCGTGCAGTGTATATTCCGACAGAAGAAGACAATTCCGTCAAGGAATATCTGCGGATGCGGGATGACCACAAACAGGAACTAAAAAAGCTCAAACAGCAGATTAATGCGATGTGCCTGCGTCATGGTCATCATTATGACGGCACGAAATGGACCATCAAACATGTCACCTGGCTTCGAAAGCTTGAACTGTCGCCGTTATATCGGGAAACACTTGATGAGTATATGGCATCATATGACGAACAGACAGCGAAGATAGAACGGTTTGATAAAAGGATTGAGGAAATCGCTTCTGAAAGCCGTTATCAGGAAAAGGTACGGAAACTGGGGTGCCTGCTTGGAATACGGACGCATACAGCATTGTCGCTCATAGTTGAAACCGGCGATTTCAGCCGATGCAAAAAAGGAAACACATATGCAGCGTTTCTGGGGCTGGCACCAGGAGAAAACTCCAGCGGAGAACATATCAAACGTACCGGCATCACAAAAGCGGGGAATACGCATTTACGCCGGTTGCTGATAGAAGCTGCCCGTGGGATATGCAAAGGAGCTGTCGGCCACAAATCAAAAGAGCTGCGATCGCGGCAGGAAGGGAATAAAGCTGAAGTCATCGCATATGCAGATAAAGCGAACACAAGATTGCGGAGTAAGTACTATCGATATATCCGTCATGGGAAAAAGAAGAATGTAGCCGTAGCAGCAATAGCGAGGGAACTGGCATGCTTTGTGTGGGGAATGATGACGGATAATATAGGGATGGCGGCGTGAAATATGATGCAAATATATGGGAAAAATACTACACTGCCTGTCTTCTGTAAAGGGCAGGCCGCCGGAGGCGGTGCTCCGCACCCTTGACAGAAGCCATCCAGCGTAGTTAAGAGATAAACAAGCGGGAAACAGCAGGTGTGCTGTTCCCACAGCAACAAGAAACCATAAAGAACTGACAGCATCTGTAAGGGGCTGTGATCACTTCAAGGTTCGAGCTATCTGCGTTCTTTCTATGTGCGCACATAAAACCGTGATCCACGCTTTTAGATCGCAGAGCTCTCGGCGGAACCATTAGCCTGTTGGTAACCAATCCACGAATAACAGAGTGGCCACATGCCGGGAACTGTTAAATCAGAGCTCCTTACAAATGCTGTCAGGGAAAATGTGACAAAATCAAGAGCTTGAGTTTGTATAAAATTCACTCTTGACAAAGGTCACTTCATAACAGTAAGATATGCCGCAATGTCCGATGTGCTCGCTTGATTACTCACTCAGTCACCTCCGTGTACTTTATATTATATTCAAGTATCCTAAAAAGTCAAGAAAAATACGGTCATATGACCGCGCTTTTCTTAGCTATTTCATATGCATGGAGATAAATTCCATTTCTAACCCTGCTCTAATTCACCATTTCATCAAGATTCATATACAAATAATAATCTACACAGAGGTAATACGTCTCCCCTGCTGTCAGCGTATAGGAAGAGCCAAAAACGGACGGCACAAACCAACTCCCAGTCGAATCACGTAAAGATGCATAAGTATGCACATCTGAGCCATTGTCATCCCACAGGCAGCAGGTATAGTGGGAGCCATTTGACGGATCCGTAATCTCAACGGTATTGCTGTTTTCGTCCAGAGTCACTTTCGTGCCAGTAGAATCAGTATAATACCACTCATAGGTGATACTGCCGTAATTCACCGTCGCGTCTACCGTCATCACCGCGGTACCGCCTTCCACTGCGTAAACAGTCGAATTATAATAGTTGATATTAAGTTCGATGTCTATACGCACAAAAAATTTTTTGTAGTCGTGCTGTAGCCATCACTCACCTGGCAGAAATATTCTCCAGGTTCACTCACTGTAAGGGAATCGGATGTCGCGCCGCTTATTACAGTATCTTCCTTCCACCACTTATAGGTAATTGGTCCGTAGCTGCTTGATGCGGTCACAGACATAGTAGCAGTAGAACCCAATTCGATTGTAAAACTGGAACTCGAATTATAATCCACAGTCAGATCAGAATCTTCACTCACAGCTGCCGCTTCCACACTGGCAGCCGCCACGCCGTCTTCCGCCGCAATCTCTGCCGCCACAGTTTCGTCTTCTGCCGTCTCTTCGGATTCTGTTTCCACAGATATTGCAGCTTCCGGCGCTGCAGCACTCACAACAGCAGCCTCTTCTGCAGTTGCCTCTTCCGTGGCAGCCTCATCCGCCGTCATCTCTTCCACACTCACACCTGTCTCTTCGTCTGTTCCCACACTTTCCGAAGCAGTGTTTTCTTCATTTTCATCCACGGCAATCTCAGCTGCATCGGCCATCTGGATATCAGGAATGATATCTGTTGCTTCCGGCTCTGCTGCGGTGTTTTCCTCCGCAAAATCTTCCGCGGATGTCTCGCTCTCCATCTCCGACACGACCAGCGCGTCTGACGGCGCGGTCTCGCTCGCCAGCGACACACTTGCCGGTGCCGTCGCAAGCAGCACAGCCGCCATGAGCAGTGACAATGCTTTCTTTTTCATACACGTTCTCCTTTCGTTCCGCAGCTTCCGTAATATTTTCCTTATCATTACCGATAAGAAAAAAACTGCGCTATTTTTGGTAATAGCACAGCTTTCCGTTTTTTTCCTTGACATAAATCAAGTTTTTGTAAGTTTTCATTTAACCCTTATGACCCGGCTGAGGCTTTCCGAAGACATATTAAGAAATGACGCGATATCCTTTTTGCTGACCTGCTTTTCCAGGCCGGGGTAATACCGGACAAACCATTCATACCGCTGCCGCACTGTACAGGACGCAAGTGCGCGATCCCGCTCCACCACTTCCCTGAGAGAATTGGAAAGTATATTTTCATAAACCTGAGCCGCTTCACGATGGTTTTCGATCAGCTGCTTCAGCACTCCAACGGGTATGTACAGAAGCGATGCATCGCACACTACAGCGATCGTTCCGATGGAGCTTATGTCTCCATCCAGGCTGTAAATGGACGTGACCGGAGCTCCCGGCTGATATACAAGACAGATAATTTTTTCTTTTCCTTCCGCATCCAGGCAATAGCTTTTGACGACGCCTGACATCAGGAGAGGGATTTCTGTAAGAGGTTCATTTTCCCAGATTACAATATCATTTTTCTTTAATAGTCGAACACTGGAATGCCGGGTCAGTTCTCCCAGAAGCCACGATTCCTTTATCCCGATAATGTCCTGCCAGAATGCTGTAATGTCCATTTTCTGTTCTCCTGGAAATAAGATTATTGAATCACAAACGTCAGCTCCGCCTCGGTGCAGACTTTGCTCTCCACCCGATACTCGACGCCGCCGTTGGTCTCCGGATCCTGCTTCACACTGCGCTCTACATACGCGGTCGCTTTGCCGACGCCGACCGGCCCTTTGACCTTGACGACTTCCATCTCCAGGCGCAGGACATCGCCCGGCACGACCTTCTGGCGGAAACGTGCCTTATTGATGCCGCCAAAGAGCACCAGCTTTCCTTTGTATTTGTCCAGCGACAGAATCGCCACCGCGCCCGCCTGCGCAAGCGCCTCGCAGATCAGCACACCAGGCATGACCGGCTCCTGCGGAAAATGCCCGGCGAAAAACGGCTCGTTGTAAGTCACAGACTTATGTCCGACCACACGTACGCCCGGCTCCAGCTCATCAATCCGGTCCACGAGCAGAAACGGGGAGCGGTGCGGTAAAATTTCCATGATCTGTTTTGTATCTAACATAATTGTCTCCTTATCAAACGCGATCAAACGCGCAGTCCGACCATATCCGTCAGGCTGCGCGTTAAAAATCATCTTTAATCCGTATATTTTTTGAACAGCAGCGTCGCGTTGTGGCCGCCGAATCCCAGAGAATTGCTGATGCAGGCCGTCACCTCACGGCTGACGCCCTCCGGCGTGTAATTGAGATCCATCTCTTCTTCCGCTTCGGTAAAGCCTGCGGTCGCATGGATATAATTCTCCTCGATGGTCTTGACGCAGGCCACAGCCTCCAGACCGCCCGCCGCCCCGAGGCAATGGCCGATCATGGATTTGGTGGAGCTGATATTCAGCTGGTATGCCGCCTCGCCGAATGCAGTCTTGATCGCGCGGGTCTCGCAGAGATCGTTGAGATGAGTCGCGGTGCCGTGCGCATTGACATACTGAATCTCGTCCGGAGCAAGCTGCGCTTCATCCATCGCCAGCTTCATCGCGCGTGCTGCACCCTCGCCGGTCTCCACCGGGGAGGTGATGTGATATGCGTCGCTGGTCGCGCCGTATCCGGCCACCTCGGCATAGATCTTCGCCCCGCGCGCAAGTGCGTGGGAAAGTTCTTCCAGCACCAGTACGCCGGCGCCTTCTCCCATGACGAAACCGCTTCTGTCTTTATCAAACGGCAGAGACGCCCGCAGAGGATCCGTCTCTTTGCTCAGCGCGGTCAGGGCGGAAAAACCGGCAATCCCTGACGGGCAGATGGCTGCTTCGGTGCCTCCGGCTACCATTACATCTGCGTCGCCGACCTGGATGGAACGGTATGCCTCACCAATGGAATGGGTGCCGGTCGCGCAGGCTGTCACGACATTAATATTCTTCCCTTTCAGTCCGAAATGAATCCCGACATTCCCGGCTGCCATATTGGAAATAAGCAGCGGAACAAACAGTGTCTCCACTCTGCCGGGACCCTTCTCAGTCAGTCTTGTGTGTGACCGTTCAAAGGCCTGAAGGCTCCCGACCCCGCTGCCGACGGACACACCCGTCCTCCAGCTTTCCTCTTCGGTCAGTTCTTCAATGCCCGCATCGGCAAGTGCCTCCGCAGAAGCGGCTACCGCAAACTGACAGAATCGCTCCATTCGTCTTGCCTCTTTTGCGTCCATGGTAAGACGCGGGTCGAAATCCTTTACTTCGGCTGCCAGCGTCGCCTTGTACCCTTCTGTGTCAAAAAGCGTGATCGGTGCGATCCCTGCCTTTTTATTTTTCAGGCCTTCCCAGTAAGCATCCGCCGAATTGCCGATCGGGGAGATCACGCCCATGCCTGTCACTACGACTCGTCTCATGTAATATCCTTTCTGCTGTCTTGTGTCCTTATGATTCTTTAGATTTCTTACATTATGATAATACCACGGATTTCTCCGTGCTGACGCACTCTTTTCGTATTATCATATCCCCATGCCGCCGTCCACGGAAATCACCTGTCCGGTGATATAGGCCGCTTTGTCCGACGCCAGGAATGCCACCGTCTCCGCAATATCCTGCGGCTGCCCGATTCTGCCGAGCGGGATCTGTGACCTGATCGCGTCCTTCTGTGCGTCATTCAGCGCTGCTGTCATGTTGGTATCGATATAACCGGGAGCCACTGCGTTGACCGTAATGCCGCGGCTTGCCAGCTCTTTCGCAAGACTTTTTGTCATGCCGACCACGCCCGCTTTCGCAGCGCTGTAGTTGATCTGTCCGGCATTGCCGTGAAGCCCCACGATGGAAGAGAGGCTGATGATCCTGCCGCAGCGCTTGCGCAGCATCTGCTTGCCCGCCAGCTTCATGCAGAAAAATGTTCCCTTCAGATTCGTATCGATGACCTTGTCAAATTCTTCCCCGCTCATGCGAAGGGTCAGATTGTCGCGGGTGATACCCGCATTGTTGACCAGAATATCCGGTGCTCCAAGCTGCTCCGTCACTTCTTTGAACATCCGCTCGCAGTCCGCCTGCACCGATACGTCCGCCTGCACGAGAATCGCGCGTCTTCCGAGTGCACGGATCTCTTCCGCTGTCTCCTGCGCTTTTGCTTCGGAGCCGCAGTAATTCACCGCTATATCCGCACCGTATCCGGCAAGCGTCAGCGCGATCGCGCGTCCGATTCCTCTGCCCGCGCCCGTGACGAGCGCGATTTTATTTTCCAGCATATTTCATATCCCTTTCTGATATGTGCCTTTTTACAGCGTCTCCCGCAGCACCTTCAGATCCTCCGGCGTCTCCACATGCAGTGCCCGTACGCCGCGGTTGATCTTCTTCATGAAATTCGTGAGTGTCGTCCCCGGGCCAATCTCGATAAACGTATCGGCTCCGGCCTCGATCATCTGCTCCACACTCTGCTGCCAGCGCACGGATGAGCAAACCTGCCGGCCGAGCAATGTACGGATCTCTTCCGGATCACTGACGAATCCGCCGGTCACGTTGGACACAAATAAAAGCCCCGGCGCCTGGATCTCCTGATCTGCCAGCAAGGCAGCGAGCTTTTCACCCGCACCGCTCAGCATCGGAGAATGGAACGGACCGCTCACCACCAGTGGAACCGCCCGCGAAGCTCCAGCCTCCAGCAGCTTTGCCGCCGCACGGTCTACCGCATCCTTTTCACCGGAGATCACCTGCTGTCCCGGACAATTGTAATTCGCTACGCTGACCTGACCCTCGGTCGCCGCACAGATCTCCTCAATCGGAATCGGCTTCCGGCTTAAGATCGCGGTCATCGCACCCCCGGTCGGTACGGCTTCTTCCATATAGATGCCGCGCTGGCAGACGATCTTTACCGCATCTGATACGGAAAAGGATCCGGCTGCCGTAAGCGCACAATATTCGCCAAGGCTCAAGCCGGCCGCCATGTCCGCCTGAACTCCCGCTTCGCGCACCGCCGCCAGGATCGCAAGCGACGCGGTAAGCAGTGTCGGCTGCGTATAACGGGTCTGATTGATCTTTGTGTTCGGCACTGCCGCATTTTCTTTATCAGCTCCGAAGGAAGTCCCCGCAGCTGCAGCGCCGTTTTCACCTGGCAACGTCTCCGAAAAACAGATCTCTTCCAGCGAATATCCTGTCGCCCTCGAGGCTGTCTCGAAAACCTCGCGGCTGGCGGCACATGAATCATAAAACTCCCGGGCCATGCCGACGCGCTGCGCCCCCTGTCCCGGGAAAACAAAAGCTATTCTTCCCATGTAATTATCTCCAAAAAAGAGTTATCGGCCAAGAAGTGCTTCCGCCTGCGCCATGATCTCGTCGATCATCTCCTTGCAGGTCTGCTCTTTTTTCACCATACCCGCAATCTGTCCGGACATCATGGAACCGCCGGTCGTATCGCCCTCCTGCACTGCTTTGCGCAGGGAACCGACTGTCAGCGTCTCAAGTTCATCAAAGGTGCAGCCCTCTTTCTCCATCTCCAGATATTTGCGTGTCATCTGGTTGCGGATCTGGCGGGCCGGATGCCCTACCGAACGGCCGGTCACGACCGTATCGATATCCCTGGCCTTCAGCACCTGCTTCTTATAGTTCGGATGGATCACACATTCCTCCGCTACCAGGAAACGGGTCCCCATCTGTACGCCTTCCGCGCCCAGCATCATCGCCGCTGCCAGGCCTCTGCCGTCGCCAATGCCGCCGGCCGCGATAACCGGGACCGTAACGCCGTCCACCACCTGCGGAACCAGCGTCATTGTCGTACTCTCTCCGATGTGTCCGCCCGACTCACAGCCTTCCGCGATGACCGCATCCGCACCGGCGCGCTGCATCATCTTCGCGAGCGCTACCGAAGCGACTACCGGAATAACCTTGATCCCGGCCGCTTTCCACATCTCCATATAGGTGCCCGGATTGCCTGCCCCGGTCGTCACTACCGCGACCTTTTCCTCGGCAACCACCTGCGCGACCTCCGCCGCAAACGGACTCAGCAGCATGACATTCACGCCAAACGGCTTATCCGTCTTTTCCTTTGCTCTGCGAATCTGCGCCCGTACAACATCCGCCGGAGCATTGCCTGCTCCGATAATGCCGAGTCCGCCCGCGTTCGAAACAGCGGAAGCAAGGGAATCCTCAGCCACCCAGGCCATGCCGCCCTGAAGGATCGGCACCTGAATTCCCAGTAATTCTGTAATTGCTGTCTTCATTAATCTTCAATCCCCTTTGTCTTCAGGTAGTCCGCTACAGACTGAATCGTGGTCATCTGCTCCAGATCCTCGCTCGGAATCTCGATGTCATATTCCTCTTCCAGTGCCATTACAAGCTCGAACAGATCCAGAGAATCCGCTCCCAGATCATCTTTAAAACTGGTCGCCGCGCTCAGTTCTTCCTTCTCTACATTGAGCTGCTCCGCGATGATGTCAAATAATTTCTCCAGCATAATTCTTATTCTCCTTTAATTGAAATATGATTGTGGCGCAGCCGCGCCCGTACCCTGACGGGTTCTCGAATTCATTATAAGCAGTTTCCCCACTTTGTCAACAAGCGAAAACTATTTATCCCTTTCCAAATTACTCTTTATGCGGTAAAATGGTAACAGTTCTGAACAGCACTGATTGAATTAAAACGGAGATTTTTATGAACGAAAAAGCACTGAAGGTACTGGAGTACCATAAAATCATTCAGCGGCTGGCCGGTTTTGCCGGATCACAGCCGGGAAAGGAACGCTGTCTCGCACTCGTCCCCTCCGACGACCTGTCGGAGATCCTGCGGATGCAGCAGGAAACGACGGACGCGGTCAGCCGCACCCTGCGTAAGGGGCGCGTATCCTTTTCCGGTCTCAGTGACATCCGCGGCTCCTTAAGGAGACTGGAGATCGGCAGCTCTTTAAATATAGAAGAACTTCTGCGCGTCTGCACAGTGATGGAAACAGGTGCACGCGTGAAAAACTGGGCAAAAGAGGCGGCGGACGGCCGTAGAAGCGACATTCCTGTGCCATCGAACCGCGCCGGAAAATCCGACAGCAGCGAGGACGGGGATTCCCTCTCACAGATGTTCTCAGATCTGCAGCCGCTCACCTCTGTATCCGCTGAGATCCGCCGCTGCATCCTTTCTGAGGATGAGATCAGCGACGACGCAAGCTCCGGGCTCCGGCAGGTACGCCGGCAGATGAAGCAGGTAAACGAACGCATCCGCACACAGCTCGCCTCATTCCTGAACGGTTCGGCCCGCACGTATCTGCAGGACGCCGTCATCACGCAGCGGAACGGACGGAGCTGTATCCCCGTGAAAGCGGAATACCGCAGCCAGGTGCCCGGCATGATCCATGACCAGTCCTCCAGCGGTTCCACGCTTTTCGTGGAGCCGATGTCAGTCGTGAAGCTGAACAACGACCTTCGCGAGCTGGAAGCCCGCGAGGAACAGGAGATTGAAAAGGTGCTCGCGGCTTTGAGCGCCGAGGTAAGCGCACATACAGAAGCTTTGAATTACAATGTCCTGCTTCTCACCGAGCTGGATTTTATCTTTGCGCGCGCCCAGCTCTCCCTTTCTTATAAAGGAACGGAGCCGGTTTTCAATACTGAGGGGCGCATCCATATTAAAAAAGGCCGCCATCCTCTGCTTGATCCGAAAAAGGTGGTGCCGGTGGACATCCGCCTGGGCGATGATTTTACTTTGCTGGTCATCTCCGGCCCGAACACCGGCGGCAAAACAGTTTCCCTGAAAACGGTAGGCCTGTTCACGCTGCTTGGCCAGGCCGGGCTTCATATTCCGGCGCTTGACCACTCGGAACTGTCTGTCTTTTCCGAGGTGTACGCCGACATCGGCGATGAACAGAGCATCGAGCAGAGCCTGAGTACGTTTTCCTCGCATATGACCAATATTGTTTCCTTTTTAAATGCAATGGATGAAGAGGATTATTATGCCGGCGAGCGCTCTTTAGTCCTCTTCGACGAGCTTGGCGCCGGCACCGATCCGACCGAGGGCGCGGCTCTGGCGATCGCGATTCTCTCTAACCTGCACGGACGCGGCGTCCGCACCATCGCGACGACACACTACAGCGAGCTGAAGGTTTACGCACTCTCCACGCCCGGCGTGGAAAACGGCTGCTGTGAATTTGACGTGGAAACGCTGCGGCCGACCTACCGGCTTCTGATCGGCGTTCCGGGCAAGAGCAACGCTTTCGCGATCTCCGAAAAGCTCGGCCTCCCGGATTATATCATCAGCGATGCCAAAGAGCATCTCACGCAGCAGGAGGAAGATTTCGAGGATGTGATTGCCAACCTGGAAAAAAGCCGCTCGACCATCGAACGGGAAGAGGCTGAGATCACCCGCTATAAGCAGGAAATTGAAACTCTGAAACAAACGCTTTCCCGCAAAGAAGAGCGCCTGGACGAGAGCCGCGACGCCATCCTGCAGAAAGCACGCGAGGAAGCGCGTGACATCCTGCGCGACGCGAAAGACTATGCGGATGAGACCATCCGCAAATTCAATAAGCTCGGCAAAGAATCCGGTTCTTTAAATAAGATGGAACAGGAGCGCACGAAGCTGCGCGGCAAAATATCCGACAACGACTCGCATCTTGGCGTCCGCTCTGACCGGAAGCCCAAAAAGGAGCTCTCCGGCAAAGATCTGCGGATTGGCGACAGCGTAAAGGTCTTAAGCCTGAACCTGACCGGCACCGTCAGTACACTGCCGGACGCGAAAGGGAACCTGTTTGTCCAGATGGGTATCCTCCGCTCCCAGGTGAATATCAAAGATCTGGAAAAGCTCGACGACGAGCCACTGACGACGTTTTCAGGACGCGGCACCGCTGGCGGACGAAACTCATCCGGCAGCTTTTCCAGCTCCGCCGGCGGCAGCCGTTCGGGAGGGCGCTCCGGCGGGCGCAGTTCATCCGGCAATTCCGGATTTTCCGGAAACAGCGGATCATACGGAGGCAGCTCCGGCTTCCGCAATACCAAGAGCTATGACATTCGCTCCGAGATCAACCTGATCGGCAAGACCTCCGACGAGGCCATCACGGAACTGGACAAATATATGGACGACGCGGTACTCGCCCATCTCTCCCCGGTACGGATCGTACACGGCAAGGGGAGCGGTGTTCTCCGCAAAGCTGTCCACCAGTATCTGCGCCGCCAGAGCTATGTCGCCTCCTTCCGTTTAGGAGAGTTCGGCGAAGGCGATGCAGGTGTAACGATCGTGGAATTAAAATAACAGGTAACTGTGAAATACTGAGCAGTTGCAATAATAAAAGGTGGTTGATTGAATACGATGACAGAACAACAGCCGAAAATACTGATCGCGGACAGCGACGACTCTTCTTCGCAGCTGACCGCGTTTCACCTGACGCAGGCTTTATATGACAGCCGGATCGTGGCCGAGGCAGACCGGGTTCTGCCGGAATGTCTCACCGAGTCCCCTGACCTCGTTCTTCTGGATCCGATTTTTCCTGGAAAAGAGCCTTTCCGGATCCTTCAGGATCTGCGTCTTGCCACAGAAGTCCCGGTCATACTGCTCTCCTCCGCTTATGATGTAGGAGACCGCATCCAGGGGCTGGATCTGGGCGCTGACGATTATATGGCAAAACCTTATGACGCACGTGAGCTTCTCTCCCGCATCCGGGCAGTCCTGCGCCGCTATCATCCCGCAGAGGAAAAGCAGCCGACTGATATCGAATCCGGAGAATTCGTCAAATATCCGGAACTGATCATCAGTCTCACTAATTATTCCGTCCTTTATCAGGGGGAGACCATCGAGCTTCCTCCGAAAGAGCTTGAGCTGCTCTATTTTCTGGCCTCCTCGCCCAACCAGGTATTTTCCAGGGAGCAGCTGCTCGACCGGCTCTGGGGTTTCGACTACGCAGGCGATACCCGCACTGTAGACGTCCATATCAAGCGTCTCCGGGAAAAATTCAAGGCAAACAGATATTGGGCGATCAAGACCGTATGGGGCGTCGGCTACAAGTTTGAGGTGAAGGCAAAGGAATCCGCTTAAGTCCGTACAGCCGGATGCCTTTTTTGTCTTTGCCGCGGATCCGCCTGCGAATGAACTCTTAGTGGGATACTGAATCTGATAACCGCTTATGTTTGATTTTATTCCTTTCGCTCTCTGTGTGTATCTTTTTGTTTTGTAATAGTCACTCGCATCCTGTTTTTATTATCTCATACATATTGACAGATTCCATTTTATCTTATATAATGTCTCGTGTATATTAAATAACATTGAAAATCTTTTTCAGTTCTAAAACAAATGCATAAGAAAAAATCATAAAAATATTTTCAAAAACAAATAGCAATTTTGCAGAAAATGGGGTAGAATGTATGAAAAGAATACGGAATTATTTATTGGGCAGTCTTACCCTGCCCTTTATAAAGGATAGTGTCTCATCAGAGGATATGGATGAGAAAAGTATGCGTGCGGCTGCAGACACATCCGAGGACTTAAATGCATACGCTGAAGATCAGACAAGCCAGACCGAAGACGCTGTCATGAAAAGCATGATGCAGTTTTTTGCGGATGAACTGCTTCCTGTCTTCGGAATTACGAAAAAGGTGACGGCACTGGCACCGACTGAACAGGTACATATCGAACTCAGGAAGGGGTTGCAGGATTTCAACCTTGTAATGGACGACAGCAGTATTTCACATTTTGAATTTCAATCGCAGAACGGCGGAAAGCGCGATCTTCGGCGTTTTCGTTCCTATGAGGCAGATGCCAGCTATCAGTTGGGTCAGCCGGTAACCACATACGTATTGTTTTCCGGCAATATCAAAAGGCCTATGACGCAAATCACCGAAGGTATTAACACATACCGGGTCGTGCCGATCATCATGCGAAAGAAAAATGCAGACACGATTCTGAAAAAGCTTCAAAAGAAAATCAACACCGGTACTGCTTTGACCCGTGCAGATCTGGTAATGCTTCCACTGCTGCCCGTCATGGGCGGACATCTTTCCCAAAAGCAGCGGATTCAGTCTGCATTTCGAATTATCTTACATGCGGACCTGATATCAAAAGAGGATGTTGACAAAATTGAAGCTACGATTTATGCAATGGCAACTAAGTTTCTGAGCAAAACAGAATTAAAAGAAATTAAGGAGGAATTTAAAATGACCATTTTCAGTGAATTTATCAGTGAAGGACGCGAAATAGGCCTCGAAATAGGCCGTAAAGAAGGACTTGAAACAGGCCGCAAAGAAGGCCTCGAAACAGGCCGCAAAGAAGGCCTCGAAACAGGCCGCAAAGAAGGCCTCGAAACAGGCCGCAAAGAGTTATTTCTGGAACAGGTTGCGAAAAAAATAAAGAAAGGCAACTCTATAGCGGAAATTGCAGAGGCTCTCGAACAGGATGAGGATGCCGTCCGACAGGTGGTAGCCGAATTGGCAGGGAGAGAAAGCTGAATGCAATCCGAAGGACTTTTGTCAGAAACACGTAACTGTTCAGTGCCTTCACAGTTACGAGGAAAAGCCCATTTAAAATCGCTGCGCGATGGGGCTTTTCCCCACATGTTAATCGTTTTCATACGGTCTTCGCAGTAAGTGCGAAGACCTGTCCTGAATAATTACAGAAACACTATAAAAGCGGATGTTACGAAAAAACAGTGAAAAGAAATAAGAAAGCTTTCATTTTTTGATCCGTCAGCTTATGGTAAAATACGGATAAAGATAAGCAGCGACGGACACATATTCTTTTCGTCGCCGCAGGCATAATTCCTGCCGGAATCAAAAATCGTTTCCGCCGCAGGCAGAAAGGAAGGACTACCTATGAAAAAGAACCTTTTTACACGTACCCTGCTGACGCTTCTTTGTCTTTGCCTGACAGCCGCTTTTTCTCTGACGGCGCTGGCAGACACCTCACGCTGGGAGGCCACTACCTCCCGGGACGAAAACAACAACATCTGCATCGACTTTCCGGAAATACAGGTCGTGCTGCCTTCAAGCTGGGGCGGCAAAGTACAGATGAATATTTCCACCGATTACGTCAGCTTCTACCACATCGATTCACGCACCGCACTGACAGAGGAGCTTGGATTTGACAACGGCGGACACCTGTTTTCCATCTGCTTTACGACCGAGGAAGATTATGTTGATCTTCCCAGCTACATGGTGATCGGAAAGACCACCGAGGGCACCTACTATGCCGAGTTTCCTACAGATGTGCAGGCCTACACAGAGGACACTGACATCTACGATGAGTATTTCTCTCTTGCCGACGACATCGACTGGGTCAAGGCCAATATCACCCTGACCATAGAGACTATCCTCACAGTCGACACAGAATACATCTTCACCGACAGCGCGACCTCATACCTGACGGAAGACGACCTCGCGGGTCTGACCGCGGATGAGGTGCAGATGGCCATCAATGAGATCTACGCGCGCCATCACCGCAAATTCCTCAAGGAAGACGTGCAGGCTTACTTCGACGCAAAGTCCTGGTACAGCGGCACCATCGAGGCAGAGGATTTTGACATCAACGTGATGAACGTCTACGAATCCGCCAACATCAACCTCATGGTCGAATATCTCGACACGCACGATTTTGACAGCGACGCCGCCGATTCGGCCGACAGTGAATATATCCTCGAGCAGAGCTCGACCGCATACCTTACAACCAGCGACCTCGCCGGCCTCACTGCTGACGAGCTCCAGATGGCCATCAACGAGATCTACGCACGCCACGGCCGCAAGTTCAACAAGGACAGCGTCCAGGAATACTTCAATTCCAAATCCTG
This sequence comes from Lachnospiraceae bacterium, assembly GCA_021199235.1. GTDB lineage: Bacteria > Bacillota > Clostridia > Lachnospirales > Lachnospiraceae > Choladousia. Next base: position 8,675 of record JAJQIL010000040.1, on the reverse strand, counting down.
GTATGTCGGCACCGTCGAGCCGGAGGACTTTGACACCAACGTGCTGAATACCTACGAGACGACCAATATCACACTGCTGCTGGAAGTGAAAGAGGCGCTGTCATAAATAGTTTAAAGGCCTTGTCCGTTACCGGCCTGATTAAATATGAACATTCGGGCGCAAGGTGTGGCTGGTAGCAACATCTTTATTCTCTGTTTGTGGCTGTCCGCAAGTGTATTTTTCTATCTGAAAGCTATATTTTATAGCTAAAAAGTAAGGAGAGTGTAACTGTGAAGGTACTGAACAGTTACCGGAGAATACCTATGGATCTAATAGAAATCGGCAGTCGTATCAAGCAGGCTCGAAGAAACGAAAAACTGACACAGGAGCAGTTGGCCGAATTAATAAATGTATCTCCACATTACATTTATGAAATAGAACAGGGCAGAAAAACCATGTCATTGGATACGTTCGAACGGCTTTCTTCAGAGCTCCATTTATCGCTGGATTACCTGTTCTGGGGAACTGTTGCTTCTGGCGCTGATACAGATGAAGAATCTACATTGGCGCAATTAGATCGGAAAGTCAGTCGGCTTTCTGATTCAGAAAAAACAGTTGTATCTGATATTCTGACAGAATTTGCCCTATATTTGAAAAAATAAGGTCTGTTCAAAAGCACTTCGCACTTGCTGTGAAGTACTTTTGAATATGATGCGGTCGCGGCGCGGGAACACCGGATGCGTTTAAACCTCCAGCACTTCCCGCGCCGCGTTCATTCGTTCTTCAAATTGTATATAAAAATTCTGCTGCGGATCATATGGCTTTAAAAAGAAGAGCTTCAATATATAAAGATTGATGTTTTTAATCTCTTCCTCATCCGTCGTGCTTTTTACAAGAGCTTCCGCCCGTTCCAGAAAGTTGTGCCACTTCAGGATGTAGACTTCGTATCCGGCCAAATCCGGCTGATCAAGCCATTTCTCCACACGCACCTTTGTCTTGTTCGGCGCGGGACACTCCTGCATCTGCACAAAATAAGAAAACGAAATAGCTTCACCCTGCTGCTGAGCCGATATGTCAGTGACAGAATTGTCAGATTTCGGAGCATTATGAGACGCTGAACATTCAGTGGATGTCTGTTTAGCACTCGCCGGGTTATGCCCCTCGCCGGGTGGCATCCCACGCTTCGCATGGGATATTCCCCAATCTTCGATTGTGGGGCGCGGGCATCCCGTCCATTGGGCGGGATATTCGCCGACCGGAGTGGAATGGGGAGTGGTTTTCTTCTCATAATACCGCCCCAACGGAAACAGGCGGCAGACGCCCGGCCGGTAAGGGTGGATACTGCAGCGGCCCTCGGAATTCAAAAAGCCGCAGACTTCTTCTTCCTCTTCTGTTTTTCCGGACTGAACCGCAGCCGCATCACCCGCAATATTTTTAGTGCTTCCGCTCATACGCAGATTCGGCAAAATTATGCCGTCCACTACATTCAATTCCAGCTTGTCAGAGAACAAAGCTTCAGCGGGCAGCCCGGTTCCCTGGACAAGGCGGTGCACATCCAGCGGATCCAGTATCGCAGACGTACCCATCCCATGACAGCAGGCGGAGCACCCGCGGCACCCGCCGCAGCCGATCCGCACCATATCATGACGGCTGTAAAGCCGGCCATCCGATATTTCATCAAGGCTTACCTGTCGTTTCATGAATTCCCCGTTCCTGCATTCTCATGCTGCCACACAACATTCCATTTCCACAAGCGTCACTGTTCAGTACTGTTCACAGTTACCCACCAGCTGTACCCCTTAGTTCCTGCAGATCCTGCAGCGCCCTCTTACCGCTCGTTTATCTGCCATTTGGCACATACCGCTGCAGCACATAATCGCTTAGTTAAAATACACCGTATCCTCTTCCGGCGCGCCGGTCAGCTCGTAGCTTGTCGCATACAGCACCGGGCCTTCCTCACGGTATTCTTTCTGATATTCATAACGAATCTCAGCAGTCAGCCAGACCCACTGGCGCGCCTTTAACAGTCCGGCAAAGTCCGCCTTGCACAGATACCCGACAAACCGGATATCCTCAGCACAGCAGGTCATGACATTGCGTCCCGGAATAAAGGTGTTTGACGGCAGCCGCCGCGACTTCATGATCTTTGCGCGGAAACGTACCTTTTTGCCATTATAGCGGTCCTTCGACTCAAACGCGTCCAGGTACCAGAGGCCGTAATCCATATCGCTCACCTGTATTACGTCCGCGGTAAAATCAAACGGCGGTACGTCCTTGCCCGGATCGATGGGGTTGCCGTCCGCATCCTCGAAATAGACCATTGCGCGCGGATTCAGACCGCGCACGGTGCGGCGGAACGACAGCAGATCCATGTCCGTCGTGCAGCGGTTAAAAATCGCCATCTCCGTAAACTGGAACAGATTGCTCAATATGCTCCTCATATTGTTCAGGTATACGGAAAACGTGCTTCCATCGATTATGGTGATCACCTGCGCGATCGCCATATCGATCGGAAGTTCATTCCCGTACAGCCATTTGCAGTCCCACATGCCGTTCATTTCGATGAAAATCCGTTTCGGGCGATAATGCTTCACACAGTTGCGCAGGAAGTCCACATTGAAATCCTCCTGCTCGTCCACAGTGATCACGGAAATATTCATCCCGGCGAGCGCCTTTTCATCGTACTCGATCTCGCCCTCTTCGCAGAGGATCAGAAGACCTCTCTGACCGTCCGCGAAATCGCCTCCGTCCAGCACATCCTGCAGGAATGTTGTTTTTCCCGCTTCCAAAAATCCTGTTATCAAATAAATCGGTATCTGCCGCATATCCTGTCACTCTTTTCTTTCTATCTCACGCCAGATGAAACAGCTCTTCCAGCTTCGTCTCGTTCAGCTTTGCTCCGATCACGCAGAAACGGCCTGTATAGTCTGCTGCGCCTGTGCGGATTTCATATTCCTCCGGCACGAAATCGAAATGAATCCAGGTACCGTCCGCTGCCGGAAGCATTCCTTTCGCGCGAAGCACGGTTCCACAGATTTCTTCATCACTGAGCGCCTTGAGGATGTCTTCCACTTCCTCTTTAGTATATTTGCGCGGAGTCTCTTTCCCCCAGGAAGTGAAGACGTCGTCCGCGTGATGATGGTGATGATGATGTCCGTCATGATCGTGGTCGTGGTCATGATGATGCTCATGACCTTCGTGATCATGCTCATGGTGATGCTCGTGATCCTCATGATCATGCTCTCCATGGCAGCAGCATTCATCTTCGTCATCATCATGATGGTGATGCTCGTGACCCTCATGATCATGCTCTCCATGGCAGCAGCATTCATCTTCGTCATCATCATGATG
>JAJQIL010000040.1:0-5244 GCA_021199235.1 Lachnospiraceae bacterium | reverse complement strand
GTGATGCTCGTGACCTTCATGATCATGCTCTCCGCGGCAGCAGCACTCATCTTCGTCATCACGATGATGCTCTCTGGTCTCCTCCAGCAGCATCTGCGCGAGCACATCTGTCTCCTCCATCGCACCAAGTATCTGCTCTCCGGTCAACTCGTCCCACGGAGTGGTAATGATCGTGGCATTCGGATTCTTCTCACGGATCATCGCGGCCGCCGCAAGCTGTTTTTCCTCGGAAAGCTTCTGTGTACGGCTTAAGATCACGGTCGCGGCGCTCTCGATCTGGTTGTTGTAAAATTCGCCGAAGTTCTTCATATACATTTTAATCTTCGTGGCATCCGCAACGGTCGTCAGGGCGTTCAGCTGAAGACCCGCTTTCTCTGCACAATCCTCTACAGCTTTGCGCACATCAGACAGCTTGCCGACACCTGACGGCTCGATGATGATGCGGTCCGGAGAAAACTGCTCCGCGACCTCTTTCAGAGCCTTCCCGAAATCTCCCACCAGTGAGCAGCAGATGCAGCCGGAATTCATTTCTGTGATGTTGATGCCCGCATCCTTCAGAAATCCGCCGTCAATGCCGATCTCACCAAATTCGTTCTCAATCAATACGATCTTCTTACCCGCGAACACCTCCGCGATCAGTTTCCTGATCAGCGTTGTCTTGCCCGCACCAAGAAATCCTGAGATAATGTCAACCTTAATCATGTTCATCCTTCTTTCTTCAAAATGCTGCCGCAGTTCTGTGCAGAACCCCGCCTCCGCTATATATGTGAGAAGGGGCGTTACAAAAAAGCCGCATATTATGTGTTGTTCACTATAACAATTCTTTTCATACGACAAAAGGCAGCGGTTCTTTCGCGCTGCCCTGTTATACTACACCAAATTATGATAGTTTGCAAGCCCCTCTACCGTCCAAACTTTCCAAGGAATTCCCGGATACGGACATGATCCGCTTCAAACACCTCGTCCGGCCGGCCTTCGAGAGCCACGACGCCCTTATCCATAAAAAGCACACGGTCGGATATTTCGCGGGCAAAGGACATCTCGTGGGTGACGATCACCATCGTCATCTTCAGATCTGCCAGCGATTTGATGACTTTGAGCACTTCCCCGGTCAGTTCCGGGTCGAGTGCGGAGGTCGGCTCATCAAAAAAGAGGATCTTCGGGTTCAGAGCAAGTGCGCGGGCAATCGCCACTCGCTGGCACTGACCACCGGAAAGCTGGCAGGGATAGGCATCCGCCTTATCCGAAAGCCCCATCTTCCGCAAAAGCTCTTCCGCCTCTTTGTAAACTTCTTCCTTCGGACGTTTCTGAATGCTGATCGGTGCATCCGTAATATTTTTCATTACCGAAAAATGCGGGAAAAGATTGAAATTCTGGAACACCAGCCCGAAATACGAATGGATCTGTTTCAGCCTGGCTCCTTTCGGAAAATTCCGCCTGCCGTCTGCATCGACCCAGGCCGCCTTTTCCCCCATATAGAGGATCTCGCCCCCGTCGATCTGCTCCAGCATGGTCGCGCACCGCAGCAAAGTGGACTTGCCCGATCCCGACGGGCCGATGATGGATAAAATCTCTCCCTCGTTCACGGAAAGAGAAATATCATGAATGACCTCCAGTCCGTCAAACTGTTTTTTGATATGGTTCATTTCCAGCAGCTTCATACCCGTTCCCCTTCCCGTCATGATTCTGACACAAATGGTTCCACCCGGTCTTATGTTTACTGATAATAATCCAGCATTTTCTCGATCCGTTCCATTACTACCGCCACCACAAGATTAAATACATAGTAGAAAACGGCTGCCACCACGAACGGCATAAACGTCGTCTGCGACGCGGCAATCTGTTTGGCGATCGTAAACATTTCCGCATAAGCCAGAGAAAAGCTTAACGAGGTATCCTTGACCAGCGTGATGACCTCATTTGTGACAGACGGCAGGATCCGTTTGATCACCTGCGGAAAAATAATCTTGATAAAGCATTGCGCTTTCCCATAACCCAGTACCTGCGCTGCCTCATACTGTCCGGCAGGCATGGACTCGATTCCGGCGCGGTAAATCTCGGCAAAGTAGGCCGCATAGTTCAGGGAAAATCCAATAATGATGGCCATAAAACGGTATCCGCCGCCAATCTTCATGCCAAAAAGATAATAAGGACCGAAATAAACCACCAGAAGTTGCAGCATCAGCGGCGTTCCGCGCATCACTGAGATATAGACCTTTGTAATCGTACGCAAAATGGCATTTTTGGACATTCTTCCAAACGAGATCAGCAGGCCGAGCGGCAAAGAAAAGATCAGAGTCAGCGCAAAAATCCCCATGGATTTCAGCATACCGCTGCTCAACTGTTCCAGCATTACTGAAAATTTCATATCGATATACCCTTCAAAGAAAGGGCATCCCGTCTTCGCAAGATGCCCTCATCTCCTGATTCTCTGTCATTTACTCTGTCACAGCCTCAGTCCCGGCCTCTGTCTCACCCTCTTCAAGGATGCCGTCACCTAAGCAAACCATATCACCAAGCTCATACTTTTCAGCCAGCTCAGCCACGGTGCCGTCTTCAACCAGCGCCAGCAGCGCCTCATTTACCGTGTCGCGAAGCTCTTCGTCGTCCAGGCGGAAGCCGATGCCGTACTGTTCGGAGTTCAGTTCCTCATCGAGAATGATATAGCCTTCTTTTTCCTTAATCTGATACTGTGCTACGCCGATGTCCATCGCTACCGCGTCAACACTTCCGGCCTGCAGCTCTACGAATGCCGTGTTGTAATCCGCGAACTCCAGCAGATCGCCGAATGTTGCTGCCAGATCCGCCTGATCTCCGTCCTCACTTAACAGCTCCAGCGCAGCGGAAGCCGCCTGTACGCCTACAATCTTGCCTTCCAGATCCGCAAGGCTCGTGATGCCGGATTCTTCGGATACTACAATCACCTGACTGTTGTCCACGTACGGATAGGACCATGTGTAATCATCCTCACGTCCGTTGATCGTAAACCCGCTCCAGATGCAGTCAATAGAGCCGGACTCCAGTTCCAGATCCTTGGAATCCCAGTCAATCGGGGTCTTGACGAGCTCCCAGCCCTCCAGGTCGCAGACCGCCTGTGCCAGTTCCAGATCAAATCCGGTATATTCACCATCATCATCCATATAGCCATAAGGCGGATATTCCGCGTCAAAACCAACGACGAAAGTCGTTCTTTCATCTGCCATACCGACAGTGCCCATTACCATGGAAAGTGCCATTGCTGCGGCCATTCCTGCCGCAATCCGTGTTCTTTTCATAAAATCTCCTCCTTCATTTATAATAAAAATAAAATAGCTCTACAAACACAAAACTGTTGCACACATTTTATGCAGGAAACCTCACTCCGCATATTCTCTGAGCGTGCTTCTGTACTTCAGAATCCAGACGCCAAAAAGGATCATAAATCCAAGCTGACCGGCTCCGGAAGTAATCCCGGTAATCTCATAATTGACAATGCCTGAAAGAAGACTGATAATGGCTGTTAATGCAGTTACCATCTTTACCAGGGCAACGTATACCGATGCACTTCCATACCGCTCACCGTTTACCGCATTCTTTCGGATCGTCTTTATCGTAGCCAGATAGCAGAAGAAATACATAAGAACCGCCATCGTTACAACGATTGCCAGGACAAGCAGCACCACTGCAAGTGTGATCAGGTTTGTCGTCCCCGCATTCCATGCAGCGATCACAAATGTCACAAATACGACCAGCACCACCAAAAGCACCGCACAGGCTGCGATCATATTCAAAATAACCGAGATCCTCATAAACAGGAAACCTGCGCCTGACATTTTCTCTTTCGAACTGCGTGCTGTAATGCACAATGCCCACAGCGCAATGCAGAACAGAAGATCCGGTATGCGGATCACCAGATTCAGGATCAGCGCACCGCTGTCAAGCTGCGCCATCGCTGCCTGCAGCAGCGAAGTATATCCGCTGATCTGCGATGGAAGCGGAAGCAAAGCCAGCAGCTTCGCCGCCTGTCCATAATTCAGCTGCCGTAAAAATATCGCTGCCACTGAACTTGCAAAATAAACGGTCTGAAGCAGGGCAACTACGATCAGAAGCGGGGAAGAAAGGGCATCCCGTGCAGCTTCCATAATGCGCCGTGCCATGCCGGTATGCTTCCCGCCATGCAAAGTCCCCTGTGAAGGCTGCGGGTACGGCTGGGCGCTCATCCTCTGCTGCGGTACAGGCTTTGCTCCGTTCTCCGGTGTATTCTGCGCTTTCGCCGGCGTATTCCCGTGCGCGGACATATCTGCCGGCGTATTCTGTACAGCCATATCCTCCGTTACGGATGCCGGGGCAGGTCTTCTCGGCGGTCTGGACGCCAATCTTCCGGATGTTTCCCCGGCATCGGTCCGACCCTCATTCACCGCGTGTCCTCCCTGCACATCTCTGCGGAGCACTCCCTGTGCGCCGCTGTATTCCTCCATAGACTCCTGTCCGTATATCTGCGGGCCGCCCTTTTTCCGACGGGATACCATCCGCTGCGCCGTCTGCGCATCCGGTGTACCTGTTTCCTTCTGCGTCTCCGCCGATCCGGTCTCCTGCGTCGTTTTTGCCTTCCCTGATTCCTGCGATGTCTCAGCGGCTTCCTTTGTCTGATTCTCTTCGGCTGCCGTTTTCTCTGCGACCGCTTTCATAAGCTTTTCCACATTTACGGATTCCCGTACGGACATTCCCTCCTGTGGCTCTGAGTCTTTTCCAGCGTCCGCATTCGGATCCGAAACAGCGTCTGCCGCATCTTCAGAAGAATCCTCAGGCTCTGCAGCTTTTCCCTGCGCAGCGGACGGTCCCTCTCCCTGCACTTTTGCCCACATCTCCTTGAGCTGTTCTTCCATCCTCTCCAGTGAATCATCCGGAACGTCTTCTTCCGGAGCAACATCCGTTTCAACAAACGGATTCCCACACACACTGCAGACCGTACTGTCATCGCTCCCTATATTGCCACATACAATACAGCGTTTCATCCCTGTCCCGTTCCTCCTGTTCTGACCGTCCCCGGAAATATTCACGCCGTCCGGTTCCCCATCTCTATCCTGTGAGCAACCATTATCTCCGGCTCCGCCTTCTTCTGTACGCTCCGGCGTTCCGGGGCACAACTTATTTGTGATTATAACCTATTCTTGCAGTCATAGCAAGAAAAAAATGGTCTATTGCCACAGAAGTATGGGCCATTTATGATAATGTCCTTATATACCACAAGAGAAAATGTCCCAA
>JAJQIL010000064.1 GCA_021199235.1 Lachnospiraceae bacterium | reverse complement strand
GAGTATACCATAAATTTACACAAAAAACGAATAATAAATGGAATTATTTAGTTGAGTCATCCGGGATTTTGCGATATACTAAAGCTCAGGAAAAACAAATCGTAAAGGAAGTCCGGGGGCGGGTGATTCCCCGGAAATGGTAACACACAGAAACAAAGAAGGCTCACGAAAATGAGATCTACAGCAAATGGTGAAAAGATTCTCAGAGATGGGTCGGCAGCAAAAGCAAAAATGGTAAATAAAAGAAAAGGATGTGAGTCAAATGAAACGAATTGGTCTGTTAACAAGTGGTGGTGACTGCCAGGCGCTGAACGCGACGATGCGCGGCGTGGTGAAAGGTCTCTCGAGCAATCTGGACGAGCTTGAGGTCTATGGTTTTATGAACGGTTACAAGGGGCTGATCTACGGTGATTACCGACTCCTGACATCGAAGGATTTTTCCGGTATCCTGACAAAGGGCGGCACCATCCTGGGTTCCTCCCGTCAGCCGTTCAAGCTGATGCGTGAGCCGGATGCGAAAGGACTGAACAAGGTTGAGGCAATGAAGCAGAATTATTACAAGCTTCGTCTGGACTGCCTTGTGATTCTGGGCGGCAATGGTACGCAGAAGACGGCGAATCTGCTGCGTGAGGAAGGGCTGAATATCATTCACCTTCCGAAGACGATCGACAATGATATTTTCGGCACAGACATGACCTTCGGCTTCTACAGCGCGGTGAATGTAGCGACGGACGCGATTGACCGCATCCATACAACGGCGGCTTCGCACAACCGTGTGTTTATCGTTGAAGTTATGGGCCATAAGGTCGGCTGGCTGACGCTGTACGCGGGACTTGCGGGCGGCGCGGATATCATCCTGATCCCGGAGATCCCGTACGACATCAAGAAGGTCGTGGCGGCGATCGACAAGAGAACGAAGGCCGGCAAGGGTTTTACCGTGATCGCAGTAGCAGAAGGCGCGATTTCTAAAAAGGACGCGAAGCTCAGCAAGAAGGAGTACGCGGCGAAGCTCGAAAAGAGAGGCAACGCTTCCATAGCTCATGAACTGGCGGACGAGATCAAAGCGGCGAATGGACCGGAGGTGCGCATCACGATTCCGGGGCACACACAGAGAGGCGGCAGCCCGTGTCCGTATGACCGTGTGCTGTCCACACGGATCGGCTTAAAGTGTGCGGAGATGATCCTCAATGATGAGTACGGCTACATGGTCGGCATCGTGAACAACAAGATGAAGAAAGTACCGCTCGGCGAGGTGGCTGGCAAGCTGAAGACCGTTTCCCCGAAGGACGAGATCATCAAAGAAGCGAAGCTGATGGATATCTGCTTCGGAGATTAAAGCGTTCTGGAGATAAAAATATTCTGGATACTGAAATGTTCTGGAAACTGAAACATATGGAGCTCCCTGAATATGAGCAGGGAGCTTCAATTCTATATGAAAATCTGCTATAAAGGGAAGCAGCTGTCCCTGATGAGAATACATCAGGACATCCTCTTTGCCTGGCAATAAAATTGTATCGAAATAAGCAACATGATGGGAGAAGAATCAGACATGAGCTACACGGCATTGTACCGAAAGTTCCGTCCGGCCACCTTTGATGAGGTAAAAGGGCAGGATCATATCGTAAAGACACTGAGAAACCAGATCCGGGCGGACCGTATGGGGCACGCCTACCTGTTCTGCGGCACAAGAGGTACCGGCAAGACTTCTGTGGCAAAAATATTCGCAAAAGCGGTGAACTGCGAGCATCCCGTGGACGGCAATCCCTGCGGAGAATGTGCCTCCTGCCGTGCGATCGCGGTCGGAACGGCGATGAACGTGATCGAGATTGACGCCGCATCGAATAATGGTGTGGACGATGTCCGGCAGATTCGGGAAGAAGTTTCTTATTCGCCGACAGAGGGGCGTTTTAAAGTCTATATCATCGATGAGGTGCACATGCTCTCGAATGCTGCGTTCAATGCTCTTTTAAAGACGCTTGAGGAGCCGCCCTCTTATGTCATTTTTATTCTGGCGACGACAGAAGCGCAGAAGATACCGATCACCATTCTTTCCAGATGCCAGCGGTATGATTTTCGCCGAATTTCGCAGGAAACGATCCTGGCGAGGCTGCAGGAGCTGATGGCCGAGGAACAGGTCGACGCCGAGGAGAAAGCCCTGCGTTATGTCGCGAGAAAAGGCGATGGTTCGCTTCGTGACTCCTTAAGTCTTCTCGACCAGTGCATCGCTTTTTATATGGGAGAAACGCTCACCTACGACCGTGTGCTGGAGGTGCTCGGCGCGGTGGATACCGATGTATACAGTGACCTGCTGCGCAAAATCCTGCGCGGGGATCTGGCCGGGGCCATTCGCACGCTGGAACAGCTGATCATGCAGGGCAGCGACCTGACGCAGTTCGTGAATGATTTTACCTGGTATATGCGCAACCTGATGCTGATGAAAGCTTCTGACGACATGGAGGAGGTGCTCGACGTCTCCGCCGAGAATCTGGCGCAGCTTCGCGAGGAATCTGCCATGATCCGCAGTGATACCCTGATGCGCTATATCCGCATTTTTTCCGAACTGGCCAATTCCCTTCGGAACTCTACAAACAAGCGCGTGCAGGTCGAGATGGCGTTGATCAAACTGTGCCACCCGGAGACGGAGAGCGATGAACTGTCGGTGCTTGAGAGGATCCGGAGGATTGAAAAAGCGATGGCAAACCGCGAAGCGGTTTATGGAATGCCATCGCGACCTGCCGCCGAGCCCAGGCGAGGGGGCGATTCCATAAAGATAGAGCAGGGAGCGTTTGTGCCAGGCGGCGTTCCGGGACAAGCCGGAATGTTGGGCGCAACCGGATATGCTGCAAACGGTGTGGCAGGACATGATGATGGTACGTCCGGGACGGCCGGATATGGTACTGGCGGAGCGGGATACGGTACAGATGCAGCCGGGTACGGAACCGGCGGAGCAGGATACGGTACAGGTGCAGCCGCAGCATCCCTTCCGAAAGCAGCTCCCGAAGACCTGAAAAAGGTCTGCGGAATGTGGAAAAACATCATCGGCGGCACGGACGGGATGTTCAAGATCGTCCTTTCCTCGGCAACGCCGAAATACAACTCGCAGGACGAGAAAGACACCAGGCTCTATGTGGTCTTTGCGGATTTCCTGGGCGAACGCTATCTGAATAATGCGGAGCGCAAACAGGAGCTGGAACAGCTGATCGCGGAGCGAACCGGAAAACAGGTAGAAGTAAAATTCGTGCTGGCCGCGGACCAGGGAATCCAACGCGGTTCTCTTTCGAAGATCGAGATCGACGAGATGGTGCGAGAGCAGGTGCATATGGATATTGAGATTGTGGAGGATGAAGAGTAAGGGCGAAGAATTTTCCAATTTTGCCGGCAATCTTTTTGGATGGCGTTAAACATAAAATCACCTTGACAAAACCATCTGCCATGTTATACTGATTGCAGTCCCGGGGTGTCGAAAGACTGAGATGATTGACCCGTTGTATCTGATCTGAGTAATATCAGCGTAGAAAGTGACTGTGTAATGTAACTGTTCCGTACCTTTATAGTTACTATATAATTACATATGCTGCATTTATTGCACTTACCCTGCGCAGGATCGCGCCTGTTGATGATCAACTCCTGGACAAATCTGATTTGCCAGGAGGTTTTTTTATGTCCGAAAAGCAATACGTCACTTATGGACAAAGCTGCGGCTGTGGCTGCGGCTGCGGCGACACCGAGGCGTCCCGCGCCATTACCGGCTGCCGGTTTTCCATCTCTCCCATGTGCGACGACTTTATCGATGTGATTCCTGGCGCCATCGACAGGGTCGACACCAGTAAGGTATGGAAGATGACGGACAGCCTTTCCACGGTTTACCGCGGTCGGCAGATCCATGTGGAGGACGCGGTGAAAGCCTGCTTCGTGCATGCTTACCGTGAAGGCGTACATATGACCATGGAGGCCACCTTTTCCAAAGGCTGCCCCGGCGATACGGATGCGGACTGCCTGATGGCGGAGGACGATATTCCGGTCAACGAGGCCGGTATGAAGGACATCCATTTTCCGGTGGCCTGCAAGATTTCTCTTTACCCGATGGGCATCCCCAATTATATGGAATACATCGCTGCGGTCGTCAACCATGCGATCGACCTGGGTATTTACGAGGCTTCTTCTCACTACTGTACGATCCTGCGCTGCGATGTGCAGGAGCTGTTCTCTTACATTCACTATGTAAACGAGTATTGCGGGAAGAATCTCAGCCACTATATTTTTGAAGTTACGCTGTCGGTAAACAGTCCGACGGCCTGATGCATAATCGGATTGGGGGCTATGTCATAAAGTGCTGAGTGCCAGAAACACCCGTTAAGAGCCGGCCGCAGCGAAGCGTAGATCCTTATGACACGGCATCAGCCGTAAAATACATTGACCGGCTCTGCACAAAACCATACATACGAGGGAGAAAAAGAACATGAACTTTCAGTGGAAATTAAAAGACATTCTGATGATCGCAGTATGCGCGATCTTATTCGGCATCATTTTCCTGGGCTGCACTTATGCGGGCGGTATCCTTTACGGAATCCTTACCCCGGTCGGTATGCCGTCTCTGGGTTATGAGCCGTTCTATGGCGTCTACTTCATGGCCGGTGCGTTCGGCATTTACGTCATGAGAAAGCCTGGCACGGGCATTGTGGCGGAGATGCTGGCAGCCATCATCGAGTGCCTGCTCGGCAATTATTTCGGACCAATCATCATTCTTTCCGGCCTGGTGCAGGGCGTTGGCTTTGAGCTGATCTTTGCTCTGAAAAAATACAAAAAGTTCGATACAGCTACTATGGTTGAGGGTGCAGTGATCTGCTCGATCCTGACTCTTATTTACAACCTGATCATCAGCGGCTACAATCTGATCGCGGTTCCGGTGCTTGCCCTGATGCTCGTTGTCCGCATTATCAGCGCCATCGTTATCGATGGGTTCGTGACCCGGATTCTGGCGGATCGTCTCGCAAAAGCAGGCGTATTAAAAGGATATGCCATCGGGCAGGATAACGCGCAGGATCTGGAGGATTAAAGAAAACAGAGGCTCTAAGAGTTAAAAAGCCTGATGGGCAAAGAAGCTGTAAGCTGGGAATTTTGAGGATAAATCAGATGAAGCCTTCCATCGCCATACATCTGTCGGATGTAGTGTTCCGCTATGTCGAGACAGGAAAACGAAATATTCTGGACCATGTCTCCCTCGATATTGAGGAGGGAGGCATCACGGTCCTGATGGGAAGCAGCGGCTGCGGGAAAAGTACTCTGGCCGCTGTTCTTGCCGGTCTCTATCCGGAAAACGGCGGTTTTCTGGAATCCGGCACGATTGAGCTGTACGGCCATCCGGTTAGCACCATGAACCAGCAGGAACGGGCGGCGTACCTGACGATGCTGTTTCAGAATCCGGATCTGCAGTTCTGCATGGACACGCTGCGCCGGGAGATGCAGTTCTGCATGGAAAATATCTGTGTCCCGAAAGAAGAGATGGACCGCCGGATCGGAGATGCCGCCCGGATTCTGGGGATGGAAACGCTGCTGGATCGGAAGCTGGTCACACTGTCCGGCGGGGAAAAGCAGAAGGCTGCCATCTGCTGCCTTTACGTAATGGAAAGCAAATGCATTCTGCTGGATGAAGCCTTTGCCAACATTGACAGTCAGTCTGTGACAGAGCTTGTCAGCCTGCTGCTCAAATTAAAGCAGCTCGGACGCACCATAGTCGCCATCGACCATCAGCTCGGCCACTGGGCCGATGCGGCGGATGAGATCATCGTGCTTGGGGAGGGCGGAAAAGTGCTGCAGCGGGGGATTCGCCCGGAACAGCTGGAAGAATTTTATTCTCTTTTTGAGCGGGAAGGGCTGTATTATCCGGGACGGACGGCAGCCGGACGGGATTTTATGGCGGGTGCGTCTGCTTTATCAACTGAGCCAGATATAAGCGGCACAGGCTGTACAAGATCAGGCAGTGCAAAAGTGAGCGCATCTGCTATTACGTTCCGGGATGTTTCCATTGCCCGGACATCGGATGCCCGGGGTTCCAGCAGAAACACTTCCGACACTTTGCATACACCTGGCGGACATGCCTCACACTTTCGTCTGTTCCGTAAAAATAAGGGCGATGACCGCGGGGCAGCCGGAAGCAAAGGCGATCTTTCCGGGGCACAATCAGAGCAGTACCTGCTCTCCCATGTGGATGCTGATTTCCCGAAGGGTGCCATGACCGCGGTCCTCGGCCCGAGCGGCAGCGGCAAGACGACTACGTTTCTGTCTGTATTAAAGCAGCATCCTTACGAAGGACATATTTTGATCGACGGGATGGATCTTTCTCAGATAAAGAAAAAAGAACTGTTTGCCCGGGCAGGTATCGTTTTTCAGAATCCCGGCAATCAGTTCATTACCCAGAATGTCACCGAAGAGGTCAAAAGCAGCACTCGCATCTGGAACGAAGATCTGACCGACGAGCAGTGCGAAAAACAGGCGTTTGCACTTCTGAAAGAATACGGATTGGAGCGTTATCACCGCTACTCCCCGTATATGCTCAGCCAGGGACAGCAGCGCAGGCTGGCCGTGCTCTCAATTCTGGCCGGCCGGCAGCAGATTCTCTTTCTGGATGAGCCTACCTACGGGCAGGATTACCGCTCCACCATGGCTATTATGGAGCAGCTGAGCCGGAAGGTGAAGGAAGACGGGCTTACGGTCATATTTATCACACATGATCAGGAACTGGCTGCAGTGTGGGCGGACAAAATTTATTGTCTGCAGGGGCAGAAATTCAATGAAATGATGCCGGATCTCATATTCGCAGACAATGCTCATCCCATGGGCAAAAGGGTGTTTATAAATCCGATGACGAACAAATCGGGTAACGTGATATCAGATGAAAATGGCCCGGAAAGCAGGGAAGGGAGGCGCACACCGTGAAGCTGGAAAAATTAAATCCATCCGTGAAAATGTTCACTGTGCTGATCTGCGTCATCCTCTTATCCGTCCAGTATCTGGTGAGCTTAAATACTGCGGTTTTCCTTATTTCTCTGTTCCTGCTCATATTCTTTTCCGACGCGCGGCCAAAGCAGGTGCTGACCATTCTGATTCCGGCTTTTATCGCCGCTTTCGGTCTGTTTGTCACCGGCCTTTATTACGCCAGAGGCAGCAGCATTGATGTGACGGAGCTGGAAAGCCTTTCCGCCGTCCCCTATGCGGTTCGGGCGGCCATGTCCACGAATCTGTACACGGCCATGCAGCTTTCCACAAGGCTCCTTGCCTACGCGGGTCTGGGAATCCTGTTTGCCCTTTCTACGGATGGGGAATTTTTCATATCCAGCCTGATGCACCAGTGCCATCTTCCGCCGCGGTTTGCCTACGGCATTCTGGCCGCCATCCACCTGATGCCGACGATGACGCGTGAATTTTCCAACGTAAAGCTGGCTTTCCGCACCAGAGGAATGAAGGTGCACTGGTACTCTCTGAAGCCGATCTTCACCATGCTGGTCAACAGCATCCGCTGGTCGGAAAGCGTCGCCATGGCTATGGAATCCAAAGGATTTTGCGGCGACGCTAAGCGGACATATTATTTTATCCCAAAAGTTCACTGGTACGATCTGGTGTGTTCGCTGGGGAGCATCGGCGCGATCCTTGCGGGAATGTTTCTGCTGCATTATTAATTCAGCAGCCGGTCAATCGTTTTCGACTTGCAGGTCGGAAACTTTAAAAACAGACAAGGTTTTTGAAATGTAAGGTCAAAAAAATTGCGAAGAAAGAACCTTCGTTTGTGAAAAACGATATGTAAAGGGATGGAGCAGCCCATCCCAGGTCTATTCTGAAGCAGCCGGTAAACAGTATTTCACAAAAGGGAAGGCAAAGAGTTACTATTCACGGCGAGCCTGACACAGCTGTGAATAGTAACGGTAAAGATTGTGGAGCACCGCCTGCCTGTTATATATTAGTATACTCCGCCCGAGCGTTTTGGTGCAGGTACGAATACCATCTCCATGCGGATAAATCCGCATGGTCTGCTCTTCTGATTTGATGCTGCTCGAAACTGTTATTCAAGGTATAGTACCGGATCGACCGGTTCCCCGTCCTTTGTCATGGCAAAATAAAGGTTGCTGCCTTCTGTGCTGTAGTATTTTGTCGGCTCACTGATGTAGGCGAGCAGGTCGCCGGATTCCACGACATCACCCTTCGATACGGCGGGCTCCATGAGCTGACCGTACGTGAGACGGTAGCCGTTTCCGATGTTCAGTACCAGCGTGGTGCCGGTCTCCTCGTCAACGGAGATGGATTCCACGATGCCTTTTGCCGCCGCAAGCACCTGATTTCCGGTTTCGCTGCTGATGATCAGGGCCGGGTTGTATTTGTACTGGTTCAATGTAGCGAAGTACACGCTTTTATCCATACTGTAATCAATCGCGATCGTTCCGGCGGAAGGCCAGAGGAGCGACTGATCGTCGGTGAAGCTGACTCCGGCATCGATCAGCGCCTGCTCGGAGATGATACTTGCGGAGGACGCCTCCTCGGAATCGGAAGCAGCAAAGTCATCGGAATCTGCTGCGGCGGAGGCCGTATCCTCCGGGGATTCAGCATCGTTAGAGGCCGCACCATCCGAGGACTCATAGTCGTTGGAGGTTACATCTTCCGAAGATTCATCGTTATCGGAGACCACATTATCTGAAGATTCACCAGTATCGGAGCTTATACCATCCGAGGATGCCTTACTGCCCGTGCCGGACGCATCGCCGTCCAGACTGCTGTCTGCGCTGGTTCCGTCTGTGCCGTTGCTGCTGCCCGTATCAATAACGGAATCATCCCCCAGGATCAGATCTGTTGTGACATCTTCCGCAGCAACTCCATCAGCCGTCGAATCACTGCCGTCTGCTGTGACATCTTTGACCGTGTCTGTGTCCATATCCGCATCCTCATCGTTTACGTTTTCTTCATCCGGATTTGTCTCCAGTTCCTCTTCCAGATAAGCGACCTGTCCCAGTTCCGTTTCCACCTGCGTGCTGTCGCTGCTGCGGGAACTGTTGACAGCGGCCATGCCGCCCAGGACGATCACGCCGACCAGGCACAGGCTTAATGTCCAGATCGTGTTTCGTTTTGTAATCCATTCTTTCCATGTTCTTCGATTCATATTCGTCACCTCATCCTTATTTTGTCCTGTATCGTTTTCTGATGCAGGATGCAGGCCCGAAACGGGCCGTCTCGTTTCGATAAGTCCTTTTCGGATTACTGTTAGGATTGCCAGAATAAAAAGGAATATGCAGGGAAATCAAAATTATTGTTGTTCGGTGCAGTCGGCCGGTTCAGAACTGTCAGACAAAGTTAAAAATACCGTTCGGAATATGCTTGCTTTTGGGAAGGATGGTCGATATAATCTAGTGGGAAAATTGTTATAAGAACAGGGGAAGCGGCATGTTCGGACAATGGATCAGAGAAAAATTTCATGTAAAAAAGGAAGAAGAAAACATCATGTTTATTATAGCAGGACTTGGCAACCCGGGACGGAAATACGCGCAGACGAGACACAATGCCGGGTATGAGGCGATCGACCGCCTGGCGGAAAAATACGGCATACGGATTGAGACGGAAAAGTTCCGGGCGCTGACGGGCACCGGCTATATTGACGGGCAAAAGGTGCTGCTTTTAAAGCCTCTTACCTTTATGAATCTGAGCGGTGAGAGTGTTCGCACCGCGTGTGATTTTTATAAAATTGACCCGCAGGAGGGCTTTTGTGTGCTTTACGATGATATCAGCCTGCCGCCGGGACAGCTGCGCGTTCGGGGAAAAGGCAGCGCAGGCGGCCACAACGGGATTAAGAATATCATCGCACAGCTGGGCACGCAGGAGTTTGCCCGCGTGAAGATCGGCGTTGGTGAAAAACCGAAGGAATATGATCTGGTGGATTATGTGCTGGGGCATTTTTCGGAGGAAGAGTGGGCGACGATGACGGACGCATTTTCGCGCGCGGCGGATGCGGCGGCGATGCTGGTGACCGGGGACGTGCAGGCGGTGATGAACCGGTATAATGAAAAAAAGAAATGAAACGGGAGTGTTTATGAGAGCGTTTACAGCCCCCATGCGTGAGCTGGGAGAATTTGAAGAAATCAGTCAGAGGACCGCGAGAAATCGCGGTCTGATTCAGGTGACAGGATGTATTGATTCGCAGAAGTCGCACTTTGTGCACTGCCTGGCGGATGCGTTCGGGCAGAAGCTGATGTCTGCAAAAAAGGGTGGAGCTGCGTCTGCAGCATCTGCCGGGGAAGCGGAAGCTGCTGCGAGCCCGGTCACTCTTATTATTACGTACAATGATCTCCGCGCGAA
The DNA here is from genome assembly GCA_021199235.1 of Lachnospiraceae bacterium. Classification (GTDB taxonomy): domain Bacteria; phylum Bacillota; class Clostridia; order Lachnospirales; family Lachnospiraceae; genus Choladousia. Next base: position 21,362 of record JAJQIL010000064.1, on the reverse strand, counting down.
GGAGATGTATGAAAACTATCGTTTTTTTAACCGCGACGTTCTGTATTTTCCGGCGAAGGATCTGATCTTTTTTCAGGCGGATCTGCAGAGCAACCTGCTGGAACAGCAGCGGATTCAGGTGCTGAAGGCGCTGGCGGAATTTAATTCTCCTCTCACGATCATTACGACGATGGCGGCCTGCATGAACCGGATGGTGCCGTTTGCGGACTGGATGGGGCATATCATAGAAATTGGGAATTCCTCCGAGATTGACACGGACGCCCTGAAAAAGCAGCTGCTGCAGATGGGCTATGAACGCACCGGACAGGTCGAGGGGCCGGGGCAGTTTGCGGTGCGAGGCGGGATTATTGACATTTTTCCGCTGACGGAGGAGAATCCGATCCGCATCGAGCTCTGGGGCGAGGAAGTTGATTCCATCCGCAGCTTCGATGTGGAGAGCCAGCGCTCGATCGAGAATCTGGAGTCGGTGCGCATTTATCCGGCGGCAGAGCTGATCCCGGATACGGCGGCGCGGAAAAAGGCGTTGAAACGGATTGAAAAAGAGGCAAATGCGGCTGAGAAGAAATTCCGGGAGATGGGGACGGCATCGTCCCCCGGAAAGAAATCAGGAAACGAACCGGACAATGACCGGATCGGTGTGACCGCGGCAAAAGCATCGGATATTGTGTCGAAGGAAACTGCAGTAAAAGAGAGCCTGCCAGGCAGCACGGGCAGCTGGCAGGAGTCCGTCCAGAGAGTCCGGACACTGCTTCAGGACTGCCGCGACGAGCTGGAGGAGCTGCAGGAGCCGCTCTCGATGGAGGGCTTTATCGATTATTTTGTGAGCGAACGGATCAGCTTTCTGGATTATTTTGACCCGGAGCGGACGCTTGTTTTCCTGGATGAGCCGAACCGGATGACGGAGGCGGGCGACGCGGTGGAGCTGGAGTTTTCCGAGAGCATGAAGAACCGCCTCGAGAAGGGCTATGTGCTGCCGGGGCAGACGAAGCTGTTGTTTTCCGCGCAGGAGACGGCGACAGCCATCTGCAGGCGAAATGCGGTGGGGCTTTGCACGTTGGAAAACGCGAAGGCGCCCTGGACAGTTTCCGGCAAATATTCTCTGACCGTGCGTTCAGTCAACCCCTACAACAACAGCTTTGAGTATCTGGTGAAGGACTTAAAAAGCTGGAAAAAGAGCGGCTACCGGGTCATCCTGCTCGCGGCTTCACGCACGAGGGGGAACCGTCTGGCGGGCGACCTGACAGACGAGGGCCTGACGGCCTTTTATACGGAGGATGCCGCGCGCGAGGTGCAGCCGGGGGAGATCCTGATCACCTACGGAAATGCGAAGCGCGGGTACGAGTATCCGCTGATCAAATTTGTCGTGATCACGGAGAGCGACATTTTCGGGCAGGAGAAAAAGAAACGGAAAAAACAGAAACGCTATGAGGGCAGGCAGATCAGCAGCTTTTCGGAGCTGTTGGTCGGCGATTTTGTCGTGCATGAAAATCATGGCCTCGGCATCTACAGAGGAATCGAGAAGGTCGAGGTCGACCATGTCACAAAGGATTATATGAAGATCGAGTATGCCGGCGGGAGCAATCTCTATGTCCCGGCGACGCAGCTCGATGTGATTCAGAAATACGCGGAAGGCGATTCAAAGGCGCCGAAATTGAATAAGCTCGGTACGCAGGAGTGGAACCGCACGAAATCAAAGGTGCGAACGGCAGTCCGCGAGATCGCGCAGGATCTGGTGAAGCTGTACGCCGAGCGTCAGCGCAAGGACGGCTTTACCTACAGCGAGGACACCGTCTGGCAGCGGGAGTTTGAGGAAATGTTTCCGTTCGAGGAGACCGAGGATCAGCTTGCAGCGATCGAGGAAGTCAAGCGGGATATGCAGAGCACGAAGATCATGGACCGGCTGATCTGCGGCGACGTGGGCTACGGCAAGACCGAGATCGCAATCCGTGCCGCGTTCAAGGCGGTACAGGACGGCAAGCAGGTAGCGTATCTGGTGCCGACGACGATCCTGGCGCAGCAGCATTACAATACCTTCACACAGCGTATGAAGGAATTCCCGGTACGAGTGGATCTGCTTTGCCGTTTCCGCACGCCGGCCGAGCAGAAAAAGACCCTGACAGACCTGAAAAACGGTCTGGTGGATATCGTGATCGGTACGCACCGTCTGCTCTCGAAGGATGTGCAGTATAAGGATCTGGGACTGCTGGTCATCGATGAAGAGCAGCGTTTTGGCGTGGCTCATAAGGAAAAGATCAAACAGCTCAAGACCGACATCGATGTGATGACTCTGACTGCGACGCCGATCCCGCGGACACTGCATATGAGCCTGGTCGGCATCCGCGACATGAGCGTGCTGGAGGAAGCGCCGCTGGAGCGCGTGCCGATCCAGACCTACGTCATGGAATACAGCGAGGAGATGGTGCGCGAGGCGATCAGCCGCGAGCTGAGCCGCGGCGGGCAGGTGTATTACGTGTACAATCGCGTCAATACCATCGTGGAGCTTACCAACAAAATTTCCGCGCTCGTGCCGCAGGCCCGGGTGGCGTTCGCCCACGGGCAGATGAAGGAGCATGAGCTGGAAAAGATCATGTATGATTTTATCAACGGCGATATCGACGTGCTGGTGACGACGACGATCATTGAGACGGGACTGGATATTTCCAATGTAAATACCATGATCATTCACGATGCGGACACGATGGGGCTTTCTCAGCTCTATCAGCTGCGCGGACGCGTCGGGCGTTCCAATCGCACGGCGTACGCGTTTCTTCTCTATCGCCGCAACAAAATGCTCAAAGAGGTGGCGGAAAAACGCCTCTCTGCCATCCGCGAATTTACGGAGCTCGGCAGCGGTATCCGTATCGCTATGCGCGACCTGGAGATCCGCGGCGCAGGCAATCTTTTAGGCAGTGAACAGTCCGGTCACATGGAAGCGGTCGGCTACGATCTGTACTGCAAGCTTTTAAATGAATCTGTGAAGGAACTGCAGGGCGAGACGCCCCCGCAGGATGAATTCGAGACGACGATCGATCTGGATATCGATGCCTTCATTCCGGAACGTTATATCCGGAGTGAGGCGCAGAAGCTTGATGTTTACAAGCGTATTGCCGCCATCCGCACCGAGGAGGAGCAGGAGGATATGCTCGAAGAACTGATCGACCGCTTTGGTGAGCCGCCGCGCGCTGTGCAGAATCTTCTGGCAATCGCCCGCCTGCGTTCGCAGGCGCATGACGCCTGGATCGTGGAGCTTGCCCAGAAGGGGAATGAGATCCGTATCCGTATGTACGAGCGGGCGCAGATCGACGTGAGCAAAATCGATTCCCTGTTAAAGGATTATAAAGGACGGCTGAAATTTGTCTTCAGCCCTGCCCCGCGCAAAGCGCCTTCTAATGGGCAGGGCGACCTGCCGCCGACCGAAGGGAGGGGGCGCCTCCATAGTCCCGCGCAGGCGAGCACAGGCGGCAGCCGCGCTGCAGCCGGGAAGCAGGAGCAGACGGATAAGGCATATGTGGCCGGGAAACAGCCCCGGACGGACAGGTCAAATGCCGCAGGCACCGGAGGCGCCGCGAAAAGTGCTGCTGCTGCGCCACAGTTCATTTATACCAGCCCTGCCCCACGCAAAGCGTCTTCGAATGGGCAGGGCAAACTGCCGCCGACCGAAGGGAGGGGGCGTTTCCCGAGTGCCCGTGTAAATGGGAAAGAGGACAAGGATACCCTGCCGCTCGCGAAGGAACTGGTAGCGGCAATCGGGAGACTTGCGTGACGGGCAGTTTTCAGACACGACTTCTTTTGATTTGTTTTTCCTTTCAACGACGGGCCGCCGTTGAGCGTTGTGACAGCATCGGCCTCAAGACCGCTGCTGTCACGATAATAGACAATTTTACCATCAATCTTAAATCCTCCTGAATGATTTTTCTCCATACAGTTCGCCGGACTTCCGAAAATATTAACCTTCCACTTCTGAAAATATCGATGCTTCACTTCCGAAAAGATAAAAAAATGGAAGAGCGCATGACTCTATTTTTACTGACAATTTACGTTCCGTGATTTTGGAATTTACGTTTCCTGTCTATAATTACCCCTGTGATTAACGTTGATCTTTAAAGGATACAGTTGCGGGGTGGCCGCAGTAAAATCGGCGATCCCGCAAGGAAAAAAGTAATACGGGACAGAAAATGGAGGAAATTTTTATGAAAATGAAGAAACTGACGGCACTTCTTCTGGCAGCCGGCATGACAGCTTCCTGCGTGGCACCGTGTGTGCAGGCGGAAGAGACGACGACAGCACCGAAATATGTGTTCCTGTTTATCGGTGATGGTATGACATACTCACAGTTCCAGCTCGCGTCTTCTTATCTTGGCGCGATGGAAGATGACACGGATGATGATATTCTGGACGGCAATGTGGCCCTGAACTTCATGGAATTTGACTACACGGGAAGCGCTACAACCTGGGATTCCAGCTCGTTCTGCCCGGATTCCGCATCAACAGCGACTTCGATTGCGTCCGGTTTTAAGACATACAGCGGCATTATCAACATGGACGAGTCCACCACGACCAGCTATACTACAGTTGCGGAGCAGTTAAGAGATGAGCTCGGATATAAGATTGGTGTGATCAGTTCCGTAAACTTGAACCATGCGACTCCGGCAGCATTTTATGCGCATCAGGCAAGCCGCAATAACTACTATGAGATCGGTCTGGAGCTGATCGACAGCGGTTATGACTATTTTGCAGGCGGCGGACTTCTGAAGCTGACCGGTTCAGACGGAGATCAGGCTGATCTGTATGAGCTGGCAGCGGAAGCAGGCTACAATGTGGTTCGCACGCAGGCTGAGGCAGAGGAAGTGACCGCGGAAGACGGCAAAACCATTATCGTGACGGAAAATCTGGCTGACAGTGATTCACTGAGCTATGAAATCGACCGTGCGGATGATGAGTGGGCTCTGGCGGATTATGTTTCAAAGGGAATTGAGGTTCTTGAGAATGACAACGGCTTCTTCATGATGTGCGAGGGCGGCAAGATTGACTGGGCATGTCATGCAAACGACGCGGCGACAGTGATCAATGATGTGCTGGCGCTTGCAGATGCAGTACAGGTAGCGATCGATTTCGCGGAAGAGCATCCGGATGAGACTCTGATCCTGGTGACCGGCGACCATGAGACCGGCGGTCTGTCCATCGGTTTTGCCGGGACGGATTATGACACCTATCTTGACAACGTACAGAATCAGGGCATTTCCTTTGCGAAATATGATTCAGATTATGTGGAAGGCTATCTGGAGAACGACACCTCTTTTGAGGATGCGATGGCGGATGTGCAGGAACTGTTCGGCCTGATCCTTCCGGAGAACGCGACAGAGGAAGAAAACGAGAATTCCACTCTGGTTCTGACCGAGTACGAGGTGGAAGAACTTCAGGAAGCTTACCAGCTGACACTTGACGGCTATGCAACGGATACCGAAGGCAATGAGGTACAGACGCAGGGCGAGTACATCAGTTATGGTACCTACACTCCGTTCTCAGTTACAGTAACGCATCTGGTAAACAATAAATCCGGTATCTGCTTTACATCTTACGCACACACCGGACTTCCGGCTGCAGTATTTGCACAGGGCGTTGGCGCAGAGAACTTTGGCGGATCGTATGACAATACGGATATCCATGACAAGCTGATCAGCATTCTGGGACTGACCGATCTGACGGTTTAAAAAACGATTAATTCCTTGCCTGAATCAGGATATACCATTCAAGGTTCCTGACGCGACAGGTAATGAAATGATATCAGGGGCTGCGCTATCCCGCGGCCCCTGTTGCCATGTAAAAGCTGTTATCTTTCTGGGCGGAGCAGGGCTGAAAATCAGGAATTGGCTGCCCGTGAAATGGATGATCAGATGACAGCAGAGAGGACATACATTATGAAAGCAATCAATAGTAAAAAGACATGGGCGTCCATCGCCGTCTGTATCATTCTGATTATCGTATTTATTCTGATTCCCACCGGATTTGAGGAGGCGGGAGCTGCCTATAAAGACGGCGGCGAGCGTGTGCAGGCAAAGGTCATCCGCGTGGACAATTCGACTGTCATCAATACCGGACTCGTCCAGTCCGGCGAGCAGGCCTGTGAGGTTACCCTGCTGGCAGGAAGTCACAAGGGAGAGACCTACTGGGCGGCGAACAAGCTGACTGGTTCGCTGGAATCCGATAAGATCTATGAGGAAGGCGACCGCGCACTGGTACTGGTCAGCTTTAACGATGACGAGGTTTCCTCGGTGAGCATGATCGATCACTACCGTCTGGATCTGGAAATTATTTTGCTGGCAGCGTTCTTCCTGTTCCTGGTTCTGTTTGCCAGAGGCACCGGTCTGCGGGCAATCCTGTCCTTCGTCCTGTCTGTACTGGCGATCTGGAAGGTGCTGGTACCGTGCTGTTTGAAAGGAATGGATCCAATCCTGGTCGGCGGTGCGATTACGGCGCTTTTGACGGTGATGATCATCGCGCTGGTATTCGACTTTGACCGCCGGTGCCTGGCTGCGTCGACCGGAGCACTTTCCGGGCTGGCACTGACCTGCATTCTCGGTATTGTCTGTACGTCGACGTTTAAGGTGCAGGGCGCGGTGATGTCCTTTTCTGAGACTCTGCTTTACAGCGGATATGAGAATCTGGATCTGACGCGGATTTTTATGGCGAGCATCTTTGTCGGCTCCTCTGGCGCCATGATGGATCTGACGGTTGACATTACGGCGGCAGTAAACGAAGTCGTGCAGAAACGTCCGGACCTGTCTCGTTGGGAGGCTGCCAAATCCGGTATGCATGTCGGACAGGCCGCGATGGGGACGATGACCACCACACTTCTTCTTGCGTATTCCGGCGGCTACATTGCCCTGCTGATGGTGTTTATGGCGCAGGGGACGCCGATCATCAACATCCTGAACTACAAGTACGTGACCTCGGAGATCATCCATACACTGGTCGGTTCCTTCGGCCTGGTGCTCGCAGCCCCGCTGACCGCGTTGACATCCGGGTGGGTGCTGGCCGGAAGAGGGGTGCAGGCAGAAACCCCGGCGGAAACGGATGACCAGATGACCGCGCCGGCTGCGGTAGAGTCTGAAAAAAGGGAGACGGAATAAGAAAGATAAACCGCAAAAGTGTCCGGCAAAAAGACGCAAAAGTGTCCGACAAAAAACCACAAAACTGTCCACAGAAAAGCCGCAAAAGTGTCCGGCACCCTATTGTAAATTTCTGTTAAGAGCATTATAATAGGCCTGTGAATTTTGAGTTTTCCTATGCAGAGAAGGATATTCAGAAATCAGAAAGGAGCTTTTTCATGGCAAAGGCGTATATTAAGAGAATTTGTGATGAAGAACTGGGATTAAAGCTGGATGCGTTTGGGGCAGTACACATTGTCGGACCAAAATGGTGTGGGAAGACAACGACCGCTAAACAGTTTGCCAGAAGCTATATTGAAATGCAGGATCCGGATAAACGGGATATGTATTTGGAAACAGCAAGGATCAAGCCGTCAAATCTTTTGATAGGAGAAAATCCCCGTCTGATCGACGAGTGGCAGATTGCTCCTAATATATGGGATGCGGTTCGGGTATCTGTTGACCGCAGAGGGGAGGAAGGCCTGTATATTCTGACAGGCTCCAATTCTATTGATAAAACGCAGATCATGCACACAGGCACGGGCAGGATTGACACATTGACTATGTATCCCATGAGCCTTTATGAGACGGGCGAATCCAATGGGGCAGTATCGTTGTCCACATTATTTCAGGCGGAGGCTTTTCCGGAAGAAGGCTGTGTTTCGGAATTGTCTGTGGATGGTTTGATTTTTGCTGCGTGCAGAGGGGGCTGGCCGTCTTCTGTAAGTAAAAAGAGTGACAGGGCAAAATTGATGGTAGCGCAGAGCTATTTTGAAAGCCTGTGCAGAGAGGATGTCTCCAACGTGGACGGAGTCAGGCGTGATGAGACCGCGACCAGGCTGCTCCTGCGTTCTTATGCCAGAAATATCTCTACACTGGCTACTAATCGATCTGTTTTAAAAGACATCAATGCCAATATGGATATGAGCGATTCAACATTTTATGAATATGTGAGTACTTTAAAAAAACTCTATGTGATTCAGAATGTGGAAGCCTGGTGTCCGGCAATCCGTTCCAAAAGTGCCATACAGTCATCAGAAAAAAAAGAGCTGGTAGATCCGTCTTTAGTCGTTGCTGCTCTGGGCGTAGAACCAGAGTATTTTAATCTGGATCTGAAGACCTTCGGTTTTATTTTTGAAACTCTTTGCATCCGGGATCTGAAAATATATTCTAACGCTCTGGGAGGCCGGGTGTCATATTACCACGACAGATATGGCCTGGAGGCGGATTGTGTACTGCATTTAAGGGATGGAAAATATGCCCTGATTGAGTTTAAGCTGGGCAGCAGTGATATTGAGGACGGCGCCGCGCATTTAAATGAAATCGAATCCTTAGTAAAAAAATATAATGAAACAGAAAAACAGGCAAGACTGCGGCTGCCTGATCTGAAAATCGTGATTACGGGCACGCAGTACGGGTACCGCAGGCCGGATGGAGTTTATGTTATTCCGATAGGTTGTTTGCGCAATTGATATATAAAATCAAATCTCTTTATTCTGCTGCAGGGCTCTCTGTACCGTGTCGGTCAGGGAGCTTCATTATATGGCAAATATATTCACCCTGCAAGCGCTGATTTATTTCCACAATCGTTCTTCCGCTATATATAAACGATTCAGCGGAAGATTTGTGACAGGCTTTTCAGAAAAAAATGACACGAATTGTGGCATATCCGGTGTTCAGAATCTTTCGCGCCGGGATCAAAATGGTCTGCAGACAGGAACTTAAAAGCAATTTTTGTTCGCCAAACAGCTCTGGTCGTGATATCTTGAAAAAGACAGGGAGGGCAGGCATGTTATGAAAATGATGTTCGGATCATTGACCAGGGTAGATTTTTGGATTTATGTGGCGATGGCATTGATTTTCCTCTCTGGAATTTTACTGTGCCTGCTGCCGATTCGAAAAAGGTTCAAAAGGCACTGAAAAAAGCGGAAAAAGAACTGGGATCAAGAAGAGCAGACTGCGATACATGAACCGGGACATTCTGCCTGGAGCGATAAAAAAGAAAGTGAAAATTAAAAAATAAAGCAGGATAAACAAAAAACCCCCTGCCTTCCCGGCTCGTCCATAACCGGCCTGCCTGAGACGGACAGGGGATTTATCCGCTTTTACCAGGTGCAATTGACTGACAAAAGTCCTTCCAATTGCAGTCAGCTTTCTCTCCCTGCTAATTCGGCTACCACCTGTCGGACGGTATCCTCATCCTGTTCGAGAGCATCTGCAATTTCCGATATGGAGTTGCCTTTCTTTATCTTTTTCTCAACCTGTTCCAAAAATAACTCCTTGCGCCCAGTTTCGCGGCCTTCTTTGCGGCCTTCTTTGCGGCCTGTTTCGAGGCCTTCTTTGCGGCCTATTTCGAGACCTATTTCGCGTCCTTCACTGATAAATTCACTGAAAATGGTCATTTTAAATTCCTCCTTAATTTCTTTTAATTCTGTTTTGCTCAGAAACTTAGTTGCCATTGCATAAATCGTAGCTTCAATTTTGTCAACATCCTCTTTTGATATCAGGTCCGCATGTAAGATAATTCGAAATGCAGACTGAATCCGCTGCTTTTGGGAAAGATGTCCGCCCATGACGGGCAGCAGTGGAAGCATTACCAGATCTGCACGGGTCAAAGCAGTACCGGTGTTGATTTTCTTTTGAAGCTTTTTCAGAATCGTGTCTGCATTTTTCTTTCGCATGATGATCGGCACGACCCGGTATGTGTTAATACCTTCGGTGATTTGCGTCATAGGCCTTTTGATATTGCCGGAAAACAATACGTATGTGGTTACCGGCTGACCCAACTGATAGCTGGCATCTGCCTCATAGGAACGAAAACGCCGAAGATCGCGCTTTCCGCCGTTCTGCGATTGAAATTCAAAATGTGAAATACTGCTGTCGTCCATTACAAGGTTGAAATCCTGCAACCCCTTCCTGAGTTCGATATGTACCTGTTCAGTCGGTGCCAGTGCCGTCACCTTTTTCGTAATTCCGAAGACAGGAAGCAGTTCATCCGCAAAAAACTGCATCATGCTTTTCATGACAGCGTCTTCGGTCTGGCTTGTCTGATCTTCAGCGTATGCATTTAAGTCCTCGGATGTGTCTGCAGCCGCACGCATACTTTTCTCATCCATATCCTCTGATGAGACACTATCCTTTATAAAGGGCAGGGTAAGACTGCCCAATAAATAATTCCGTATTCTTTTCATACATTCTACCCCATTTTCTGCAAAATTGCTATTTGTTTTTGAAAATATTTTTATGATTTTTTTCTTATGTAGGTGTTTTAGAATTGAGATGGATTTCCAATGATATTCAACACTTATGGGATATTATACATGATGCGATGATAAATGTCAATATATATGAGATTAAAAAATAAAATAAGAGATATTAAAACGTAAAAAGATACGTTTTAAAATGAGAGATATATTATGATTTGCCGTGGCTTGTGTTTTGCGTCATATTCAAAAGTACTTCACAGCAAGTGCGAAGTACTTTTGAGCAGACATTATTTTTTTAGATGCTATGATTTAAAGACCGTAAAAGTAGCCGGAACAAGCACTGCGTTTGGAGATAATGCATTTGGAAGCTGTTCCTCTTCTTTGACATTTTCATGTTATTCAGGCAGTACCGCAGCTGCTTACGCGTCTTCCAATGGATATAAAACAAGTTATTTAAGCGCAACATTAAGCAAACCAACGATTTCAAAGGCGACAAATACATCAGGCGGAATCAAACTGACATGGGCGAAAATTTCAAATGCGTCAGGTTATTATGTATATCGAAAATCGGGAACAGGAAGCTATAAGAAGATCAAAACGATTACCGGAGCATCAACAGTCACGTATACGGATACTGCGGTCAAAAACAAGGATGGCACGAAATATACGTATAAAATTGTTGCGTATAACGGCAATACAACAAGTGCCGCTGCGACAAAAACAACTTACAGATTGAAAGGGGTTTCACTTTCAGGTGTAACGAATGCATCCTCTAAGAAAATCAAGGTGAAGTGGTCTTCAACAACAAAAGTAACAGGTTACCAGATTCAGTATTCTACGAGCAGTTCTTTTGCGAGTGGGAATAAGACAAAGAAGATTTCCGGGGCGTCAAAGAAGACGTATACTTTGTCTGGATTAACGAAAGGAAAAACCTATTATGTTCGTATCCGAACGTACAAAACTGTAAATGGAAAGACTTATTATTTCCTGTATCAAAAAAGCTGAAAGTATTTAGCACTACCCGGTTTATATAGACATTCATCGCCTTTTTATCATTTTGCAGCATGGCTTTGACAAAGTCGTTATAGTTGCTGTCGTAATCGGCAAACCAGCCGTGGATCAGGTCTTCGAACATGATCCGAAGATAAACTGGTTTATTGCTGGTATTTGTCTGTTTTGGACAGTATCTCGCACATAACAAAACCGGGTATCTGTTTTATTCCTTTCGTGCATACCGGCCATCCTTCTGCATACCGGCCTCAATCTCGCGCACTTTCTGTACAGGTACGCTCACAAAAGAAGCAATTTTATCAACAGCAAGCGATCCATCCTTAAGCATTCTTTCAATAGTAGCTTCTCTTTCCTCTTCGGCCCTGTTTTCCGCTCTCTTCTCTGCTTCTTCTGCAGCAATCTTCTTCTCACTTGCGATATGAATTTCCAGAATACGATCCTGATTGTATAAGTCCATCATTATGGTGATTACCTCCTGAAAGATTAGTAAACACACTGTCTTTTGCCGTATACTTTGCGGTATTTTTAGCGCTTTTCCGTTTTTTCTTCTTCTGCATTCCTGCACCTCCGTAAACTATTGACAGATTCATTGGAATCCCTTTTGTGGTTTACATTCAGTGCAGCTTCATTATAGGGCAAATATATTCACCCTGCAAGCGCTGATTTATTTCCACAATCGTTCTTCCGCTATACATAAACGATTCAGCGGAAGATTTATGACAGACTTTTCAGAAAAAAATGACACGAATTGTGGCATATCCGGTGTTACGAATCTTTAACGCCGGGGTCAAAATTGTCTGCGGACAGGAACTTGAAAGCGATTTTTGTTCACCAAACAGTTCCGGCCGTGATATCTTGAAAAGACAGGGAGGGAAGGAATGTTATGAAAATGATGTTCGGATTATTGACCAGGGTAGATTTTTGGATATATGTGGCGAGGGCATTGATCTTCCTCTCTGGAATTTTACTGTGCCTGCTGCCAATTCGAAAGGTTCAGAAGGCTCTGAAAAAAGCGGAAAAAGAACTGGGATCACGAAGAGCAGACTGCGATACATGAACCGGGACATTCTGCCTATATAGAATCTGCTATGACTCTCTGATGGCCTGTAGATAGCAGGTAATGATATTCATCAAATACCCCCGCTTGTTTTCGGGACAGGATTTGATGAGTGCGTCAAAAGCTTCAATGTCAGTTTTATTGTCGGTGGTTTCACTTTTTGACGATGAACCAAAAAGGAGATAGTCAGTACTGATGTTTAGCGCTTCTGCAAGATCTGATAACGTGTCCACGGACATTCCCTTATTTCCAAGTTCTAAATCATAACAAAATCTGGAAGAAACATTCAGAATCTCCGCCAACTGTTCGCGCGAATAGCCGTGCGCTTCTCGCAGGAGACGGATGCGTTGGCCGATTTCGAGTTTATTTTGCATAGGTACACTCCTTTCTTTTTAAACTAACAGGGAATATGTGAAAAAGAAATGAACTATAGGGCAAAAATAAATTGCCTAAAAATTCATGCTGTGTTATACTTTTCCAAATTGGGAAATTATGCCCAAATATGTGATAACAGGAGTAGAGTTATGAGTGCTGTTCATCTAACAATTCAATTGAAAAATAAAAGAGCGGTTAACAAACCCTGCTTAAGGCTGTGGTTCCTGCTTGTTCTTACAATTCAACTGTTATTTGGGAGTAAGGTGGATGCCGCCGAGATGGAAGTGGCTGCGGAAGAAACCGAACTGATAATTATTATAGCTGGAGATACAGATGATATATCGGAAAGTGAAACAGAAGTGGAAACAGAGTCGGAGACAGAGGATGGATATGTAATGGTGTGGAAGGATTTTCTACTTACCTTGTCTTACGAGAATTATACGGGTGCCCTGGATATTTCATCATTAGAATATGCAATACAGCTGTGAGTGGCGGAAGCCTGGTAACGGTCAACTCTTCGGTGAACATCACGAGCGAACCGGGCCCACAGACACTATATGCGCATTGGGCGGCGAATACCTACAAGGTGACATTCAACGCGAATGGAGAATAAGTCAGATGATCATGGTAGATGTATATGTGCCGTCATTAGGCCAGACGTATGATTTCAGTCTGGATGAGACGGCAAAAGTGAAGGATATTACGGAAGAACTGGCTGATATGATCGGCCAGAAAGAACAATGTGATCTGAAGGGAAACGCCGCTGAACTGCTGCTTGGCAGTGATACAGACAGAAAATTCTTTCCGGCCGGAATGACGTTGGAGGCATGCGGAATACGAAATGGTGCCCGTCTGATCCTGATATGATGTCATTCGTCCTGTGAAACCGGTCGTTTGTCAGAAATGAATCTGATTTTTTCGAAAACAGATATAATGTCGGTAAATCGTAAGGAGCGTTGAAGCATAATGAAAGTAAATACGGATGTTCTGCGAAGCAGATCGGCCGAGATGCAGACCGATATCAGTCGTATAAAAGTGCTTTATCTGGAAGTCTGGATGATCAGACAGCAGATGCAGGAATATGAAAGTCTGGATGAAACCTGTCTGATGCTGAAAAGCTGGTCTAAGCAAGCGGAGGAGGAACTGGACTCTTACCGGAGGTTCCAGAGGCTGACTGCCGCGGTGGCAGACAAATACGATCGGTGTGAAAAAACAGTAATACGTCAGGTGGAACATTTTACAATACGGAGGTATCCGCCAAGGGTGATAATAGCATGTGAAATAAAAGCGGTTCCGGTAATATTCCGACTGCTGGGACCGGGTGGAAGCAGGGAGGTTGTGAAAAGAAAGAATTTGAAACAAATAATGAATTCTCTTACGGAGGAGACAAAGGAATGAAACTGGAAGTCAATATGGATACACTGAAAAGCGATATTACAAAGCTGAATTCCTGTAAGAGTACCCTGCAGAATCGTCTGGATGCTCTTTCGAGCGGAATGAGCAGTTTGAATGACTGCTGGGAAGGCAGCGCAAAACAGGCGTATATGACGCAATATCAGGCGGATGAGGATACGCTTCGCGATATCCTGACTGCTCTCGATGAATTTATTCAGACACTGGAATATGCGCGGGAAGAATATCAGACCTGTGAGAATGCAGTATACAGTGCAGTCAGGTCAATCAGCATATAAAAGAATATCAGGATGAAACAATCCGGGTATAGAAAAAAGCGGAATACAGACCAGAAAAAGGGGCACGGACATAAGCTGTGCAGATCGGAGAATATGATGGCTAATAATACACTGAACAGTTCCAATGCAAAAATCCGGGTCACACCGGAAACCCTGAAATCCAGAGCTTCAGATGCGCAAACAAGGATTGATCAGATGGACACCGCATTGTCGGAAATCCTGCGAATTGTACGCGGAACTTCAAGCTATTGGACCGGCGAGGCAGCCAATATTTGCCGTCAAAAATATCTGGAGGAGCAGGAACAGGTCGAGACAGTTCTGAAACGTCTCAAAGAGCAGCCAAAGACGCTGCTTTCTATAGCGAACGTTTATATAGCGGGCGAGGATGAGGCGACAGAAGCCAGCAGTCAGCTTCCATCGGATGCACTGTCCTGATGCAGGGCTGCAGGAATTATCAGAACAGGGAGGGAAAAACAGATGAGTGCAGCAAAGACATTGACCAGTATTCAGATTGACTTTTCAAAAACCAAAAAACAGGCGGATAATCTGGAATCACTGGCAAAGCAGCTGGAAACGCTGGCTGGAAACAGCCTGGAGAATTCTCTCGTGTCAATCAACGTTTCATGGTCCGGGGAGAGCGCGCAGGAATATCTGAATAAAGGCAGGCAGCTTGAGGAGCAGATTAAGAAAAGTGCCTCCAGTCTTCGCAGTATAGCGCAGGTGATTCGACAGACTGCACAGACTACCTATGAAGCAGAGCGCCTTGCAGTCTTGTTGGCGGAGACGCGAGAGAACTGACGATGATATCCACCAGGATGTACTCATGAAAAACGTTTTTATGAAAAAGGTTCTCATGGGAATGCGTTTATGAGGACACGATCACGGGCGGCACGAAGAAAGTGCAGGTAATGTAGAAATAAACGGCAAAACTGCTGTTTATATATGCGAACTACCTGTTGCGAAGCGGACGACAGTGCAATAGTTGTTTCTTCCGCGGAAAGCGCAGGAAACCGCGAAACCAGTAACCATTATGGAAAGAACTGTAACTGTGTCATACTATCACAGTCGCAGGATCAGGACATAAACGGTTACAAAACAAAAACAATACAGGAGGATACAAAGACATGGCAGAGATTATGGTAACAGCGGCACAGCTGAGAGAAAAAAAGGAGACACTTCAGCAGCTGAATCAGAGTCTGCAGACACAGATCAATGTACTGGTGCAGGCAGAATCAAATGTTTCATCCATGTGGGAAGGTGAAGCGAAAACTGCATTCCATAATGCGTTTACACAGGACAAGGCACAGATGGATAACTTCAAATCGGCGATTGACCAGTATGTGACAGCGCTGGAAACGATTATTACGGCTTATGAAACCGCGGAGTCTACCAATGTAAACACGGCAACAACGAGGACCTATCACTAAATCATTACAAGTTAACAGTAAGGGAATGAAAGCATTCCTTTTGCATAGAACAATAAGCCGGATGAATTGATTTTGAAAACAGAGAAAGGCAAAGAAAGGAGAATCACAATGGAAGGAACATTAAAGGTAACACCAGATAAATTGATTTCAGCAGCAACGGAATTCAGCACTTGCGGACAGGCAGTAAGTGCAAATACCCAGCAGATGACGACTCTTGTGACCGGAATGAGCTCTGTGTGGACAGGTGAGGCAGCAACGGCATATGCCAACAAATTCAATGAACTTCAGGATGACATCACCCGTTTCAACAAGATGATTCAGGAACATGTGACGGATCTGCAGGAAATGGCCAGAGTTTACCAGCAGGCTGAGACTACGGCGCAGGAGGCAAGCTCAGGGCTTCCAACCAATCCGCTGGAGTAAAGATAAGACAGCGGCGTTAATTTTGTATAAAGATACTTATGGAAAGCGGCGATTGAGGAATGTCTGATATGAACAGAAATGACAGACTTTGTGTAAATTGCTTTCGTATTATCAGGGGCGGATATGAAGTCTGCCCCTGCTGCGGATTTGTAAAAGGCGGGCCGGCCAGGGAAGCCTGCCAGCTTAAGCCGGGAACGATTCTGGATGAGCGTTATATTATTGGAGAAGTAATTGGCCAGGGAGGGTTCGGGATTACATACAGGGCGTATGACACGAATCTGGGTACTGTCATTGCTGTCAAGGAATTTTATCCGTCCGGATATGTAAACCGAGCGGAGAATGAGACGAAAGTCAGCGTATTTCCGGGGGAAAAGGCCAGAGACTACGAAAAAATGCTGACACGCTTTCTGGAGGAAGCAAGAAGTGCCGCTCTTTTCTGGAAAGAACCGGATATTGTCAACGTGCTTGCGTTTTTTGAAAGCAACTGCACTGCCTATATGATCATGGAATACATCGAGGGGACACTTTTGAAGCAGTGTCTGCGGGATTGCGGCAGAATGGAGCAGCAGGAAGCATGTGCTTATATGTGTGCGATCCTGACCGCTCTTTCTAAGATTCATGCACGCGGGATCATTCATCGGGACATCGGTCCGGATAATATTTTTCTGACGGGAGAAACCTCCGTAAAACTGCTTGATTTCGGTACAGCGAGATTTCAGGAAGCGGATGATGAGGAGACGCGGTCTGTTGTGATAAAGCCTGGCTATTCACCTCCGGAGCAGTATCATTCCAAAGGAAAGCAGGATGTACGAATGGACATTTACGCCGCCGGAGCAGTATTTTTCCAGATGCTTACAGGTCGCAGACCGGAGGAAGCACGGGATCGTCGGGAAAGGGGACATCTCGATTTTTCCGGAAATGATGGAAACAGGATCAATGCCAGATTGAAAAATGATATTGAGAAAGCCATGGCGTTGAATCCGAATGAACGCTTTGCTTCTGCGGAAGAATTTCGGATTGCAATTGAAGAGCATGGTAAAAATTCGCAGAAGAGCGGATTTTTTGATCGATTCCGCAGATAGAGATCCGTACTGGGGGATTACGAGAGTACGAATCACGGAGTAATCAGCGGAATCGGCATTTGTATGCCGGGAGAGGAGAAAATCGGGATGAGTTCAATAAAGGTAAATACGGCAAAAATGCAGTCTGGGCAGTCATCCCTGCTAAAATACCAGATTAAAGTGAGTCAGATTGAATCCGAGGTGGGCAATATCCGTACAAGTTTAAACTTCAGCTTGAAGAATCGAAGTCGAATCGTGAGTTCTCTTTCGTCAGTGGAGACTGCACTGGAGAGGAGCCGCAAAGGCTTTATGTCGCTGGAGAGCGCGCTGGCAGATACTATTGCTGAATATCAGGAGACAGAAGAAAAGGTAAAGGACTGCAGCGGAAGACTCACAAAATCCGGAATTACTGAAGCAGTTGTAACTGTAGCTTCTGACAACTCTGATGAAAGTACAGAGAAACTGAGTGATTATCTGTTACCGCTGATAAAAGCGATCTTAAAAGATCTGGAAAAATTTGGAGGAATTACTGGGGCTGGCTTTGCAGGTAGTCTGGTTTCATATTTGCAGGATCTGAAAGAGTTTTTGACAGGAGATATGCAGGGATTATCAGGGTCTGCTGATCTGTGTGATCTCGCTGAGACAAGCTCAAAGCTATGGAATGCTTTGTATAAGTTGCTGAAATCATCGGACTCTACGGGTGTGGTGGAGAACGCATGGGGAACCGCGGCTGCAGAAGTTGGGTTAGGTGGAAGTCTGATTGCTGTAATTGGAGGAATCGTAGATATGGTGGAGTCTGTCACTTCTGATGATACGACAACCGGTGAAAAAATCTCTTCGGTTATTGACGCGATCAGCGAGTCTGTTGGTGTAGAAAAATCAATCTACGAGCTTCAAAACGTGGGAACTAAAAGCTCTGGAATATATTCTGAAACCGGAGTGTGGGCAACATTTGCCACAACAATTTTCAGTTCAATTTCACAGCTTGTAAAGAGTGTCGATAATTATAGTTCAGACGGCTCCTGGGATTGGGGAGATACTGGCGCAACTGGAGTGGAAGTTGCAATTTCCGGTCTGAGCACAATAATATCAGGACTTACATTTGGAATTATTTCTCCCGAAACATTTGGAACTTCCACAGAAGAAATCAGCGAAGGAATAGAAAACTGGGCAAATGATGTTGGAACAAGCTTGGGTAATTTCCTCAATGATCTTGGCGCGAAAGCAGGGAAATATATTGGCTCAGATCTGGAAAAATACAATCAATATAAAAATGGAAATATTTTTACAAAAATGGATTTGTCCATTGAAGCTCTGTTATCTTAGCCCGGAACGGTAATATTGTAATAAAATACACTGTTGTTCACTGTAGACGGATTTGTTATTCTTTTTTATGAGGAGGAACTTTAAAATGGAGACTGATATAAAAAAAGAATTATTGCCGATTGGAAGTGTTGTGTTACTTGAAGGAGCAAAAAAGAAAGTAATGGTGATTGGTATATTTCCTTTTGATGCGGAAAAACAGGATAAAATATATGACTATATGGGTGTCCTTTATCCTGAGGGATTTCTTGGAAAAGGAAGTGCCTGTATGTTTGATCATGACAGGATTGCCGAGGTTTTTTTTCGGGGCTATGAAAATGATGAACGTGAAAGCTTTCTAAATATCATACAGAAAGTCTATGATGAAACTGAAAAAAATGTTATTGGAACAAATAAACAATAATGAAATATCAGGCACTAAACCATGCGTATCGCTATTTAACAAAATAAGTGTGCCTGATATCAATCAATGGAGGTGCGGAATGAAAAGGAAACTGGCTCTTATTATGGCAATTGTTTTACTGGTAAATGTGAATGGTGGTATGGCAATTGCGAGTGAAAATTCTTCTGACGGTCTCACAGAGGCGGCAGAGGAAGTGGTTGATGTAGTTGTTTCTGAGGAAGCAGAAGAAACAGCTTTCTCTGAAGAGGTAATGTCGGAATTACTGGAAGAAACAACTGCTGAAACTGTGGAAACAGAGTTCGTAGAAAACGAGATCACGGAAACTGTACAGGATATTGTGGAAGCGGAATATGAAGAAACAGAAGAAGAAAAAGCTGAGGAGATTTACGAGAACGTTGAAGCCGAAGCTCCCGTGGAATCGGAGGCTTCTGTGACTGCAGAGACAGAAACAGCGGAAAGCAATAGTTCGGAGTTTTTGACAACGGAGGATGGTATCACTGTGGCAGCGGAATCTGGAATCAGCACAGTTTCAGCCGGGGACTCGATTTCAACCGCTACAAGCATATCTATTGGCACTACGTATAGCGGTGCGATATCTTCATCGAACACAAAGGATTATTATAAGTTTACATTATCATCCTCAGGTACGGTGGAATTGGTTTCTACGATTTATATGCAATATATAAATTACAGAATATTTGACGTGAATGGCTCTCAGGTATGGAGCAACGCCTATAGCTGGAACAGCAGTACACAACAAGTAGCGATTGACACGAAAGTATGTCTTACTTCTGGAACTTATTATCTGGAAGCAGAACAAAGATATGGCAGCACGGGGAATTATAATTTTACACTGTCATTTGTCTCATCAGAAGAAAGTTTTATTGAAACAGACGGCGGCATGAATAATTCTCTGTCCGCTGTAAGCAGTATTAGCATGGATAGAACCTGTAATGAGCAGATTGCCGCAAATGATACGACAGATTTTTATACATTTGCGTTGTCGGAATCTGGGACCGTCAGTCTGACATCCACAGCATATATGCAATATATATGCTACAGAATATTTGACGCAAGTGGGAATCAACTGTGGTCTGACGCCTATAGCTGGAACAGCAGTACGGGAATGATCAACATAAGTGAAACAATCTGTCTGACTTCCGGAACGTATTATTTCAAAATAGAGCAAAGGTATGGCAGTACAGGAGATTATACTTTTTCAACAGTTTTCACATCATCGAAAGAGAGCTTTGCAGAAAGTAATGGAGGGGTAAATAATTCTCTTTCCGCATCGAGTAATGCAAGCGTAAATGCGACCTATAATGGTCAGATTGCATTAAATGACACGTCGGATTTTTATATATTTACGCTGTCAACATCCGGGACCATCAGTCTGACATCCACGGCGTATATGCAATATGTATGCTACAGAATATTTGATGCAAATGGGAACCAACTGTGGTCTGATGCCTATAGCTGGAACAGCAATACAAAAATGATCAACATAAATGAAACTATCTGCCTGACTTCCGGAACGTATTATTTCAAAATAGAGCAAAGGTATGGCAGTACAGGAGATTATACGTTTGCAACAGTTTTCACATCATCGGCAGAGAGCTTTACAGAAGATGATGGGGGAAATAATAATACGATTGCGACGGCAAACGCTATAAATATTGATACATCCTATAATGGCCAGATAGCTATTAATGACAGTAAGGATTTTTATAAAATCACACTGTCACAATACCATGAATTAAAGCTGACATCTACTGCCGGAATGCAGTATGTCTATTACCGGCTTTTTGATGCGAATGGAAATCAGCTGTGGTACAGCAGCTCAAGCTGGAACAGCAGTTCCAAAAAAATAAATTTGAGTAATACATTTTATCTCTCCGCAGGAACGTATTACTTTGAGGTGGAACAAAAATATGGCAGCTGTGGTGATTATTCGTTTAAATTTGCTTCAGCAATCAATTTGGCATCTCCGACAATATCAGGCATTAAAAACACATCCAGCGGAATCCAGATTACCTGGACGAAAGTGAGCGATGCGACTGGTTATTATATATACCGGAGGACTGCTTCAGGAAGCTATAGTAAGATTAAGACCATAACAAATAATTCAACGGTCAGTTATACAGATACTGCTGTAAAAAGCAAAAATGGCACAACTTACTATTATTGTACCAAGTCGCTTACGCGACGGCTTGCTCTAAGTTTGTGATTCCACTACT
>JAJQIL010000161.1 GCA_021199235.1 Lachnospiraceae bacterium | reverse complement strand
AATCAACTGTGAATGGTAACAAAATTTTTCAGGACATTTTCAAAAACGCTTGACAACACTTTTTTTAAAAAATTGATCAATGTCCGTCTTCCTCACTTTCATGATTCGTGCTATAGTATATTCTGTTGTAACTGCAAAGGTACGAGGCAATTATTCCGTATCCAGGAATCATGAAACGCTTCTGTGATATAGAAGAAAAAATATTACACCAGATTGGAAAAGGAACAGGTATGAGTATTATCTACGACGAACAGGCACGCGGCCTTGCCTTCACAGAGATTGCGCAGGATATCCTGCGCGGCGCCCAGACGGAATTATACATGAATATGCGCTTTCTGGATGTAGCGCTCTCTTCTCTGACGCTGCTCACGGACGGGCAGATCCGGACGGCAGGTACGGACGGGGCGGTCTATTATTTTCAGCCTGACAAGATCGCAGACATTTTCCGCAAAGGACGTGAGTCGGTAAACCGTCTGTATCTTCACAGTATCCTGCACTGTCTGTTTGCGCATATCTGGACACGCGAGAATCGTGATGCGGAATACTGGAATCTGGCGTGCGACATCGCGGCAGAGCACGTGATCGACGGACTGTATATTCGCGCAGTGCATCGTCCCATGTCCGCGCTGCGGCGGGAAGTATATCGATCCATGTCTGAGATTTCCGCCGCGCCCGGTAGTTTTTCTGCCGCTGGTACGGAACCCGCTTCCGCTGCTTTGTCCTCTTCCGGAAGACAGGCTCTTCCGCAAAATGCCGCCGGTACGAAAAGTCCTCTGACCGCCCAGCGGATCTACCGCCAGCTGATCCGGATCCACCCGGTACAGGCGAGGCTCGACCAGCTGAAACGGGAATTCGCCGTTGACGATCACAGCCGATGGGAGAACGATTCTGCTTCGCCAAAGCCGCCTCAGATGCCCTCTCCCGATTTCGCAGACAATGACTCCAGTCAAAAGCCGCAGCCCAATTCCACGCCAAATTT
Organism: Lachnospiraceae bacterium; assembly: GCA_021199235.1. Classification (GTDB taxonomy): domain Bacteria; phylum Bacillota; class Clostridia; order Lachnospirales; family Lachnospiraceae; genus Choladousia. The sequence continues at coordinate 30,727 of JAJQIL010000161.1, read as the reverse complement.
TTCTTCTTCGGACTCGAAGAAAAAATGGGACGATATCCGCGACCGTATGCAGACGGAGATGGAATCTTTTGGAAAAGATTCTTCGGACGATACCAAATCACTTGAAGAGCAGGTCTGCGCCGTGAACCGCAAGCGTTACGATTATCGGGAGTTTCTGCGGAAATTTTCGGTGCTGAAAGAGGAAATGCAGGTCGATATGGATTCGTTCGACTATATTTATTACAATTACGGGATGGAGCTCTACGGCTCAATTCCGCTGATTGAGCCGCTGGAGACAAAGGAAGTCAAAAAGATTGAGGATTTTGTGATCGTGCTGGACACCTCGATGTCCTGCCAGGGCGACCTGCTCCTCGCTTTTCTCGAGGAGACTTACAGCATATTAAGTGAATCCGAAAGCTTTTTCCGAAAGATTCACATCCACATCCTGCAGTGCGACGATGAGGTGCGGGAGGATGTACTGATCACGAATCAGGAAGAGATGCGCGAATATCTGGAGCATTTTACGATCCGCGGCTATGGCGGCACGGATTTTCGGCCGCCGTTTGCCCGTGTGCGGGAACTGATGTGCCGCGGCTGCTTCACGAAGCTGCGCGGGCTGATTTATTTCACTGACGGCTATGGAACTTTCCCCGTCAAAAAGCCGCCGTACGATACTGCGTTTGTCTTCCTGCGCGAGGATTATCGGGACATCGATGTGCCGCCGTGGGCGATCAAACTGATCGTGGACCGGGAGGATCTGGAGCGTGCCACACCCCAGGCTTATTTTTAATGAACTCTCTCATCTCCTACAAAGAACAGCGCGACCGTCCCCGGTCCGGTGTGGCTGCCGATGGTCGTACCGATGTCATTGATCTGCACCGGTCCGTCCAGCTTCGGGAACGCCTCCTCCACCAGATCTGCTACTGCCCTCGCGTCCTCGTAACAGGCGGAATTGCACATATAGCATTTCCCGCTGTAATTCAGGCCGTCCACCGCATGCTCTTTCATCTGTTTCACCAGCTTTTTGATGACTGCGCGCTTGCCGCGGATCTTGCTTCTGGGAATCAGCTTGCCCTCATCATCCACGTTCATGAGAGGGCAGATATTCAGCACACTCCCGATAAAGCCGGACGTCTTCGAAATGCGCCCGCCCTTGATAAAGAAGGTCAGATCCGTAGAGAAAAACCAGTGGTGGATCGTCAGTCGGTTCTTCAGCGTCCAGTCATACAGCTCCTCCAGAGTGCTGCCGGCATCGCGCATGTCCGCGAGCAGCTCCATGAGCAGTCCGTAGCCCGAAGAAGCAGCCAGCGAATCCGCGACCAGAAGCTTTCGGTCCGGGAATTCCTCCCGCAGCATATCCCGCGCGATGCAGGCGGAATTAAAGGTGCCGGAGATCCCGCTGGAAAGGCTGACATGCAGGACATCCAGCCCCTGCTCCAGAAACGGCCGGAAATACTTTATGAACTCCTCCACATTGACCTGCGACGTCTTTGTCTCGGCGCCTTCCTGCATCTTTCTGTAAAACTCATCGAACGGCATCGTCTGCCCCAGATCGTCGAAATATTCTTTGCCATCCAGAGAATAATGCATATAAGTGTAATGAATGTCACGTCCGTCCAGATGCTCTTTTGTCAGATCCACAGTCGAACAGCAGCTCAAAATAAAATTCCGGCTCATAACTATCCCTCTCCTCTGTCTTTATTCCATTCAGGTTTTATACCTTGGTTCCTAAAAAATTCTGTTTCGTAGTTTTTAATACTACGTCTTATTCCTATTGAAATAGTAATGGAGACAAAAAGAATTGTCAAGCCTTTCTTTAAAATAAACAGAAAAATTCCCGGGCCAATCATCAGACCCGGGCATGTATCATTCCTATAATCCCAGTCTTTTTCTTGCCGCAGGTCTCGTCCTGTTCCTGCGCCGGAATTCCATCAGACGGCTCTGGGACAGCGCGTCGCCGTGTCTTGCCGCATATTCAGAAAGCGCATCCAGAAGGGATTCTGACTCTTCAGTCTGCTCCAGAAACCATTGCAGTCCCTCCGGGTCTTTCTGGTCCAGAAAATATCTTCCGAAAGTATACGCGTTTTCCCGTACATAAACTTCATAATGCTCTCTTTCCTGTTCTCCCAGATGACATGGAAAACGCAGCCGTCCCAGCACCAGTTCTGTCAGAAGCTGCGCATTTTCCTGTGCTCTGGCGTAAGGAAACAGAGAATCATACAGCGCAAAATCAAACCGTTTTCCCTGAAAACAGTTGCGGTAGCGGATGCCGGTCCCGTGGACATGGGTCTCCAGAATCCTCGCCGGAGTATTTTCCACGCCTTCCTCATAAAATTCCGGAAATGTAAGCACTGCGCGGAAACTGTCTTTTTCATTTGCCCGAAGTGAGCCATTTTTATCAGTAGCACAATCACCTGCTGCATCAGTTTCCATCGATTCCATTGATTTCATCTGTTCATTACGATCGCAGCGGAATTCCACGCGCAGCTCCTCCGGCAGCTCATCGAGCACCTGCTTCAGTCCGGTCTCAGCTTCCGGATATGCGTGCACACAGAGTTCCTTTACCCGGTGACATCCGGTAAATACTCCGCTCTCCCAGTCCTTCAGGCTACCCGGAAATTCCAGCCGCCGCAGGTTCCCGCAGTTGTAAAAACAATAGCGGCCGACCCGGCGGATTGTCTGCGGAAGGATGATTTCTTCAAGCTGTTCTCCGCAAAGCGCATCCGGACAAGATGATCCCTCATCTGTACTTTCACAGGCATACAACGCACCCTCCAGCGCGCCTGCGTCCATGTGCGCGGAAAACGCGTACGCTCCCAGTTCCCGGACAGGCAGCCCGCCGATCCGCTCCGGTATCTGCACAATTCCGTCACGTGAAAAACAGCGCAGGATCACTGCGCCGTCTTCCTTTTTCTCATATGCAAATGACGGATACAAAAGGTCATTCATTTTCCGTCTCCTCTTACTATCATTACACTTTTGTCAGCACAAAGATATCGTAAATCGCGCGGATCGCGCGCTCAAAATCATCGTCCTTTACGCCGATGATGATGTTCAGCTCGCTGGAGCCCTGATCAATCATCTTAACGTTGATATTCGCATGCGCGAGCGCGGAGAAAATCCGTCCCGCCGTACCGCGCATGGCCCGCATGCCGCGTCCCACAACCGCGATCAGCGCCAGATCCGATTCCAGATCGAGAGTGTCTGGATTCACCGCGCGGTGGATGCCGGAGATCACGCTCTGTTCCTTCTGCATGAATTCGCTCTGGTGAACGATAACGGAAAAGGTGTCAATTCCGGACGGTACGTGTTCAAAGGAGATGCCGTTCTCCTCAAAGACCTGCAGCACCTTGCGGCCAAAGCCGATCTCGGAGTTCATCTGGTCTTTTTCAATCGTGATTGCACAGAAACCCTTTTTGCCCGCGATGCCGGTAATCGTATAATTCGGCTGGCGGCAGGTATTCTCGACGATCAGAGTGCCGGGATCCTGCGGACGGTTCGTGTTTTTGATATTGACCGGAATGCCTTCCTTGCGGAGCGGGAAAATCGCGTCCGCATGCAGCACGGTCGCTCCCATATAGGAAAGCTCACGAAGCTCCCGGTAGGTGATTGTCTCAATGGTCGCCGGATTCTCCACCAGATGCGGGTCACAGAGCAGGAAGCCGGACACATCCGTCCAGTTCTCATACAGATCCGCATGTACGGCGCGCGCTACGATCGAACCGGTGATATCAGAGCCGCCGCGGGAAAATGTTTTGATGCTTCCATCCGGCATCGCCCCGTAGAAGCCGGGGATCACGGCTGTCTCCATTCCTTCCAGCCGCGCTTTCATAACATCGTTGGTCTTTTCCGGCTCAAAGACTCCGTCCTCATCAAAGCAGACCACTTCAGCGGCATCCACAAACGGGAATCCCAGATACGCGGACATCACCCTGCCGTTCAGATATTCGCCGCGGGAAGCCGCATAATCGCTGCCTGCCTGCGCTTCAAACTGCTTTTTGATCTCGTCAAATTCTTCCGAAAGATCCAGCTCCAGACCGAGGCCGTCGATAATCTCCTGATACCGCGCCGCGATCGCCGCGATCTTTCCGCTGATATCCTGCCGTCCGGCCGCATGATAGCAGTCGTAAAGCATATCTGTCACTTTCGTATCACCCGAATAACGCTTGCCGGGCGCAGACGGCACCACATAGCGGCGCTCTTTCTCCGCATGAATGATCGCCCCGACCTTGCGGAACTGCTCCGCACTCGCCAGGGAACTCCCGCCAAACTTTACTACCTTTTTCATTGTAAAAATCCTCTTTCCTGCTGCAGTATTAAAATCTATTCTCACGGCTGGCCGCCGGCGATCACATCACTCATCCCGTAATATCCGGCCGGTTTCCCTGCGAGAAATGCCGCTGCCTGCACGGCGCCTTTCGCAAAAATGCTTCTTGAATAAGCCGTGTGCTTAATCTCGATCACCTCGTCAAGTCCCGCAAAGATCACCTCATGCTCGCCGACGATCGTACCGCCGCGCACCGCGCTGATGCCAATCTCAGATTTCTCACGGCGCTTTTTCTCCTGGCTGCGGTCATACGTATACTCATAAGCACCGTCCATCGCTTCATTGATGCTGTCAGCGAGCGCGATCGCAGTCCCGCTCGGCGCATCCAGCTTGCGGTTGTGATGCTTCTCGACAATCTCCACATCAAAGCCCGCGGGGGCGAGCACCTTCACCGCACCCTTCAAAAGTGACTGGATCAGATTAATCCCCAGCGACATATTCGCAGACTTCAAAATCGCCACCTTTTTCGACGCGGCCGTGATCTGCTCCAGCTGTTCCGCGCTGTAACCCGTCGTACAAAGTACCGCCGGAACCTGCTTTTCCACACAGTAAGCAAGCAGGCCGTCCAGAGCCTTTACAGAGGAAAAATCAATCACCACATCCGCCGCCACATCGCAGTCCGCGGGGGAGGCAAACACCGGATATGGCATTTTTCCCGAATCTACTACGTCAAAGCCTGCCACAATCTCCATACCGTCCTGCTCCGCGACGATATCCGTCACGACCTGACCCATATGCCCGCAGCAGCCGCTCATAATTATTCTAACCATATTCCTGTTCCTCTCATAGTCTGACCTCTGACAATCGTAATCCTTTATGCCATTCCGGTCCTCACATCGTCAAACCACTTCATATGAAAGAGTATCGTAACTGTAAAGGTACTGAGCAGTTACAGAGCATCACGAAAGGCAGTTACAGTATGCCGTACTCCTTCATTGCCTTCTCCAACCGTGCCGCATTCGCGTCTTCCATCTCAAACAGCGGTGCACGAAGCGGTCCGACCTCCATGCCCATCAGGTTCAGCGCTTTCTTGACCGGAATCGGATTCACCTCGCAGAAAAGCGCCTCGACCAGATCGATTGCTTTCAGCTGCAGCTCGCAGCTCTTCTTTACATCGCCCTCAAAGAACGCCTGCGTGATCTCGTGTGTCTGACGCGGTGCGATATTGGAAAGCACTGAAATCACGCCGATGCCGCCGAGCGCCATGATCGGAACGATCTCTGCGTCATTTCCGGAGTACAGATCCACCTGTCCGTCCGCCAGGCTCATCAGCTTCGCGATCTGCTCAATATTCGCGGACGCCTCTTTTACCGCCACGATATTTTCCACATTTTTAGCCAGCCAGACGACCGTCTCCGGCAGGATGTTGCAGCCGGTACGGCTCGGCACATTGTAAAGAATGATCGGCAGCGATACTGACGCCGCGATCTTCGAATAATGCTTCTTCAGTCCGTTCTGAGTCGCCTTATTGTAATACGGGCTCACCAGAAGCAGTCCGTCAACGCCCATCTTCTCCGCTTCTTTGGAAAGATAGATGGCGGTCTCCGTTGAATTCGAGCCGGTACCTGCAATGACCGGAATCCGCTTCGCCGTCTTCTCGACCACATAACGGATCACATCCAGATGCTCCTCATGAGAAAGAGTGGAGGATTCCCCGGTCGTACCACAGACAATGATCGCGTCCGTGCCGCCCGCGATTTGCATCTCCACCAGCTCGCCCATCTTCTCATAATTGACCGTGCCGTCCTCATGCATCGGCGTCACAATCGCCACTCCCGCTCCCTTAAAAATAGCCATATCGCATCCTCCTTTTAATAATCGCGCGGGGTGCGGACAGCGCAACTGTCATATTCCTTACGCACCTCTGCGCATACGTAAGGGACTGGCGAGCAGTCCCAAAGAATACGAATCATTCCCGGGATAGCTCTCCATCGCCCCGCGATGACAGTCATGCGGTTCTTCACCGTATGCCCAGAAAGACAGCCTCAGACTCCGCCTTTCTTCGGCGTGCTCCCCTTTCCACAGTCCTCATCCGCGCCTGACCGCGTCCGGCTGTGTACTGATGAATCACGCAACCTCTATCCTTTTTGAACACCGAACCGCTCTTTACCTGATATAAAGTATGTTTCCCGCGGCTCCATGTCTCTGTTGTTTTCCTACTATAACACTCATGGAAAATCCTGTCAATCTATGTTTTCAATCACAGGCCGCCCCCGTGTCAGTCTTTCACGCTTAAGATCTGCAGCGCCGCGTACGCCGCCTCCAGATAAGGATTCTCCGCCTTTGCAAATTCACCAGCGTCAGAGAGCTCTGTCAGCTTCGGATCGATCGGCATCTTACCGGCAACAAGAATTCCCATCTCATCGGCGACCTCCTGAATCCTGCTCTTTCCGAACACCGGAATCTCTTTTCCGCAGTCCGGACAGATAAGATAGCTGTAATTCTCGATCAGTCCGAGCACAGGAATGTGCATCTCTTCTGCCATCTTATACGCCTTTTTCACGATCATCTTCACCAGATCCTGCGGCGACGTCACGACAAAAATGCCGTCCACCGGCAGAGACTGGAAAACTGTCAGCGGTACATCGCCGGTTCCCGGAGGCATATCCACAAGCAGGTAGTCCAGTTCGCCCCAGATGACGTCATGCCAGAACTGTTTCACCAGACCGGCCAGGATCGGTCCTCTCCAGATCACCGGATCCTCCGGATTCGGCAGCAGCAGGTTGATCGACATCACCTTGACATCGTTGTCCGTCAGCCGCGGGAGAATCCCTTCTTCACTCGCCTCCGCGAGTCCCGTCAGTCCATACATCCGCGGGATCGACGGTCCCGTGATATCCGCGTCCATGATACCGACGCGGTAGCCCTTCGACGCAAGCAGGTTGGCCAGAGACGCGGTCACCATGGATTTCCCCACGCCGCCCTTTCCGCTGACGTCCCCGATCACGTGCTTTATATCCGAATACGCATTCATCTCTTCCTGCATGCTCTGCGGCTGTCCGCCGTTCGCGCCCGGGCAGCCCTCACAGCTCTCCCTGTCGCAGCTGGATGCGCTGCTGCATGTACTACTATCCGCCATTTTTCGTTCCTCCTGATCATTCTTCATTCCGGTCACTCTTCACACCGGCCGTTGCTTTCGTCCCGGCCATTTCAGCCGGAGCAATCATTTGCTTATTTTATGCCTGTCCTTTTCTTTTGTAAAGGGTATTTTAGAAATTTGCACCGTCCTCCTCAAGCAGCCGCCGCAAATATCGGGTCACCACCCGCGCAAAGCCGGATGTACTGCGGATGTAGGTAAAATCCTTTCCGAAGATCCGTTTCTCCGCCGCCAGATCCTTTTCCAGCCCGGTAAACACACCCAATACGCAAACGCCCTGGCTGCGCAGCTTCCGCACCTCATACGCGGTATCCTGCACCGCGTAATCGCCGCAGTATGTGCGGGGATTACGGCTGTTCGGGCGGTTGACGATGATGTCATTCGGCCGGCCGTCGCTTAATATGATCAGGATCTTGCCTTCCTCCTGCCGCTGAAGCAGGGAATCCCCCACCGCACGGATCGCCAGGCCGTCCCGGTTGTTCGAAGACCCCACAAGGTTCTGCAGCTTCCGGTTCGCCTCCCGCGGATCGTCGTACCCACGGAATCTCTGCAGCACTGTATAATCCCAGAAGGTGCAAAATCCGGTGATCTGCAGAGGAATCTTATTGATGGAAAGCGCCTCCGCCAGAATATAGGCCTGCAGCGCCACCTCGCTCTGCCTGTCCCGCTGCGACTCGCTTGCGTCGATCAGAATATCCACCGCGAATTCCGAATTGTTGCGCCGCAGATTCTTCTCAAACAGCCGTCCCGGCGTCTCCTTGCGGCCGACCTGCCACAGCCGTCCGGGCACAATCGTCCCCGCGTAGGCCGCCTGCCGCTCCGGCTCGCTCCTGCGGTTCAGAGAGCGGCGCAGTTCGTCGCCAAGCTGCTCCACATTCCGCAGGATCAGGTGATGGTTGTTGCGAAAATGCACCCGGTTCTTTTCCGCATACCGCCTCGCATTGACATACTGCGCGTTTGAGAGCACCGGATTCTCCAGAATTCCGTCCGTATAATACAGACTGCAGTCAATATGCGCGCCCCGGCAGAGACGGAGATTTTTCTGCTTCTGCTCCTGCTCACTTAAGTAAGACCTGCCGAAATTCAGTTCCATATAGGAATACATCTTCCGGGCAGCCTCCTCATCGATCACCACCACCCGGTGCTTCGCCTTTTTCGGCTGCTTATGTCTTTCATCCGGTTCTTCGTTGAGAGACGAGACCGCCTGATTCATCTGATTAAAATACTGTTCCAGCACATCCTCAGAAATCTCTTCTTTTAAAAAATCGCTCCAGTCAAATTCTTTCAGATCCTCCAGCGTTACGGAAAGCACCTGATTCAGGCCCCCGTGTTTCCGCTCAAAGCTGCGGTCGATCAGGGAATTGCAGAGAGCGTCGACCGTGCGGATGATGTCCGACGTGGTAACAACTTCCCGGATATTTCCAGTTTCCGATGAGGCTGTGCTGCTTCGGATATTATCCAATTCTGCTTCAGTTCTGTAATCTGCAGAAGTTCTGCATGCAGCTCCATTCTCCAGCCTCCGGATTGCCTGCACGCTCTCCCACACCTGTTTTCCGCCGCCTTCGTCCCCGTAAAGGTACTGCTTTAGAAGTGCGATCTTAATCCGTCCCGGCAGCGTGGCGCTCATCCTGTTGAAAGAATACTCCAGCAGATCCGAAAAGGCCCGTTTCCGGAGTTCGGGGACTCCCGGACGCTCTGCGGCAACGAGTTTCCAGGAAGCCGCGTCCACACAAAGCTGCGCCAGTTCCGTCAGCGATCCCTCATCTGCGCCGCAGTATACCTTTTTGACCAGATACAGGGCAAATTCATTTTTATCATAAAAACGCGCAAACGCTCCCTGCTTTACCGCGTCATACAAAGAAATGTATTTTGACCGCTCATAGGACTCCACGTCCGGCTTCGTATCCAGCGCATAATCGCCGCTGACAGTCCACATCAGATTTCGGAGCCGGCTCTCAGCCTCCGCCTGAAAGTCCATTTCATCGTACATGGAACACATCCCCCGGCGTCCAGCTCTCAGGAATCCTCGTCATCACGATGTCCTCTACCAGCTCCCGTTCAAAGAGGTCAAAGCTCTTATTCACAATCCCCATCCGCACCGCGAGCCGCGGAGACAATCCCGCGCGCACAGTCTTCAGCGCACCGATCAGGCCGCGCAGATCGAGCGGCTTCGTCGAAATCTCACTGTTATTCGCCTTGGTCTGCAGATCAAGAAACAGGCCGCAGATCTGCCGCAGTCCCTCCTCCGTAAAATCCGGAAAAGTATTTGTCAGGATATAATGCAGAGATTCCTCCGTCACCGACGGCATCTCGATCACCAGGAAACGTGACACCAGTGCCTCGTTCAGCTCCCTTGTGCCCGCATAGCCATAATTCATCGTCCCGATAAAGTGGGTCGCGTCATGCAGACTGATCTTCTCATAACCAGGCACATCAAGAATACGGCGGTAATCCAGCGTCGCGTGCAGGACCGAGACTGCGTCATTTTTCGCCATATTGATCTCGTCAAAGATGCCGAAGCCGCCGCCCACCGCGCAGTCGTATACCGGGCCGGTGCGCAGCTGCACTTCATTATTCCGGAACGTATCCGTCCCGATCAGAGAGCTGCTGTCCATGTTCACATGGAACGAAATGTTCCAGGAAGGTCTCCCGAACACCCACGCCAGATTCTCCGCCAGAAGATTTTTCCCGGTCGCTTTCGAGCCCGTCAGCAGGATATTTTCTCCCTGCAGGAGCGCCGCAGCTGCCATCTCAAAGGTCTCCCTGCCGTAATACGCCAGCGCGGGAGCCGTAATGCGCTCCCGCTGTTTTTCTTCCGCAGGATATTTCATGCGGAACTCCTGTATCGCATCCAGAAGCGCAGAATCTACGCCCTGGTCACGCAACGCCTGAAAGATTCGATCCATTTTATGTCCCTTCCATTCCGTGTATTGAGCCTCTTTCAGCCCGTTATTTCATTGCCCGTCACTGCCTCGTCAGGCTATCGTTTTCTCTTTATGTGTCCGCACCGTATTCGTCCAGAATCAGAGAGCCGTTGCGGCCGCTGATATGTACCGCAAAGCAGCGTTCCTCGCCCGCTTCATCCGTAAAAGAGATACCATAAGCAGTCATATCCCCATAGAACGAGATGCCCGCCACAAATACATCTCCTTCAGAAAGCACCGGTATCGTATACCGTTCTTCCGCAATCTTCCACTCGCCCTCCTCATCATATTCGAGCAGCGAGAAGGTCACATCCTTCAGTTCTTCATTCGGCCGAAAAGCCAGTGCCGTCTCCGAATCGTCAGCGACATATTCCAGATAATCTCCTTCTGCGACAATCTGTCCACTGGCAAACACCGCCGTAACAGGCTGTTCATTCGTCTCCTCAGATACCGCTTCCGACAGATCGATCCAGCCTGCTCCGGATTTCAGGCAGCCCCAGAAAACGCCCTCCGAGTCCTCTTCCTCATCCACGATCGTAAACGTACCCGCGGAATAAACCGTCCAGACATAACTGTAATCATAGCCGGGGCCGTCAAATACCGGCAGATCGTTCCGCGTAATCCGGATGGTATACGGAAGTTCATTGCCAGCTTCCGTATCAGAGTCTGCTGTCTTCTCATAATATACCGTATCCTCATCGGTCACCAGAATATGTCCGTTCTCCTCTCCGTAACCGCCATTAATGAGTATCGAGCCATCCTTGTCCCATTCGATTGTCTCCACAGTTACTTCTTCGCCCTGCAGGACAATGATGTCTCCTTCTTTCATAAGATTGACATCCACCAGGTCAAAAAGTTCTGTTTCTTCCTCTGAATCCGTGGCAGCCGGAAGCGGACAGATTACCGTAGCTTCTGTCGTATCCGTCTCTGCACTCGCAGTTTCACCTGTGCACAAAAATGTTGCAAAAATCAATCCATACATGAAAATCATCCATTTCTTCTTCATTTTCCTCTCCTCCTTTTTCGCAAAATTAATGTTCAGTATCTTATTATGAATCTGCGACCATGTCCCCCACTCTGTGCGGGATGCCATCCCGGCGAGGGAAAAAGTCCATTTAAAATCGCTGCGCGATGGGACTTTTTCCTGTAAAATATATGTTTTCATACGTACCTCGCAGCGAGTGCGAGGTACTGTCCTTTATGATTACAAAATTTCTTATATACAGTATATCAATTTGGGGGATCGTCTGTAAAGAAGAATATCCTTAAGAATTATGAAAAACGTTCGTTGTTTTTTCTCTTCGCGTATGGTACCATATAAAAATCAAAGCAGTGATCCGTAAAGAGGAAGTGATACCTGATATGAACAACTACAATCGTATGTGGGATTTCCCCGTCGCCGAGGGAGTTTCCTTTCCTGACGCCAACCGGATACACCCACTTATGCAGAAACGTGTCGGCATGCTCCTTCAGGAATTAACCAAAGACAGCAACATTCAAAAAATCGTATTATTCGGAAGCTCTCTCGAATTCCGATGTGACAGCAACAGTGATATCGACCTTTATATTGAAAAGTACGACAGGGAAAAAGCTTTCCGGTCTTTCCCTGATTTGGACTGTGAAGTGGATGTGATCACAAATCTGTCTCACGAATCCGGCTTATACAAAGAAATTGACAAAACCGGTCTGCTTTTATTTGAAAGAGTGTAACCGACGACGTTGCTTAACAGTAAAGGAGGTTATTTATGTGTGATATCCGACTGTTTCGAAGTGCAAGAATGGATTATGAAACTGCGCAAATGATCTGGCGGGAGCAGACTGCCGACGAGATGATTTTAAATAATGCCGCTTATCACCTGCAGCAGGCCGTAGAGAAAATTCTAAAAGGAGCTCTGGAATGTGTGGGAGTGACGGTTCCCTATTCACATAAGATCAGCAAGCTTATATCCATGATTACCAACAATGGCGCCAATCTCGTAGTAACCGACTGGCTGGATGACCATGCAGAAATGCTGAGCGAATGGGAGACTGAAACACGTTACAACATGGATTTTCTTGTTGAAAAACGCAAACTGGACAAAGCCATGGAAGAAGTCAGAAACTTCATGGAGATAAACGGCATAAAGGATGATCTGCGATCGGAACTTCAGGATTCCAAAAAAAAGGCCCGATTGCTGCAATGCCTTCCGGAAGAGAAAAGGAACTGCTCCGCATTCGAGCTCAACTGCTACTATATTTTATTTAAGAAAAAACTGTAAATCCCATCAAAAGACGAAGAAGGCACCTGCCTAAATCTCCGTAAACGAATACCGCTGCCGGATGCCGGACGCCACGATGTCATATATGATTGTGCCGTCCGGCTGCACGGATTTCTCCCAGGAGACTTCTTTCCCCTTGAATTTATTCTGCAGGAACACCTCGATGTCGGCTATCTCGAGCTCATCGATAAAAACGTCCCGCATCTGGTTGTTCGGGCACTGGTTAAAAATTTCCCATACTGTCTCGTAACACTTCATATTCTGTATTCCTCCATGTTTCTGGCCAAAGCCCATCATTTCGGCTTGCGGAATGTCACTCTGCAGTCAGATGCTTCCAGAAGTCTTCTCCGCCCGGATTTCCAGAATCTTATCCACGATCCGCGCCGCAGCCTCTTCCTTGCTCATCAGCTCCAGCTCTGTCTCGCCGGCCGCAGAGATCAGCGTGATCACGTTCGTATCGGTGCCGAACCCGGCGCCTTTTACCTTTACATTGTTCGCCGCGATCAGATCCAGATGCTTGCGCTGAAGCTTCTCCCGGGCATGCGCGACCATGTCTTCTGTCTCCATCGCAAAGCCGCAGAGGATCTGTCCCTTTGGCTTATCGGAACCGAGTGCAGCAAGAATGTCCTGCGTCCGCTCAAGCGGCAGATTCAGGTCGTCGTCGCTCTTTTTGATTTTCTGATCCGAGACGGATGCCGGACGGTAATCCGCGACCGCCGCCGCCATGATGACAGCATCCTGTTCCCGGGCGCGCCGCGTCACCGCGTCATACATCTCCTGCGCCGACAGCACCGGCACCACCTCCACGCCGACCGGAGGCGGCAGCTGCGTCTTCCCGGATACCAGCGTCACCGAAGCGCCCCGCTCGCGGCAGACCTTCGCAAGGGCATAGCCCATCTTTCCGCTCGAATGATTGGAGAGAAAACGCACCGGGTCCAGCGCCTCCTGGGTCGGTCCGGCCGTCACCAGGACACGCATCCCTTCCATATCCTTCTCCCGGGCGATCTCATTTAACACATATTCCACAATCCTGTGTTCATCCGGGAATTTTCCTTTTCCCTCATCGCCGCAGGCCAGATGACCGCTCTCCGGCTCGATCAGAGTCCAACCGTACTTCTTCAGAGTCTGCAGATTGTCCTGCGTCACCGGATTCTCATACATCCGCGTGTTCATCGCCGGAGCGATCAGCTTCGGGCAGGTGCAGGCCAGAAGCGTGGTGGTCAGCATATCATCCGCCAGCCCGTGCGCCAGCTTCGCCGCTGTATTCGCGCTCGCCGGAGCTACGATTGCCAGATCGGCCCGTTTCGCCAGCTCCACATGCTCTACATTAAACTGAAAATTGCGGTCAAACGTGTCCGTCAGGCACTTGTTGCCGGTCAGCGTCTCAAAGGTCACCGGCGTAATAAACTGCGCGCCGTTTTTCGTCAGGATCACATGCACGTACGCATGCTGTTTTTTCAAAAGGCTTGCCAGATTTGCCGCCTTATACGCGGCAATGCTTCCGGTCACACCCAGAATGATCGTTTTGCCTGTAAGCATTGATGCCAGTCCTCCTGCATTGGTTTCCCTGTTCATTCTTCGCCGTTCTAAAGCTGGCGGTTCCACATGCAGTTATTATACATGAATTTGCAGGTAAGTCAAATTCACCAGTTCACAGAAAGGCTGGCATCTTTGCGGCAGTGTGTCAGGACAAGCTGGAAAATCTTTTCTCCAGCAGGCTTAAGAATCCGTACAGCAGTATCGCGATCCCGCACAGGATGACGATTGAGAGAATCACCCAGTCCAGCTTAAAGACCTGGCTTCCATATATGATCAGATAGCCAAGCCCCTGTCTTGCCCCGATGAATTCTCCGATCACGACGCCGACGAGGCAGAGACCGATGTTTACTTTCATAATACTGATCAGCAAAGGCAGCGTCCCAGGCAGGATCACCCGGAAAAGGACGTCCTTTTTGGACCCCTGCAGCGTGTAGATCAGCTTGATCTTATCCGCGTCTATCCCTTCAAAGGCGGTGTATAGGTTCAGGATGGTTCCGAAGATCGCGACCGAGATGCCGGCGACTATGATGGATTTCATGTTTGCGCCGATCCAGACGATCAAAAGCGGTGCAAGCGCGGACTTTGGCAGACTGTTCAGGACAACCAGATAAGGTTCCAAAATTTCGGACAGCGTGCTGCTGCACCAGAGCAGGACCGCGACAGCGACGCCAATCACGACGACCAGCGCAAAGCTGAGCAGGGTCTCCGTCAGCGTGATGCCTGTGTGCAGAAAAATACTGCCGTCTGACCACATGCTTTTGAAGGTGCGCAGTACGCGGGAGGGGCTGCTGAATATGAAGCCGTCAATCCATCCAAGCTGTACCGCCATCTCCCAGAGCAGAAGAAACAGGACAAACAGCATAATCCGTCCTGCCAGAATCCGGCGGCGGCGCTGTGAGAGTCTGCGCAGATAATCCTGCTGTGAGGCGGAAACCACTCTGCTCTCCTCTTTTGTGTTTGCGCTGTTCTCTTCTTTTGCATTCATCATGCGAGTATCCGTTCTGGTTTTTATACCTGCGTTATTTTCACTCATACGGATTCAGCTCCTTCCAGAGTAGATTGAAATAGCGCGGAAACTCCGGCGCGTTCCGGCGTTCCAGCGGAGTGAGGTTTTTCTGCGCAAATTCCATTTTCAGTACAGAGCGAATGCTTGCCGGTCGTTTTGTCAATACGAGCACACGGTCGGACATGCTTACAGCCTCGGACAGATCGTGTGTCACCAAAATGGCGGTCTTCTTTTCTCTTCGCAGGATTGCCGCCACGTCGTCGCATACGGAGAGCCTTGTCTGATAATCGAGTGCGGAAAATGGCTCATCGAGCAGCAAAAGCTCCGGGTCCGGCACAAGCGTGCGGATCAGAGCCACCCTCTGGCGCATTCCTCCGGAAAGCTCGCCTGGCTTCGCATCCCGGAAGCGGTCAAGACCGTAGTCGATCAGCATCTGGTCTGCGCGTTTCAGCGACGCAGGATCCTGTTTGTGCTGCAGCTCCAGCCCAAGTGTGATGTTCTGATATATGGTACGCCACTCAAAAAGGTGGTCTTTCTGCAGCATATATCCGATCCCGCTCCCGGTGGAACGATGCTTCACGTTGGGCCTGCACGGCTGGATATGCCCCCTCACATCTGTTCGGCGGCAGCTTGTGCAGCCCATGAAAGAACGCTTCGCGTTGGGCCTGCACGGCTGTCCATCCACCAGTATGGAACCGCTTTCCGGTATGAGCAGCCCGGAAATTAAAGAGAGCAGCGTGGACTTACCACAGCCGCTCGGTCCTATTACAGCAATAAATTCTCCGGGGAACACCTGAAACGAGATATCGGATAAGGCATAAGTTTCGCCACTTTTACTGTGATAGGCATAGCTTACGTGATTCAGTTCAAGCAATGGGGTCACAATTATACCTCCTCATCTTATAAGGTTTGGAATGTTGTAATTCTCAGTGTTCTGAGCAGTTACACTCTTCCTCTCCCGACCTGCAGCACAGGCCGGGATACCAATAAGATATGCGTTTCGGCAAATGCCGGTGAGAATATTCGTTTTATCACTGCGGATTTTTTTAGTTGTTATGTTGCATTTGAAATAATTGTTGATTCTTTTAAGATGATGTGATAACATTATCTCTAACATAGCAGAGGGAAACGATATGAATGAAAGATATTATGCAGATTGGAACGATCGATGTTCATCTTTTTGAAATCGAATTCGGAAAATTACAGACGGATGAAATAATAATCACTGAAGAAAGGTTGAATCATATAAAAGATCGACATCCCGAAGATTTTTATTTATTTGATAAATATGTAAAAAATATTATTTCAGATCCGGACTACATAATTAAGGATACCAAAAATATTGGCACCGTTTTCATGGTAAAAAAACGTCTAAAAATTTAAATATAAATGTAGTAGTTCGTGTCGCTTTAGAGACAGATGAACAGGGGCATAAAAATTCCATAATGACGTTTTATCGCTTACGCGAAAGGAATTTAAAAAAAATGCTTTCAAAACATTTGCTGCTTTACATGAAAGAATAATTCAGTTATAATGCGTTTATAATAAACCAGAGATATTTGAAGTAGAGATTGTGCTGCTACGCACCCTTGTGGTCAAAAGAAATGCGGGAAAGGGCACACCCGCCAAATATCTCTGGTTTTTTGATACGCACATTGCCTCTTTATTTCTCGTTAAACGTCACGCACTCGGTCTCCTCGCAACGGCAGGCCGATACCCCTGCGATATCCACGTGTTCTGCGTGGCAGACACAACTGTCGTTGTATTCACAGGATCTCGCCTCGCAACGGATATCCATCGTCCGGTTGGGACGTGCGTCACAGCCGCAGGAATCTTTCATTTCATCACTTTTCTCCCGGAAGCTCTCACAGCAGGTGTCCTGACAGACCTTCGCCTGCGCGCCTCCTACCTGAATGCCTTCCTTGCAGCAATACATGGAATCGTTGTATATGCAGTTTTTTGCGGAACATACCAATGCCGGCATAGTTATTACCTCCAGTCTCATAATTTGTATCTACACTGTCAGTATCCGCAATCCTGCCCTGAATTATTCATGAAATGAAAAAACAGCCTGCAGCAGGCTGTTTTTCATTTTAAAGATAAAGTGTCATCAGTTTGCTCTGATCTCCTGCCTCATAAATCCGATGTAGGAGCATCCGAATGCGACGATCATCTCGGCGATCATGCCGACCAGATGCGGCCATACGAGCAGCAGGCTCTGTCCAAGTGACAGGTAGCTGCTGATCGCGCCGACCAGCTGGCTCGTTGTGACGACATTGACCGCGCGGACGGACGGGTTGAGGATGGTCGATACCGCCTCACTGTAGAGATAATACGGCGAGATGCGGTTCAGGTTGAGCTTCAGCGTGTAGTATTTCACCTGATTGAACATCTGCCCGTAGTAGGTGTTGATCGGATAGACCGCTCCAGCGATGATCTGTGCCAGCAGGCTCATGAAGATCGAGAAGAAGATCCAGAGCGCGATCGTGATCAGCGCGGATGTCGCCGAGTGACGGCAAATCGTGGAGAACAGGATCGCCAGTGCCAGCCAGAATGCGATGTAGACTACCGTGAAGATCAGGAAGAAAAAGATACGCAATGCTTCCTCTCCGGTCGGCGTCAGACCGGTCACCAGCACGCCTACCGCTCCGGCCGCGATGCCGATGGTAAAGATAACGGTCGCGATCACGGCCGTTCCGGCCAGGAATTTTCCGATGATAATGGAATCACGGTAGATTGGCTGCGCCACCAGGCGGTTCAGCGTGTTAGACTGCCGCTCACTGTTGATCGCGTCAAATCCGAGTGCCAGTCCGACGATCGGTCCGAGCAGCGCGATGAACGACATAAATGACGGAATCGAGCTGCCGCTGGAGGTATAAAGCTCCAGGAACAGATAATCGCTCGTCGATTCGGACAGCTCGCTGATCGCGCCGTAAAAGCTGGCGAAGCTCGTGGCGCCGATCAGGATCAGCAGGATAAGAAATCGTCTGCTTCGAAGCTGATCCGCCATCTCTTTGCGGAACAGAGCGGAAAGTCCGGTAAAACCGCTGACTCTTCGGGTACTCTGTCCTTCCCCGCTTTTCCCTGCGCTTCCGGCATCGCCTGATGAGCCGCCGTTACGAAACAGGCTGCTTCTTTTTTCCGCCGAACCTTCTGCGTTTTTTGTTGTTTTTTTCATAACTGCTTCTTTCATCTGCCTGCCCTGCCTTTTCAAAATAAACTCTGTAAATCTCATCCAGATCGCCGCCGCGCTGGTGCAGATGATAAACGGTATAGCCGTTCTCTCCCAGGAAACGCGTCAGTGTCGGACGAATGTCCTTTTTCGAGGTGATCATGAACTTGTCGCCCTCTTTTTCGATTTTCTTTACGCCGTCCTGCTGATAAAGCATACCCAGCAGCTGGTCGTCCAGCGGTTCTACCGACAGCTCCAGCAGGTAAGAGCCCTCTTTGCGGATATGCTCCTCCAGTTCTTTCAGAGTGCCCTGGACAATCAGGCTGCCTTCGATGAAGATGCCGACCCGGTCGCAGATCTGCTGCACCTGCTGCAGCTGATGGGACGAGATCAGGATGGTGCGGCCGTCCTCTTCCGCCAGCTCCCGGATCAGGATCAGCAGCTTGCGCATACCTTCCGGGTCGATACCGAGCGTCGGCTCATCCATGATGATGATCTCCGGATCCTTCATCAGCACATCCGCCACACCCAGTCTCTGGCGCATACCTCTGGAATAGGTGCCGACCTTCTGATCGCCGGCGTATTCGATATCAACACGCTTCAGAAGCGTTTCGATCCGCTCTTCCAGTTCCTGTCCTTCCAGACCGTTTAAGCGGCCGGTAAAGCGCAGGTTCTGACGTCCGGTCATGTCTCCGTAAAATCCGGCGTTGTCCGGCAGGTAACCCACGATGGATTTGACTCCCAGCGGATCGCGCGTACAGTTCATCCCTTCGATCGTTGCTGTACCGCCAGACGGCTCTGTCAGGCCGAGCAGCATCAGGATGGTCGTCGTCTTTCCGGCGCCGTTAGGGCCGAGCAGTCCGAACACTTCACCTTTTTTGATGGTCAGCGACAGGTCATTGACCGCGACCTTTTTGCCGTATCGTTTGGTCAGGTGCTCGGTCTTTATAACCACCTCGCCCTTTGCGGCTGTGCGTTTCTCGATTTTCGTCCCGGCGGCGTTGTCTTTCTTTTCCGCATTTGCGCCGTTCTCTTTCACGGCCACGTCTGCGTTTTCCGCATTTGCGCCGTTTTCTTTTACGGCTGCATCTGCGCTGTTATTCTTTTTGTTTTCCTTTGCGCTTTTATCAGCCATTTTTACCGTCTCCCGAATTTTCTAAAGATTACGCCAAGAATTACGACCAGTACGATGATGATCGCGATCGCGACAAAGCCCCAGGTCGAGGATGTCTTTACCGATACGCGGAACGCTGCCGTGTCTGAGGTTTCATCCGTGCTGACTGTGATATCCGTCTCATAGTCGCCAGTAATGGAATCCTCGCACGGCGTCACGGACGCGGTCACTTCTACGGATGCTCCTGCCTCGATGGTGTCGATCGTGGACTCACTGAAGGTCACATCCCAGTCCGTCGGTGCGGAAGAGGAAAGAGTGACGTTGGTCAGATCCACGTTGCCGTTGTTGGTGATGACAAGTGTGACGTTCGATGCCTTATTCTCATACGCGTCAAAGCTCAGCAGGCCGTCAGACGTGGAAAGAGAAATGTCATAGGTACCGGTAATGGTGATGTTCAGATCCATGCTCAGGGTCTCGTTTGCAGAGGTCGCCGTCACAGGAATCGTATAATCGCCCTGCTCTACCGTCTCTGGCGGTGTCACGGTGATGGTCAGACCCTGGCTGCTCTCTGCCTCAACATCAATGCTCGCTACCATGGTAGAGGTATCATCGGACGGAACAATCGTTACGGACCATCCGGTCGGTGCGCTCGAGGACAGGCTGTAGGTCTGGTCAGTCGAACGATTGTTGACCAAAGTCGCGTCAAAGGTAAAGGACGTGCCGGTCGCGCCTTCCTGCTCCGGATATTCAGATGTAAAGCTGCTCTCACCGCGTACCTCTGCCGCCACATTCAGCGTCAGGATCAACGTTGACTCATCACCGTCTTCCGTGGTTGCCAGAAGCTCTACCTCGTATTCTCCGTCTTCCGCCTCATCCGGGATGGTCAGGGAATAAGACACCAGATCGCTGTCGTTCGATGTATTGCCGGAAATATGTACAATGGAAACTTCCGTGCTGCTGCCTTTGAAATAACCTTCCCAGTCATCCGGCAGGGATACCGTGGTCAGTGTCACATCATGCCCTTCACCGTCCGGGCTGATAAAATCCAGATCAAAGCTTAATGAGTCTCCTGCTGTCGCCGACATTCCCGGATAAGCCGTGCTCATCGTAAACTCAGCAGACTTCGCCGTTGCTGCCAATGACACTGTCTCCTCATCGTCCTCCGCCGCGTACACAGCTACGGAAGAAAACAGCAGCGTAGCAGCTACCAGCGCCGACAAAACGCGCAGCGTTTTTTTATTTGTCGGCGCGACCTGCCGCCGAACGGACGTGAGGGGGCTATTCCCGTTCACGGATGCCGCCGTCCAGACACTTTTTCGATTCCAATTCCTTTCGCACTTCATTTTCATGTGCTCCTTTCGTTGTATTGCGCAGTGCGCCGTATTTATTTATAGGAAACGACAGCTTTTCCTGTCGCTCGCTATTTGTAAGGGATTGCAACTGTTCCGTATTTTCACAGTTACAAGAGTTCTTAGAAAGCATCCATCAGATTTAATGCTGTTTTCCATGCAAATTGTTTTAAAACTTGCCTCAATTCGTCCCTTTTCTCGTCAATTTTACGGGGTAACTGTGTCTGGATTTTGACAGTTCTGTGTTTCAGCTGTGTATGAAATGTGAAGAAAATATGGAATAAGAATCGCCGGACGTTCGAACTGGTTGCAGTCAAAAAAGTGAAAGAAGCTGCGCATAAAACCCGGAACCTTTCCATTATTCATAGAAAGAATTCCGGGTCCTGTTTCATCAAATCTTATTATAATCTGCCATCAGATTCTTTTGGGGTCATCCCGCATTACCGCGCTCTGGTCGCGATCTCTTCTTTAACCGCCGCGGTGAAGTCCGCGAGTGTGCTCTGTCCCTTGTCGCCCTCAGAGCGGCTGCGTACGGAGACGAGGCCTTCCTCTTCTTCCTTCGCGCCGACTACCAGCATATACGGGGTCTTCGCAAGCTGCGCCTCACGGATCTTGTAACCGATCTTTTCCGCACGGGTATCAACGTTCGCGCGGATACCTTCCTCACGCAGGGAGGCCTTTACCTGCTCCGCATAGCCGATGAACTTGTCGGAGATCGGCAGGATGCGTACCTGCTCCGGCGACAGCCAGGTCGGGAACGCGCCCGCAAAGTGCTCGATCAGGATGCCGATGAAGCGCTCGATGGAGCCGAACGCCACACGGTGGATCATGATCGGGCGGTGCTTCTCGCCGTCCGCACCGATGTATTCACACTCAAAGCGCTGCGGCAGCTGGAAGTCAAGCTGGATGGTGCCGCACTGCCAGGTTCTGCCGATGGAGTCCTCCAGATGGAAGTCGATCTTCGGGCCGTAGAACGCGCCGTCGCCCTCGTTGATCACATAGTCCAGGCCAAGCTCGTCCAGCGCACCGCGCAGGCCTTCGGTCGCCATCTCCCAGTCCTCATCGCTTCCCATGGAATTCTCCGGGCGGGTGGACAGCTCCACATGATATTTGAAGCCAAACAGCTGGTATACCTCATCGATCAGCTTCACGACGCCCTTGATCTCGCCGCGGATCTGCTCCGGTGTCATGAAAATGTGCGCATCATCCTGTGTGAAGCAGCGCACACGCATCAGGCCGTGCAGCTGGCCGGATTTCTCGTGACGGTGCACGATACCCAGCTCGCCCATGCGCAGCGGCAGGTCGCGGTAGGAGCGCGGCTCCGACTTGTACACCAGTACGCCGCCCGGACAGTTCATCGGCTTGATCGCGTAGTCTTCGTCGTCAATGACCGTGGTGTACATATTTTCCTTATAATGATCCCAGTGACCGGAGGTCTCCCACAGCTGGCGGTTGAGGATGATCGGTGTGGAAATCTCCACATAGCCCGCCTTTGTATGGATCTCTCTCCAGTAATCCAGAAGGGTATTCTTTAAAATCATGCCGTTCGGCAGGAAGAACGGGAATCCCGGGCCCTCGTCGGCCATCATGAACAGGCCAAGCTGCTTGCCGAGCTTTCTGTGATCGCGCTTTTTCGCTTCCTCCATGCGGGTCAGGTAAGCGTCCAGATCCGCTTTCTTTGTAAAGGAGGTGCCATAGATACGGGTCAGCATCTTGTTCTTCTCGCTGCCTCTCCAGTACGCGCCCGCGATGCTGGTCAGCTTGAATGCCTTGACCGGCTTTGTGCTCATCAGATGCGGTCCTGCGCAGAGGTCGACGAACTCTCCCTGCTGGTAAAAGCTGATCTCCGCATCCTCCGGCAAATCCTCGATCAGTTCTACCTTGTAAGGCTCATTTTTCTCTTTAAAATACGCGATGGCCTCTTCCCTCGGCTTTGTAAAGCGGATAAGCGGCAGATCCTCTTTCACGATCTTCTTCATCTCCGCCTCAATCTTCTCCAGATCTTCCGGTGTGATCGGGTTCTCGCTGTCGATATCATAGTAAAAGCCATCCGCGATGGACGGGCCGATTGCCAGCTTTACGTCCGGATACAGACGCTTGATGGCCTGCGCCATGATGTGCGAGGTGGTATGACGGAACGCACCTGCGCCCGCCGGGCTGTCAAAGGTCAGAATATTCAGCTCACAGTCCGAATCCACGACCGTGCGCAGATCCGCTTCCTCGCCGTTGATCTCAGCGACTGTCGCCACACGCGCCAGGCCTTCGCTGATGTCCTTCGCGATGTCGATGACCGCCATCGGCTGCGCGTATTCTTTTTTCGAACCGTCTTTCAATGTAATTATCATTTTGGGTAGTCCTCCTTATATATAAACATTTATTTCCTGTTGCCATTATTGCCTGATATCATTTATTACCTGATATCGTTTATTGCCCGTAAGCCGCCGTATATCAGTCCTGTATCTTCCTGACCCTCTTAGTCTTCCTGGTCTTCTTCGTCGTCCTCGTCTTCCCAGTCTTCGTCATCCTCGAATTCGAGGCCGCTCATGGAATGGTCATCAGAAGCTGAGTGGTCATCCGAAGAATTGTCAATATCCCAGGAATTGTTGCTGAAAAAGCTGAGTCCGTTCTTCAGCGGGGATGTCAGCCATCCGAGCAGGACGCCGAACAACAGGACATCCGTCAGCAGAAGGCCTTTTTCCATCGGGCTCCAGTCTGATAAAAAAACGGACTTTAGAACTTTACATTTTTCTTTCATAAATTTCTCCTTTCTTCCATAATTGAAAAGCATAATTTAAGTGATAAAACCGCTAAATTCTTTACACTGCTGCACGCAATTGTTCAGAACAATTATTTCTCAGGCTGCCACATGAATAGAAAAAGCCCCTGACAGCTCATTCAAACTGCCAGGGGCGATCATACAAGTGCCGCGGTTCCACCCTGTTTTTTACTCATTCGACGATAACGGAGTCACCGGACCGGATTGGGGTCACTCAGAGGCAGTCTTCAAATGGTTCCGCATAAGGACTTTCCAGCTGCCGCCCTCTCTCTGGATGCTTCCGCATTTTACTCTTCTCTTCCACGTATTAAAATATGCTGTTTGATCTTTTGCTCTGTCCAGTATAACATTTCAGACCGGATTGTCAACACCTGATTTTTCCCATATATATCCAAGTGGCAGCCACTGCTACTCATCATACGTCCCGGCGATCATCTCCTGCACTGCCTCACGGTTCACCGTCAGATCCGGCACCAGCACCTGCATGCCGCGGATCGTCTGATTCGTGTAGGAGCCGTCGATCGGTATCCGGTAGGAACCGAGTTCGCTTAAGTCCATCGCCTGCGCCTCATAGAGCAGGGACAGGATTTCCGTTGTCGGCATATCCGTGGAGATCAGGGAAAGGATATCGTCCACCAGAGCGATCTTTGTCGTAATGCTGACATCCTTGTAAGCGTTGAAAAGGCTCGTGATCACTGCGCGCTGCCGCTGTGTCCGCCCGAAGTCGTTGGCTTCCGTGGCCGTGGAGACATATCGCGTACGCGCATAAACAAGCGCAAATTCGCCGTACACATGATTCGTTCCTTCCGATACGGAGTAGCCCGCCTTCTGGAAATAGCTTGCCTCCGTCGAGGTCAGCGTGATATCGACACCGCCAAGGAGATCGATCACATCCTGGAATCCGTCGAAATCTATCTCTACGTTATAATCAATGGAAACACCGAAGTTCTTCTCGATCACTTCATCAAGCAGTTCTGCACCGCCGAACTGATAGGACGCGTTGATCCGGTTGTCCGAATAGCCCGGAATCTGCACATACAGATCGCGCATGAAGGAAATCATGTTCACCGAATCCGTGTCCGAATTGATGGAGATCAGGATCATCGAGTCGGATCGTTCTCTGGTACCGGATGTCCTCGTATCCTGCCCGATCAGCAGGATGTTCGTGATCCCTTCATTCTCTTCTGCCTCCTCCAGATCCTCAGCCCACTCAATCTCATCCGGATCAATGCTGTCTTCTCCGGCGTCCTCATCTGTCTCGAATTCCTCGGATTCCGGGTCCAGCAGCTCCACCTCTTCAATCTCGCCGATGCTGCCCATCACATAATGAACTGCATACGCCAGGCCGCCCGCCAGGATCAGCAAAACTGCCAGCAGGATCACCGTGGCGATCAGGGCCGTGTGTTTTTTCCTCTTTCCGGAATCTCCTCCGTGTGCCATATCTGTCACTTCCTCTCTTGTCATAGATTTGCTCTGCGAATCTGTGACGCAGGCCGCCGCATCGCCCTCCGGGCGATTCTTCATGCGGCGGCTCTCCTTTCTGTCTCAGTCTTCCGTCCCCACTTTCTCCCTGAGAGCCTCATTTACGATCTGCTCGCAAAGCTCGCCGAATGACACCCCCGCGGCCTCCGCTTCCTGCGGAAGAAGGCTGGTCGGCGTCATGCCCGGCAGCGTATTGATCTCGATAAACCAGATCTTCCCATTCTGATCAATGATAAAATCCGCGCGCGCGTAGGTGCGAAGGGAAAGTGCGTGAGCTACGGCAAGCAGCATCTCTCCCATTTCTTTTTCCTCAGACGGAAGGATATCCGCCGGAGTTTTCTCATACGCGAGCCCTTTCTGGTATTTGTTCTCATAATTATAAAATTCTTTATTAACAATGATCTCAATAGACGGAAGTGCGCGGTCATTTAAAAATCCCATCTGGATCTCGCGCCCCTCAATGTATTGCTCAAACAGCAGACGCCGTCCCTGATTCTCCGTAAGTGCCGCCCGCAGCTCCGGAATTGTCCTCACAATATAGACACCGATTGAGGAGCCGCCGTCCGGAATCTTCACAACGACCGGAAGGCTCACCTCGCGCACCGCAGCCTCGATTGCTGCTTCGTCAGTGATATCACGCATCTCCCAGGCCGGGACATTCACGCCGGCATCCTTTGCCAGAATTTTCGTCAGATGCTTATTCATGGCGATGCCGCTGCCCAGATAGTCCGAGCCGGTGTAGTGCACGCCCATCAGATCGAGCGCGGCCGGAATCCTGCCGTCCTCGCCGCTGCCGCCGTGCAGCGCCAGAAAGACCACATCCGCCTCGCGGCAGAGCCGCAGGACATTCGGTCCGATCAGACGATCCCGGCACTCCGGATGAGCCGCCTTTAAGGCTTTCAGATCCGGCACCGCGGTCGAGATGACCTTCCAGTCCTCACAGATTTCTTTTTCAAAAAGCTGCCCGAGATCAGCCTCCTGATCACGGACGCCGATATAGGAATCAATGATTGCCACCTGATGCCCCCGCCCGCGAAGCGCACCGGCAATCATCGCGCCGGAGCTTAAAGAAACGTTGCGTTCGGGGCTGTAGCCGCCCGCCAGGACGAGAATCTTCATGCTAAACTCTCCTTTATTAAAACGTAAAAGCCGATTGCTCCGTACTTCGTACTCCCGCAATCGCCACCGATATTCGCAATCCGGGCTATTGCCCTACTTGCTCATACCGGTTTGGTTCTCTAATGGATAATCTCTTATGTACGCAAGCGTACCACGAGATTATCCATTGAGAACGCTTTTACGATAGATGATATCTTCTCTCGCCGGCCCGTTCGACACCATCGTGATCGGGAAGCCGAGATGCTTTTCGATGAATTCCACGTAGTTGCGGCAGTTCTCTGGGAGTTCTTCGTATTTGCGGATGCCGCGGATGTCGCATTTCCAGCCCGGAAGCACCTCCAGTACCGGCTTTGCTTTCTCGAGTTTTACGGTCGTCGGGAAGTCGGTCGTCACTTCGCCGTCGATCTCGTAGCCGACGCAGACCGGGATCTCGTCGAGATAGCCAAGTGCGTCGAGCACCGTGAAAGCGACTTCTGTAGCGCCCTGCATCTGGCAGCCGTATTTCGAAGCCACACAGTCGAACCAGCCCATTCTCCTCGGACGTCCGGTCGTCGCGCCGTACTCACCGCCGTCGCCGCCGTGATTACGCATCAGATCTGCTTCCTCGCCGAATATCTCACTGACAAACGCACCTGCACCGACCGCGCTGGAATACGCCTTGCTGACCGCCACGATACGCTTGATCTCATAGGGCGGTACGCCTGCGCCGACTGCTCCATAGCCTGCCAGTGTGGAGGAAGAGGTCACCATCGGATAGATGCCGTGATCCGGATCCTTCAATGTACCGAGCTGACCTTCGAGCAGGACGGTCTTGCCGTCTTTTAAGGCCTTTGCAAGGAACGCGCCGGTATCCGCCACCAGCGGCGCGATCGTATCGCGGTACCCATGCAGCTCGTCGAGAAGCGCCTCCGGAATCAGAGCCGGTTTGCGGTACAGATGCTCGAAAAGCGGATTTTTCAGCTCGCAGATGCGCTGTACCTTTTCCTTCAGCGTATCCTCGTCAAAAAGCTCGCTCACCTGAAAACCAATCTTGGCAAATTTATCGGAATAAAAAGGCGCGATGCCGGATTTGGTCGAACCGAAGGATTTGCCGCCCAGGCGCTCCTCCTCATACTGATCCAGCAAGATGTGGTAGGACATCACGACCTGAGCGCGGTCCGATACCAGAATATGCGGCATCGGTACGCCGCGTTCCAGAAGCCCTTTGATCTCTTTGTCAAGAAGGGGAATGTTCAGCGCCACTCCGTTGCCGATGATGCTTGTCGTGTGATCATAAAACACGCCGGACGGAAGGGTATGCAGGGCAAATTTACCATAATTGTTGATAATAGTATGCCCGGCGTTTGCGCCGCCCTGAAATCTTACGACAATGTCAGCCTTCTGCGCCAGCATATCCGTAATCTTGCCTTTTCCTTCGTCTCCCCAGTTTGCTCCTACGATTGCCTGTACCATAATGGTTTCCTCCTTGTGGCTCCCAAAAAATCTTTTTTTATCCGGACTGTCATGATAATCCTGACCATCCTGTATGCTGTCGTTTTATACGTTGATCTCCGCTGTGACGCCAAGCAGCTCTTTATTCTCTTCCAGTATCGGCTGCACCACCGTCTCCACAAAGCGTTCTACCTGCTCCTTCGAGCGTCCGACATAACGGGACGGCTCCATGGAGCGCTGCAGATCGTCCAGCGACAGGTTGAACGCCGGGTCTGCGGCGATCAGCTCCAGCAGGTTGTTGTCTTTTCCTTCTTCTTTCACGGTGCGGCCCGCTTCCATCGACAGCTCACGGATCTTCTCGTGAAGCTCCTGCCGGTCGCCGCCCGCCTTGACCGCATCCATCATGATATTCTCGGTCGCCATGAACGGAAGCTCCGCCATCAGATGCTTTTCAATGACCTTCGGATATACCTTCAGGCCGTCTGTGACATTCAGGCAGAGATCGAGGATACCGTCCACCGCCAGAAAGCCCTCCGGAATGGAAAGCCGCTTATTCGCGGAATCGTCCAGCGTACGTTCAAACCACTGACAGGACGAGGTCACCGCTGGATTCAGCGCGTCGCAGAGCACGTAGCGCGACAGAGACGCGATACGCTCTGAACGCATCGGATTGCGTTTATAGGCCATCGCGGACGAGCCGATCTGCGTCTTCTCAAACGGCTCCTCCACCTCTTTCAGATGCTGCAGCAGCCGGATGTCGTTCGACATCTTGTGCGCGCTCGCGGCAATCCCCGCGAGGACATTGAGCACTCTTGTATCGGTCTTACGTGAATAGGTCTGCCCGGATACGGCCACACAGGCTTTAAAGCCCATCTTTTCCGCGATCATCGGATCGATCTGATCGATCTTCTCCTGGTCGCCGTCAAACAACTCCAGGAAGCTTGCCTGCGTACCGGTCGTACCCTTGCTCCCAAGCAGCTTCATCGTGGAAAGGACATAATCCAGATCCTCCAGATCCATCACAAACTCCTGCGCCCACAGCGTCGCTCTTTTTCCGACCGTCGTCGGCTGCGCCGGCTGGAAATGCGTAAACGCCAGTGTCGGCAGGTCTTCGTATTTTTTCGCAAAATCCGCCAGCTGGGCAATGACATTGACCAGCTTTTTCTTCACAAGCTGCAGCGCCTCGGTCATGATGATAATGTCCGTATTGTCTCCCACATAGCAGGAAGTCGCGCCGAGGTGAATGATTGGCTTCGCCTTCGGACACTGCACGCCGTAGGCATAGACATGCGACATGACGTCATGGCGGACCACTTTTTCCCGCTCCTTCGCCACCTCGTAATTAATATCGTCCTGATGCGCCTTCATCTCCGCAATCTG
This sequence comes from Lachnospiraceae bacterium, assembly GCA_021199235.1. Lineage (GTDB taxonomy): Bacteria > Bacillota > Clostridia > Lachnospirales > Lachnospiraceae > Choladousia. Next base: position 1,774 of record JAJQIL010000161.1, on the reverse strand, counting down.
CTCATCCGTAATCGCAAGGCCAAGCGCCTGCTCCGTCTCCGCCAGGGCGATCCACAGCCGCCTCCACGTGCGGAACTTCTTATCCGGCGAGAAAATATACTGCATCTCCTCGCTCGCATACCGCTCCGAGAGCGGACTTACATATCTGTCAGTACTCATGATGTTCTCCTTAATGTTCGTAGTCTCCTCTGATATCCTCCTGCGGCGGATCCATCGGATATTTTCCGGTAAAGCATCCGTTGCAGATCGGCAGCCCTTCCGTCAGCTCCGGCAGGCGGTCCATCCGCAGATAAGCCAGCGTATCCGCGCCAATGATCTTCCGGATATCCTCAATCTCCCGGTTGTAAGCGATCAGCTGCTCCCGCGCCGGTACATCTGTGCCAAAGTAGCAGGGATATAAAAACGGCGGCGAGCTGACGCGCATATGCACCTCTTTTGCCCCGGCGTCGCGCAGCATGCGCACGATCCGGTCGCTCGTTGTGCCGCGCACGATCGAGTCGTCGATCATGATCACCCGTTTCCCTTCCACCGCGTCGCGCAGTACATTGAGTTTGACGCGCACACTGGATTCGCGGCTGCTCTGGCCGGGCTTGATAAATGTCCTCCCGACATAGCTGTTTTTCATAAAGGCCATCCCGTAGGGGATGCCGGATTCCAGTGAATAGCCCAGGGCAGCGACGTTGCCGGATTCCGGTACGCCGACCACCAGGTCCGCGTCCACCGGCGAATCCTTCGCCAGAAAACGTCCCGCCCGGATCCGGGAATCATAAACGCTGACGCCGTCTAATCGGCTGTCGGCTCTTCCAAAGTAAATATATTCAAATACGCAGCGCGCGGTCTCACACTGCCGCTCCGGCGGAAAGCACATGCTGCGGTTGGATTCAATCCCGTTCTTCGGCGTAATCGTCACGATCTCGCCCGGCTCCACATCCCGGATGTATTCGGCTCCGATCGTATCCAGCGCACAGGTCTCCGACGCCAGAATATACGCATTGTCCCGCTTTCCGATGCAGAGCGGCCGGAATCCATAGGGATCCCGCGCGCCGATCAGCTTGCGCGGAGACATGATAATCAGCGAATACGCGCCTTTCAGCTTCTTCATCGCATTCGCTACCGCTTCTTCTACATTTCTCGTCCGCACGCGTTCCCGTGCGATATGGTATGCGACCACTTCCGTGTCGATCGTGGTCTGGAAAATCGAACCGCCCAGCTCCAGTTCCCTGCGGAGCTGCGGGGTATTGATCAGATTGCCGTTGTGGGCCAGGGCCAGCGTACCCTTGATATAATTCAGCACCAGAGGCTGCGCGTTCTCCCGCGTACTGCCGCCTGCTGTCGAATAGCGGACATGGCCGATACCGATGTCGCCCTTCAGCTGTGCCATATGTTCTGCGGTAAAAACCTCATTCACAAGCCCCATTCCCTTGTGAGACAGGACCTTTCCCTTCGGCCCCTGTGTATCGCTGACAGCGATGCCGCAGCTTTCCTGTCCCCGATGCTGCAGGGCAAACAGTCCATAATATATCGTGGAAGCTACATTTTCCCCCGAAAAATCATAAATTCCGAATACGCCGCACTCCTCATGCAGTTCACTATCTGGTTCCATCTGTTCGTGTATCGGTTCTGTCAGATTATGAAGCATCGGTTTCTCCTTTATTCAAAGCTGCCATCTGCAGCCTGTACTGTTATTGATCGGATTGCCAGCCTTTTTTCCATGGTGATTATATCTTTTCCGCAAGGGTAAGTCAACCGTAAATACCATCCTGCAGCGGACGCC
>JAJQIL010000135.1 GCA_021199235.1 Lachnospiraceae bacterium | reverse complement strand
ATATGGAAGAAAAGCAACGCCGCAGCTCCGCATTCAAGGTCTCTGGATGCAGACATTCGGTTTTAAAATCGGGGATACAGTGCGGGTAAGATGCGAGGATGGCGTCCTTGTCATCACACAGGCAGACGGAAGAAACTCCTGAGCTTTTGCCTAAATGAAAAACGAAAAAAGGAGATGACGCTATGGGAAATTTAAGACCGAGAATTCATGACAAGGAGAACGGACTGGATTACGTGCTTGTCGGGGATTATTACATTCCAGATTTGCGGCTGGATGCACCGGAGGAAAAGAGAACTATCGGGAAATGGGGACAGATGCGTTTCCGGTATCTGAATGAGCATTGTCCGAATATCTGCACAGAACTTACGCTTTCCGGCAGGATGGAGAGCTATCTGGCTGACATTGACGAGCAGGCACAGACAAGATATGAGCAGCTTATCGAGCAGATGAAAGCAGGCGAGGATGTGACTGAGGAACTGAAAGAAAACAACTGGTGGAAGTGGGTACAGTCAATGGGCAGCATCCAGAGCCGGGCAGAAGAAATCGTTCTGTCCGAGATCGTATATGAATAAGGAGACGAAGAAAATGATCATGGAATTACTTTATGACGGGCGTATCTATCCCAGAGAAGAAATTAATTGTAAGGATGAACGGTACAAGCAGGCAGAGAAAGAAAAGAAGATCCTGTACGATTCTCTATATGATCGGCTGGACGATGAGGACAAACAGCTGCTTGAAAAAATCCGGGACGCGATGTATGACAGCCAGAGCTATGCGCAGGAAGAACATTTTTACTACGGACTTTCTATGGGGATGATGCTGACGCAGGAGGTCTATGAGAGGTACGGCAAAAGATACTTTAAAACGGATAAGTAAGGAGGCGCGGTCATGACCCTGTTGAAATTATCTTTGAAGCTTCTGTTTCTGCCGATGGCGGTGATTGTGACTGTATTGCAGTGGTTCGGCATTTTTCTGACCAGCTTTATCAGTGGGTTTCTCTATATGTTCTCCGGTGTCTGTTTTCTGGCTGCGGTTCTTGGCTTCCTGATGAATATCTGCACGGGACCGGAGGCGGCAAAGATGCTGACGACAGGGTTCGTGGCCTTTGTCTTCCCAGTTGTCGCTGGGTGGTTGATCGGGAAGATCGCGGTACTGAAGGCTATCTTGTGGGACTTCATCAAATACTGATGCGGATATGCAAAGAGACTTCGAACTTGCTCAAAATTGAGCGAGTTCGAAATACTTTTTGCTTTGTTGAGCTAAAGTGAAGCTGCGAAACGGGTACATGCAGATATGCACTATGCAGCCAATGCGGATTTTTTCGAAAAAAGATTAAAAATGCGTTGACTTGAATCCTGCCTTTGCATATAATGACAACAACAGGACTCCCCACACCTCTCACTCAGTGATGTGTCCCATGGGGAGACATTTTTTGCTTTGTTTAAGAAGAAAAGGAATAGATATGGGGACTAAGGACAATTCAGAGGCTACAACAGAAAAGGGCAGTGCGCTTGTTAAGCAGCCGAAGAGTTAAGACGAACAGGTTTCTCTTATAGAAAAGAAGGGATTCATTGTTGACGATAGGGATTCATGCGCCATTTTTTTACATAAAGCGAATTATTATCGGCTTTCTGCTTATTTTTTACCGTTCAGAAAAGCGGATGGTACTTACTTCCAAAACGTCAGCTTTCACCGGATTCAGAGGATATACGAATTTGATGGAAGAATAAGAAGCCTCCTGTTTGAGTGTATTGAAGAAGTTGAACTCTATCTTCGGTCACAACTGTCCTATTACAGTGCTCATCATCATGGGGCATTAGGTTATCTGGAAAAAGATGTGTTTTCAGAAAGACATGATCAGAAACGCTTTCTGGAACTGGTAAATACTTGTATAGAAGAAAATAAAAGAACGTTGGTGGTGCAGCATCATAAAGAAAAATATTCCGGAAAATTTCCAATATGGGTTATAGTTGAGTTTTTTTCGATGGGGATGCTGTCCTATTTTTATGCAGATTTGAAAACAAACGAGCAAAAGGAATTGGCAAAAGAGTTATATGGGACAACGGTTGCATGCTTAAAAAGCTGGCTTCGTTGCATTACTGATTTAAGAAATCGTTGCGCTCATTATTCAAGATTCTATTACTGGTCATTCCCGGCATTGCCTAAAATGCCTGAAAGTGCTGATTTCAAGGCAAACCGCAAACTTTTCACTCAGATTATGGTAATCAGATTTTTGTATCCTGAGAAGGATAAATGGAATGCAAACGTGCTTATTGAATTGGAAGCCATTATTGAAGAATACAGAAATGACATTTCGCTTAAACACATCGGTTTTCCAGATAATTGGGTAGATTTATTGGAATGTTAAAATCATATAATATAATGGAAAGCAACCAGGGGAACTGTAATTGAAGCCCTCTGGTTGCTTTTTTATTACAGGCTCTGCGACAGGTCCCGCTCCGTTTTCAAAGTCTTTCCTTGTCCGAGAATAGCATCCATATTGGAGCAAACCGTGCGGAAGTCTTTCTGGTCGGCCTTGCAGCGGTCGAATCTGGCCTGCAGCGATTTCTGCCGGTCTGTCAGTTTCTGTTTTTCCTCTTTTAGTGACTTCATGGATGGAGCCTTGCCGTCGGGGAAGCTTTCCTTTATGTATTTGACGGCAGCTTCGTAATCGTATATTTCGGCTGCATGTTCCTGCCGAAAAATTCTTTTGCTCCGGGCATTAAGCATGGGACGCCCGGTATAAGGAACTGGATAAGAAGTACCATGAGCAGGAAAACGTG
>JAJQIL010000134.1 GCA_021199235.1 Lachnospiraceae bacterium | reverse complement strand
AGCCCGGACAGTGGGATACCTTTAAGATGCAGGCGTGGAATGAAAACGCGGCGCGTATGTATGACAGTTGGGTGAAGGATATTCAGGTTGAGGAGTATCTGGTAGAAGACGCAGAGCTCATCCTGACCGCTTACGGTATCTGCGGACGTATCTGCAAATCCGTTGTGGACATTCTTCGCAAGCAGGGATACAGAGTCGGCCTGATTCGTCCGATCACGGTCAGCCCGTTCCCGTATACATCGTTTGACAATATCGATTACAATATCTGCAAGGCAGTTCTCGACGTGGAGATGTCCATCCCGGCACAGTATTACGAGGATGTGGCGATCGGCGTGAAGAACCGCGCGGTTATCGAGACATGCCTGTGCTCCGGCGGAAACGTCATGAGCCGCGAAGCAGTGATCAAATCTGCAAGAAAAATTTTAGATAGATTAGGAGGGTACGTCAGTGGAATTAGTTTACTCTAGAACAAAAACCATTCAGGAAGATAAAGTATCCGGATTTTGCCCGGGCTGTATGCACAGCACCGTGATTAAGCTGCTCGGAGAGGTTCTCGAAGAGCTGAATATTGTAGATAAGAGCGTTCTGATCACCGGTATCGGATGCTGCGGACTTCATATGGACTATATCGCTTATGATACGATCACCGCGCCGCACGGACGTGCCTGTGCCGTGGCTACCGGTATGAAGAGAAGCAATCCGGATTCCATTTACATCACTTATCAGGGTGACGGCGATTTTGCCTCCATCGGTCTGGCGGAGTCTGTTTCCGCGGCAAACCGCGGAGAGAATATCACGGTTATCTTTATCAACAACGGTATCTACGGCATGACCGGCGGACAGATGGCGCCGACCACGCTGATCGGTATGAAGGCATCGACTGCTCCGAAGGGACGTATCGCCGAGGAGCATGGCTATCCGATGCATATGTGTGAGATTTTAAATCAGCTGACCGCTCCGGCTTATCTGGAGAGAACCAGCTGCAATACGCCGCAGAACTGCATCAAGACAAAGAAAGCGATTAAGAAAGCAATCCGGAATCAGATTGACGGCAAGGGCTTTTCCATGGTTGAGATTGTGACCAGCTGCCCGACGAACTGGGGTCTTGAGCCGCTCGACGCGCTTGATTTCATTGAGCAGAAGATGCTGCCGGAGTACCCGCTCGGCGTAGTGAGAGATAAATAAGAAGGAGGAGGAAGAATTTTATGGAAACAAATTTATGTGTTGGCGGATTCGGCGGACAGGGCGTTATGACTCTCGGCAAATTCCTTGCGACCGCTACCTGTGATTCCACAGACAAAAACGTTACGTTCTTCCCGTCTTACGGCGCAGAGCAGCGCGGCGGTACCGCGAACTGCTTCGTAGTTATCTCGGATGAGATGGTCGGTGCGCCTCTCGGCGACGTGATGGATGATCTGATCGTGATGAACGGTCCTTCCCTTGTGAAGTTCCTGCCCACCCTGAAGCCGGGCGGAACACTGTTCATCAACAGCTCGATCGTGGATGAGAGCGAGATTACCCGTGATGATGTGAAGGTGGTAAAAGCGCCGGTGACAGAGATGGCTTATGAGCTCGGCAACGCGAAGGTACTGAATGTTATCATGCTCGGCGTGTATGTAGGTTATACCGAGGTGGTTTCGCCGGAGGTTGTATGGGGAACCATCGAGCACAAGCTCGCGAAAAAGGCAAAGCTGCTTCCCCTGAATAAGCAGGCGTTCGAGAAAGGACTCGAGATCGGCCGTTCTTTCAAATAGAGAAGGTGTGAACGGTACGCTGTGTGGGGACACAGAAGATCTTTATACGAGGAAATATTACATGAAATCTGATATATACTGACACGTCATGGTACATGGGGCTATGACAGGAGGACACCCGGCCGGAAGGCCGGGTGTTTTCCGTTATTGGTGTGCGCAGGAGTGCGTAAGGGATTCAGCATACATTTCTGAAACAGATAAATTTTGCGATTCTTTAATTCTTTTTCAGTGTAAAACAGAATTCCGTACCGGACGAGTCACTTTTTTGCAGCCAGAGTTTTTCATCAAGAGAAGCGGCAATCTCAGAAGCGATGGCGAGTTCGAGTCCGCTGCCTTTTTCGTTGTGAGATTTATCTCCTTTGTAAAATCTGGAGAAGATATGCGGCTGTTCTTCCGGTGAGATGGTTCGACCGCTGTTAATGACGGATATGGTAACGCGCTTTATATCACTGGCATATGTAATTTGTACGCTTCCCTCTTCGCCGGAAAACTTGACCGCGTTGTCCAGCAGAATATCTATGAGGCGGGCGGCCAGATTCTGGTTTGTGTATACTGCATGGCAATTGCGATGGCAAAGTTATCCTGCAAATCTGTGTTGAAAATAATTGTATAGACAGTCTTTCCCGACTGTACCTTCGGCAGATATTTCTGCGCATAAAAATCATGATCGAAGTCTTTACCGTGATCAGCAGAGATAAGTGCATCGTATTTTTCTCCGTCAGCGGAATAAATCAGATTGTCTGCACTGTTTACGATCACTTCCGGGTTGAAGTTCCCGTGTTCTGTATAATAATTCAGGTCTCGCCGGGCAACGCTTAGAAAATCTGTATTGTTATTTAGGACAATCAGAAAAGATAGACAAACTCCGCAGACAAGTACAACGGCGTAAATCAGAAGCCAGACGCCGATAAATCCGGCCGGGGATAAATGTTTCCCATGTGTGATTCCGTCGGCGGAGTGCAGGCGGCCGAGCCGCTGTCCGCCTGTTTGAGATGATAACAGTTCCTTTTTCATACATACCTCCGATTTTACGGGCGCCGCATGTTTATACTG
>JAJQIL010000127.1 GCA_021199235.1 Lachnospiraceae bacterium | reverse complement strand
CCAAATCTTCTTTCAGCTGATTTCGAATATACTCTTCAATCTTTTTTGCATTTTTCCCTACAGTGTCTACATAATAACCTCTGCACCAGAAATGCCTATTTCCATACTTATATTTGAGATTTGCATGCCGTTCAAATATCATAAGCGTGCTTTTACCTTTTAAGTACCCTACAAATTCTGATACACTCATCTTAGGCGGAATCTCTACTAACATATGTACATGATCTGAACATATCTCCGCTTCGATAATGTTTACCTCTTTGCGCTTACATAGCATACTTATAATATTGGCAATATCCTGCCTCAATTCACCATATATTATTTTCCTTCTAAATTTCGGTGCAAAGACGATATGGTACTTACAATTCCATGTAGTATGTGATAAAGTATTATTGTCCATTTGGACTACCTCCTTTGATTAATAAAACGGTTGGCGAACCTGTTTTTATTATATCATTGGAGGTTTTTTACACAACGCTGAAGCTATTCCAACCACCCGCATAGCAGGTGGTTTATTTGTTCTCCAAAGCTCCGTTTTTCGGAACGACGAAAAACTCCACAATGGAGAACAGGGCCATGCCCTAACAAAAAGAAACATATGTTCGCCGAACATATGTTAGATAAACGTTTGTTTGGCAACAAAAACCAGACGAGGTCGGTTTTTAGAAGATGTAAAAACCTTCTTCCCCAAAATCGTCATCAAGGTCATCTTCGCTCATTCGCAATAACATATCATGATGATGGGTATACATGGTCATATAGCTTGTATTTCAAATATAATAATGAGCCTGAACATTTAGTTATGAAGGATAATGACGGCTTTGATTATGATTACTATGCGACAAATCTTGATTCCGCATTGCAGATCAGAGATAAAAAGACGATTAAAGATTACTGAGAGATTGAAGATAAATGAAATTATCCTGTTCCAAAGTGAATAGACAGACGATTAACAGTATTATCTGCCGACTGAAACACCCTGTTTAAGGCAATGGCTCGGCCTACGTCCTCGATTCATTGAGTGAATCGGGACAATTTTCGGAATCTACACAGTCATCCCTATTCTGCAGGATTATCTGCGGGACATATCTGTAAAATGACGTTGGTCCGGAAGAATACCGCACCGGAGTGTCCTGCCAGATCATAATTCGGCTTCACGGATAAAAAGGTAAGCGTACTCGATCGCCTGACAGGAAATAGACTCGCAGAGGTGGGGCGGATCGTTTTTCGAAAAGCCCCCGGGACGCAGTTCGCGGCAGCGCAGAGAGCCGAATTTTTGTTCAAACTCTTTTACAATGGAAAGACCTGACTCGTAGAAAAATTGGGAAGGAGAACATTCTTTCATGCCGGACAAAATTATAATACGAGGTGCACGGGTTCACAATCTGAAGGACGTGGATGTTGATGTGCCGCTTGGAAAAATAGTCGGGATCTGCGGCGTTTCCGGATCAGGGAAATCGTCTCTTGCTCTTGGTGTGTTGTATGCGGAAGGTTCGCGGAGATATCTGGAATCCCTGTCAACGTATACACGCAGACGTATGACATTTGCGTCGAAAGCAGATGTTGATGAGGTGCTGTACTTCCGTGGCAGACCCTCATGTGGTCGATCATGAAAGATGTTGCACGGGAAATGGGAGTTCGCACGGACGTGCCGTTTCGGGATTTAACTGAGAAAGAAAAGGATATTGTATTCCATGGACCGGCTGAAAAACATCATCTCATTTATCAGAACAAAACGAACGGTGCTGCTGGAGAGATGGATTTTACGTACTTTAATGCAATCTATACCGTGGAAAAATGCGCTTTCCAAGGTTAAGGATGAGAAAGGCATGAAACGGGTTGAAAAATTTCTTCGGCAGAAAGCATCTGTGAGTCTTATTTTGCCATTGCGAAGCGCCTGATGGAACTCGGCCTTGGCTATCTGACTCTGGATCGGGCAGCTTCTACGCTCTCTACCGGTGAACGGCAGAGGATGCAGCTTGCCCGGGCAGTACGGAACCGGACAACGGGAGTCATGTATATTCTGGATGAACCGTCCATCGGCCTGCATCCGTTGGATATACAGACTTTGCTCAAAGTCTTTGACAGTCTTATTGCGAACGGTGCAACCGTTGTTGTGATTGAGCAAGACCTGGATGTCATCCGGTCGGCGGATTATGTCATTGACATGGGACCAGGCGGCGGGGAAGCCGGAGGCAGGATCGTCGCGAGTGGGACACCCGGGGACATAAGGGATAACCCGGACAGTGTGACCGGGAAATATATATAAACAGAAAACAACCTTTATGCGGGAGGAGCTGGTCATGACAATAAGCAGAATGAGGGACTATTTTGAGCGGCATAAGAGACATACAGAATGGATTGTATGCCCTTTTGGGCGGAAAGTTTACCGGAACGATGCAGGCAACCGCATCCGCCAGGTCGCCGGTCCTGTATCAGGCGTGTGGAGTTGCATCACAACTCCTGTATGGAATAGGGGATTCAGTCATTGTTTTCTTCCTGGATAAATATCTGATCATGACAAAAACGGATTGAACACAAATGGAGGGGAAAGAGGTGAACCGCTTGTCAGAACATTCTTATATTGCCATTGATCTGAAATCCTTTTATGCCTCGGTGGAATGTGCGGAGCGCGGTCTGGACCCGCTGACTACGAATCTGGTGGTAGCGGATTTAAGCCGTACAGAGAAAACAATCTGCCTTGCAGTTTCTCCATCATTAAAATCCTATGGTATCCCCGGACGGGCAAGATTATTTGAAGTCGTTCAGCGTGTGAAGGAAGTCAATAATGAACGGCAACGCCGTGCGCCGGGGCGGAGCTTTACCGGTTCCTCCTGTG
>JAJQIL010000083.1 GCA_021199235.1 Lachnospiraceae bacterium | reverse complement strand
GCGAAATGGCGGATTCCCTTTCGCTTGACCTCGTAGATAAAGGACTGGTTGCTGATCAGATCGTGCTGACCATCGGATACGATACAGGTAATCTGGCAGACCCTGCGCGGCGGAAATCCTATAAAGGCGAAGTCACCACCGATCACTATGGCAGAAGCGTTCCAAAACAGGCGCATGGTTCCATCAATCTGGGCAGGCAGACAGCATCTACAGTTCTGATCACCAATGCGGCCATGGAACTGTTTGACCGCATCGTTGACCACAACCTGCTGGTGCGCCGGATGTACGTTGTCGCCAATCACGTTGTAAGCGAAGATCAGGTAAAGCCCCCGGAGCCGGAACAGCTGGATTTATTTACGGATTATGCCGCTCTTGAAAAACAGCGTGAAAAGGAACAGGCTGAGCTTGATAAGGAAAAACGCAGGCAGAAAGCGGTACTGGAGATTCATAAGAAATTTGGGAAGAACGCACTGCTGAAAGGGATGAATCTGGAAGAAGGAGCCACCGGCCGTGACCGTAATGCGCAGATCGGCGGTCATAGAAGGTAGCATAGGAGTCACTGAAAAAATACGGGTAACTGTTCAGTACCTTCACAGTTACTGGAAAAAGTCCATTTTAAATCGCTGCGCGATGGGACTTTTTCCTGCGGAATGTATGTTTTTATACGTACCTCGCAGCGAGTGCGAGGTACTATCCTGGACAGATAATACAGAGAAGACAGGCGAAGGAGATGCAGGATCAATGGCTGACAGAAAGATAGAAGAGTATCAGGACATTATCAATTTGCCCCATCATGTCTCCCAAAAGCGTCCGCATATGTCCATGACAGACCGGGCAGCGCAGTTTTCACCGTTTGCAGCACTTACCGGCTATGATGCTGCGGTAAAAGAAACCGCACGGCTGACAGACCAGCGTATGGAACTGAACGAGGAGGAACAGCAGAAAATCTCGGAGCGCCTTACCCTGCTTTTGCATTTCCGAAGAATCCGAAATCTAATCAGGCTGTTTCCGGTCAAGCTCCTTAAGGATTCCGCTTGCCAGCACAAACGCCAGGAAAAAGGCCAGCACATCCGAGAGCGGCTGGGAGAGCTGCAGCCCGCGCAGCCCGAAGAAGCGCGGAAGGACGGCCAGCACGGGGATCAGGAAGAGCCCCTGCCTTGCGCAGGAGATGATCGAAGCGCGGAAGCCGTAGCCGATGGACTGGGAGAACATGTTGCACATGATGTAGTAGCCCCAGAGCGGCATGGTGACGAGCTGGGCGCGCAGTGCAAATGTGCCGATCGCGATGACCTCCGCGTCGTCGCGGCGGAAGAGAGCGATAATATGCCCTGAGAACAGCAGGGAAATGCCGCACAGTACAAGCAGGGTGATCGTTGCGACTTTCACACAGAACCAGAACGACCGTTTGACACGGTCATATTTTTTTGCGCCGAAATTAAAGGCACAGACCGGCTGGAAGCCCTGCCCGAAGCCGATGACGACAGAATTGATAAACATCGTAAAGCGGGAGACGATCGACATGGCCGCGACCGCCGCGTCGCCGTAGGAACCGGCGATCGAATTCAGCATCACGGAGGAGATGCTGGCAATCCCCTGCCTTGCGAGGGAAGGCGCGCCCGTGTACAGAATACGCCCGTATATCTGCAGCGACGGCCTGTAATTGCGCGGAGTAATGCGGATCGCATCCTTGTGTGTATTGCACATAAACAGAAGAATACAGAAGCTGACGAACTGGGAAAATCCGGTCGCGACGCCGGCACCCATCGTCCCCATTCCCAGACCGAAGATGAGGATCGGATCCAGCACCATATTCAGGATACCGCCGGTCGTAATACCCACCATAGAGTAAACTGCCAGCCCCTGAAAGCGGAGCAGGTTGTTCATGATAAAAGAGCACATCATAAAAGGCGCCGCCAGAAAAATATAGCGGGCGTAGGCCATTGCATAGGGAGCGATGGTTTCCGTGGAACCAAGCAGCATGACGATGGGTTCCAGCGTGGTCATACCGAGCACCGCTACCACACATCCGAGCGCAAAACCCGTAAACCAGGCGACGGATGCGTACTTTTCAGCCTCAGCCTCCTCACCTTTTCCGAGCAGCCGGGAGATATTATTGCCGGCGCCCATGCCGATCATAAAGGAAAACGCCTGGATCAGCGCCATCGCCGAGTAAACGATTCCTACGGCTCCGGACGCGGAGGTACCCAGCTGGCTCACAAAAAAGGTATCCGCCATATTATAAATGGAAGTGATGAGCATCGACAGGATCGTCGGTCCGGCAAGCCTGGGAATGATCCGCTCCACCGGGTCGTTCAGCATCTGCTCATTACGCGAGCGGGTATCCTTTTCTGCCATGTTCATTTCCTCCGTTGATTGAATATTTATAATGATTCGGGACAGTACCTCGCAGCACTGCTGCTCGTTGACCCTCGGGATTTTCTGCTGCAGGCAGCGCAAATCTCTTCACGTCACATTATATACTTTTGAGAACAAAAAACAAGAGATGCGCCAAAAATCTGCCTGCAGGAACTGAAAAACAGGTAAAAAAACAAGCCTGAAAAATCCATGGCTCCTGTGGAATGCAATCGTATTATGGAAAATATTAACATACCGGTTTTGAAAAGAAAATGTATGGGAAAATGAATGAAAATACGAATGAAAATATGAATGAGAATATGACTCCAAAACTGAGGGAGTGCCTGGCAGCGTGTGGGGGCTGCCAGGCGTGAGTTATGAAATGATGCTGGTTGTAGCCAACATCTATGTTATTTCTAACATGAAAATATGACGGGAATATGTCTAAATTATTAAAAATTTAACTTAACGGTTACGGGTTATTTCACCTTTACTGAGCTCTTTACGCTCCAGGTGGAATAAT
>JAJQIL010000156.1 GCA_021199235.1 Lachnospiraceae bacterium | reverse complement strand
AATTTAGTCTTCAAATCCGTTTCAGTGAGTCCTGGCTAGGGTGTGACCTGTAACTAAACGGTAATCCGCACCCTGAGAGGGCATATCCGGCACAGGTACCGCACGCAGTGTGAAACGCCGCCCCCGGAAAGGAGTTCCCATGCATTTTGCCATCGTAGAGGATCTGAAATCCGATCAGGAGAATCTTATCAACCTCATTCGGGAAGACTGTGCCGCACATCAGGAAAACGCGGATCTGTCGGTCTATGAGAGCGGAGAAGCGTTTCTCAAAGAATTCCGCAGAGGCTTCTGCAGTGCTGTTTTTCTGGATATCATGCTAAAAGGCGAGATGACCGGTCTCGATACAGCCTGGAAGATCCGCGAGACGGATGAAGAAATTCCGATCATTTTTACAACCACGGAACGGAACTTTGCGCTGGAGAGCTACGGCGTCCATGCCATGGATTTTCTGGTAAAACCTGTGCAGGCAAATGCGCTCTCCTGGTGTCTGAAGCGGCTGCGTGATGTGCTGGCGGCTCCTGTCGTGCTGACTGTGCGGAGCATCGCGGAGGACCGGACATCAACGAACCGGATGATCCCGCTGGATGATATTCTGTACATGGAATCGGTGCGGAACGGCCTGCTGATCCATACCCGAAAGGACACAATACGTACCGGCCAGACCTATGCGGACGTCGTTCGTCAGCTTCCGAATTCCGGGCGTTTTTACGAGTGCAGCCGGGGGCTGACCGTTAATTTTTCTTTTGTATCAGCGATTGCAGAAAACGGAGAAATCTCCCTCGGAAAAAAAGAACGGATTTTCTGCAGCAGAAGAAAGCTGAAAGAAACGCTTGCCGCCTATGACCATTATCAGTTCATGGCAATGCGCAGCGAAGGAGTTCGATAAAGATAAGAGGGCCCGGCGATGAATATTCCTTTTCTGATCTGTTTTCTATATGAGACAGTTTCCACACTTCCCTATCGGCTTATGGGATACTATCCGTTCCGGAAACGTCTGCTCTATCCGATGTGGACGGTCGCGCTCCTGATCGGATGCACGCAGCTGCTCCATTCGGCACTCTATGCCTGGCTCACAGTGCAGGATCTCGGCGGCGAGCGCTTTCTGGAGTTTTTCTTTGCCGCGGTCTGTTTTCTGATCTACACAAACAGCATTGACGCGGATCGCTGGAAAACGCTGTTTCTGTATGTGTTTCTTTTCGATTATATCATCCTCGTACGCGGAATCTCGCTTTTTACCGAAGCCCGGCTGTTCTACAGCCCGGATCTGGAATTTAACTCTCTTCGCAGTCTGCTGCTGAACCTGATCGCTCTCGCGGTGACCGCGCCTTTTATGCTCCTGTTCCTCAAAAGAACCGCCGAACGGGTATTTCACACAGACGCTCCTTCCCTGTGGAAGGTGATCTGGCTGCTCCCGGTCTTTACGACTTTGATCGTGCTGCTGTATACAGGAGATCTCTCTCCGGAAAATGTGCGGCAGATTCGTTTTCTGCTCTCCCGTGTGCTTCTGATCTTCGGTATGTTCAGCCTGTACGGCGTCCTGTTTCAGGCACTGGACATCATCCGCAATGAAGCCGCACTGGAGGAACAGGCCGCCCAGCAGGAAAATCTCCTGGCGCTCCAGCGCACACAGTACAGCCAGCTCTCCCGCCATATACAGGAGACGCGTCAGGCGCGGCATGATCTCGCACAGCATCTGCGCATTATCAACAATTACATCAGTACCGGCAGCGAAGCCGCACTGAAGGAATATGTAGAAAACTACCAGCATTCCCTCCCGCCGGATACCAGCCGTTCCTGGTGCAGAAATTTTGCTGTGAATACGATCGTCAGCTATTATTTTCAGGAAGCGGAAAATTCGGGCATTGACTTCACCGCGCAGATGAACCTGCCGGAGGAGCTGCCCATCAGCGAGCCGGAATTTACTTCTGTCCTCGGCAACCTGCTCGAAAACGCGCTTCTGGCCTGCCGGAACCTCGAAGGAACAGCGCCGTTTATACGTGTTCTTGCAAAAGCGGATGATCAAAAGCTTCTTCTTACCGTTGACAACACGGCTGTATCCGCCCCGACAATAAAGGCCGGGCGGTTCCTCTCCTCCCGTCACGAGGGCTACGGGCTCGGCACCGAATCCGTGCGCGCAATTGCCGAGCGCCATCAGGGCCGCGCGGATTTCCGGTGGGAAGGCGGCATTTTCTATGCTTCCGTAAGCCTGCGGGCTATGCCATAAGGGCGCTGAGTGCCAGTGGCACTCGTTTAGCGCGGACCGCAGCGAAGCGAAGATGCCGACGAAGTCGGAGGATTCCTTATGGCTACGGCTATGCCATAAGGAAAGGCGCCTCCCGTCAGGGAAACACCTCCGTATCGTTATTTCTTTTGTTATATTTATGTTTTCATACGCATCTCGCAGCAAGTGCGAAGTACTGTCCTGAACAGATACATTTCCACTATCTTCAGTCTTTCATTGCGGCCACTTCGTCAAATTCCTTCTCGATCGACTTATCCGGTGCACCAGTCGCAAGGCTCACGACCACATCCACCACGATCGCGATCAGGAATGCCGGAAGCAGCTCATAGATGGCAAATATACCGCCCAGCGGGCTGATGACATATTCCCAGATGAATACCATGGCGCCGCCGGCGATCATACCGGTGATCGCGCCCCATTTATTGCTTCTCTTCCAGAACAGAGCCAGCAGAACGACCGGACCAAATGCCGCGCCGAAGCCCGCCCATGCAAATGATACGATGGAAAACACTGAGCCCTCATTTCTGGCCCAGATCATCGCGATCACAGCTACCGCCACAACGGTGCACCGCGCGATAATGATCTGTGCCTTATCCGAAAGCTTCACGCCAAGGGTATCACGGACAATATCCTGTGAAACACTGGAGGAAGCCGCCAGAAGCTGAGAATCCGCCGTGGACATCGTCGCTGCCATGATACCGGAGAGGATCACGCCCGCCACAATCGCCGGAAGGACGCCGTGCGTGCTGATCAGCTCCGCGATCTTAATGACGATCCGCTGAGAGTCAGAGGAAGAGAGTGCTTCCAGAGCACCCGCGCTGATCATTGCGTTTCCGATAATACCAATAAGAACAGCCACGCCCATCGAGATCACAACCCACACGGTCGCGACACGGCGGGAAAGCGGAAGCTTCTTCGGATCCTCAATTGCCATAAAGCGCAGCAGGATGTGCGGCATTCCGAAATAACCAAGCCCCCATGCCAGCGTAGATACAATGGTCAGAGGACCATAGGATGCCGCCGCACCGGTCGCCGCATCATAACCCTGTGTCAGGTTCAGATAGCCCGGCAGGGACTGTGCGTTCGATACCACCGCAGACCAGCCTCCGGCTGCGTTAATGCCAAAGAACACAACAACGATCAGCGCGATCGTCATCACGATGGACTGCACAAAGTCCGAAGTAGAAGCCGCCATGAAGCCGCCCAGCGTCGTATACAGGGTAATGACTACCGCTGAAATCAGCATCGCTGTCAGATAGTTCACACCGAACAGACTGGAAAACAGCGTACCGCAGGCATTGAAGCCAGATGCGGTGTACGGCACGAAAAATACGACAATGACGACCGCTGCGATCAGCGACAGGATATGTTTGTCATCATGATAGCGTTTGGAAAAGAATTCCGGGATCGTCGTCGCGCCGATGTGCTGCGAATAGTGACGGATCGGCTTCGCCACGAAGAGCCAGTTCAGATATGTACCGACTGCAAGGCCAACCGCAGTCCACACGGCCTCAGGTACGCCCGCAAGCAGCGCTACGCCCGGCAGACCCATCAGCAGCCAGGAACTCATATCCGATGCCTCGGCGCTCATCGCCGTCACCAGCGGGCCCAGCTTCCGGCCACCCAGATAAAAGTCGCCGGTGGATTTGTTCGACCGGGAGAACCAGACACCAATCCCGACTACCCCGACCAGATACACGATCATTGTTACCAGAACCAAAATACTCCTTGAATCCATAATCTTCCTCCTCTTTCCTGCCGCCTGCTGTTCTGGATCGGGCAGCTGTTCAAGAACTGCTTAATTACCGGAACCGTTCTTTTTCCTCAGGCCGCAATTAAAGGACAGTATACACCCACGAAAAACAGACTGCAATGCAGAATGAAGTCTATACTTATTTTTTCTGTTTTCCAAAAAAAGTGCCGGATTTAAAGGTTTTTTTATTAGACTAAAGTTTAGATTATCATTTGTACGAATCTTAATTCTTTTATTTTTCGACATTCCATCTCCATGCTGTTGCAAATCTATTTGGCACAGGACTTCGCATCTGCTGCGTTACACATACGAAACGTGTTCTGGTGCAGCCTGACAGCGAGTGTCAGGCTCGCTGTGAATAATAACTCTGCTGTAATCTACATGAATAAATTTTTCCTTGACAAATATACTCAATATACTCCCACAGGAGTATATAAAAGCAGGCTTTCTTTTGAGCGAATTCGATTCACTGGATATGAAATCGCAGGAAGCAACGACTGGTATGCGCAGAAAATGGAGAGAGATAAAGCCGCCCGCCGGGAATACTTTCATACAGATCGAAGCAGATGGCAAAGAGGCGGTCTTTATATCACGCAAATACTGGATGAGGAGATGAAGCCGGATGATGCACGCTTACGATGAAACCTATGTAGAAAAAGCGCGGACCGCTCTGGGCCGCATGTTGGATTTTGCCGTATATGACATGAAATTCGAACTGCCCGCTTATTGGAATCTTTTTCTGACCTCCGGAGTTGCCCGGCGGTTCGGTGAAGGAGATTTCACTCTGACAGTGGGAAAATCCGGAATAGAAATCGCCTACACGGTATTAGACGAGTCCGGGCTCTGCGTCAGGCGCATAACCCCCTGCCATACCAGAAACCGCAGTGAAGAATACTGGACCGGATGGGCTCTTGCCTGGTATCAGTGGGAAAAAGCCCTGCCTTTTCAGGCCATTACATGTCTGGTTCCGATTGAAGAAATCCAACAGCTTTATTCTCCATACCACGAAATGGATATCCGTCAGTTCGCGGACCGGATGGATGAAAAATGCCGGGAAGCGCAAAAGAACACGAGGTTAAAGCAGATGCGTATGCGGGCCGGGTACAGTCAGCAAAAGCTGGCCGATATGGCCGGAATTCCTCTTCGAACACTGCAGCAATACGAGCAGAAGCAAAAAAACATTAATAAAGTGCGCGCAGAATATGTCATCCGGCTGTCGCAGGTACTTGGATGCGGAACCGATGAGTTGATTGAATATTGGTAATCAATTTTCTTTCCTCAGATAGCTCAGCAGAAGCGGCAGCTGTGTGGAGGAATACTGGCTCAGTGAGTAGTTCCCGCCGCAGATGCACCAGTCGTACATCATTGCCCGCTCCTGAAGCGCGTAGGTGCGCACCATCTCATTGACGGAAATATCTTCCCGCAGTTCACCTTCCTTCTGCCCGTCCAGACAGATCCTGCGAAGCAGGCGGAAGTAATAGCGGTTCTGATCCATCAGATGCTTCTCGCTCGTCGTGATCAGCTGCGTGGACAGCAGCCTGGCGAGCAGATCCAGTGACACAGAATTCTCAATCATGAAGAACAGCTCGTGGTTCAGCCAGATCAGCTGATCGAAGCTGTTCATATCTTCGGGGATCTGTTTATTCAGTTCCTCGTATTTTTCATCAAACAGCGTGGAAAGAGACGAAAGCAGAGCATCCTTCCCCGCAAAATAATGGTAAAAGGATCCCTTCGATGTCCCGGACCGCTCTACGATCTCGTCTACCGTCGTCTCATCGTACCCGTTTTCATAGAACAGCTCCCAGGCCGCCTGAACAATGCGGCTGCGGGTGTTGCGGGCATTGTGCTTCGCCATGTTACTCACTCCGTCTCAAAGAGCGCCTCGAATTCTTCCCTGCCTATCTTTTCCTTCTCGATCAGCAGCTCCGCACTCGCGTGGAGCACATTGATGTGCGCCGAGATCATCTCGCGCGCTTTTTCATGCGACTCATCGACAATGCGCTTTACTTCCTCATCGATCAGGGACGTAATCTTTTCGCCGTACGCGCGGGTATGCGCGAGGTCTCTTCCGATAAACACCTGGTCGTCCTCGTTATCATAGTTGATCAGGCCGACTTTCTCCGACATGCCGTATTTGGTCACCATCGCCCGGGCGATCGCGGTCGCCTGCTTGATATCCTGCGAAGCGCCGGTCGTCACATCGCCGATGACCAGCTCTTCCGCTACCCGGCCGCCAAGACTGACAATGATATTCTGCTCCATCTGGCCTTTGGTATTGAACATCTCATCCTTTTCCGGAAGCGGCATCGTATAGCCGGCTGCCCCCCGCCCGGTCGGTATGATGGAGACCGTATGCACCGGCCCGACATCCGGCAGCAGATGAAAGAGGATGGCGTGCCCGGATTCATGATAAGCGGTGATGCGCTTCTCCTTTTCGGAGATCACGCGGCTCTTTTTCTCCGCACCGATCCCGACCTTGATAAACGCACGGTTGATGTCCGACTGGCAGATATAGGCGCGCTTCTCTTTTGCGGCCATGATGGCAGCCTCGTTCATCAGATTCTCCAGATCCGCGCCGGTAAAGCCCGCCGTCGTGCGCGCAGTCTCTTTCAGATCGACATCGTCCGCCAGAGGCTTGCCCTTTGCGTGAACCTCCAGAATCTCCTCCCGGCCTTTGATGTCCGGCCGTCCCACCGATACCTGACGGTCAAAACGTCCCGGCCGCAGGATAGCGGGATCGAGGATGTCCACACGGTTCGTTGCGGCCATCACGATAATGCCCTCGTTGACACCGAAGCCGTCCATCTCCACCAGCAGCTGGTTCAGCGTCTGCTCGCGCTCGTCATGCCCGCCGCCCATACCGGTGCCCCGCCGTCTGGCGACCGCGTCGATCTCATCGATAAAGACGATGCAGGGCTGGTGCTTTTTCGCTTCCTCAAACAGGTCGCGCACACGGGACGCACCGACGCCGACGAACATTTCCACAAAATCCGAACCGGATATGGAGAAAAACGGTACGCCCGCCTCCCCGGCGACCGCCTTCGCGAGCAGTGTCTTGCCGGTGCCCGGAGGGCCCACCAGAATCACGCCCTTGGGAATGCGCGCCCCGATCTGGACAAAGCGGTCCGGCTCTTTCAAAAACGAAATGATTTCCTGCAGATCCTCTTTTTCCTCTTTTAATCCGGCCACATTCTCAAATGTCACGCGTTTCGCGTCCGGAGAGATCATTTTCGCCCGGCTTTTGCCGAAATTCATCATCCGGGAATTGCCGCCGCCCGCCTGCCGGTTCATCATCGTGAACATCACGATCATCACCACGCAGATGATCACGGTCGGGAACAGCCAGATCAGCACTGCGCTCTCGCGCTCCACATCCTCAATCTCCGGCTCGATCTCATACGCTTCCAGCTCTTCCGCCACGGTCTCGACATTCAGCACATTCACGTACCGGACATCGCCGGTCTTCAGCACGATTTTCAGAGTACCGGTCGGCGTCTCCTCATTGGGCGTGATCGTAATCGCCGCGACCTCATCGTTTTCCAGCGCTTCGGTCAGCTCACTGCTGTTCCATGTCTGCGCGGCTTCCATTCCGCCGCGGAACGTCATAAGAAGGATCAGGATGATCAGGACGCCCGCCAGATACAGTCCGATCCCTTTTGCGTTTTTCGTCAATTCTTTGCATCTCCTGTCTGTTGTATTCGCGCTGCTGCCATAGCCCCTTCTGAACAGATACCTGAATTCGCTCAATCCGAGAAGGTCACCACACCGATAAACGGCAGATTCCGGTATTTCTGCGCATAATCCAGGCCGTATCCTACGACAAATTCATCTGGAATATTGAAGCAGGTATAATCCACCGTCACCTGAGCGATCCGCCGTTCCGGTTTGTCAAGCAGCGTACAGAGGCGCAAGGACGCCGGATTTCTCTTTTCGAGGATCTCGATCAGGTAGCTTAAGGTACGGCCGGAATCAATAATATCTTCCACGATCAGCACGTTTTTGCCGTCAAGCGGCTCATCCAGATCCTTCACGATCTTCACCACGCCGCTCGATTTCGTATCGTTGCCATAGCTGCTTACTGACATAAAATCCATCGTCACCGGCACCGTGATCCGCTTTGCCAGCTCGCACATAAAAAAGACAGCGCCCTTGAGCACGCAGATGAGGTGTACCTCCTGCCCCGCGTAATCTCTGCTGATCTGTCCCGCAATCTCTTCAATCCGCCGGTCAACCTCCTGCTCCGATAGCAGGATCTTCACGTTTTCCTTCATCACTTTTCTCCTGATTCGTAACTGTTCAGTGCCTTAATAATTATCCTGATGTGATCTACGCTCCTTCGGGTACGAATTTATGAAATACCATCGCCCGTCAGAGCAACCTTCAACACCTGCCGCGTCTCATCCGTGACCTTTGCGGCCTCACTGAGCCGCCATCCGACCACCCAGAGGATATGGGAGCCGTCTGCCAGCAGCAGAATCCCATCCCGCTTATCCCGCGGAATCTTCTGATCGATCAGATAGTCCTTCAGCTTTTTCTTCCCGCCCTCAGCGTTCACCACGAGGTAGTCTCCCGGCCGCCTGGTCCGCAACAGCAAATTACTTTTTATTGTATCATAGGAAATCCATTTCGTATACTTTTTTTCTTCCAAAAAATATTTTTTTAGCTCCGGCGTATTGGAAAGCAGCTCTGCAGTCACGGAAATGCCGGCGAAAATCCTGCCGGTTTCCGGACCATTATCACAATCCGGCAGGATAAGGCTGGCTGAGCTTCTGCCAGCCCTTGCGGAGTCCATCCTCATTCCTGCCGCCCCCCTGTGCCTCATAAACCGCAGGATCCCATCCTCCCGCACAGCGCAAATACCTCCGGGCAGATTGCAGCGTTTCCCGCAGTCCATATCCGCAAGTTCTTCAAGCATATGAATATGTACCGCGCCGATGTCTTTTAAGCCGCTTTTTTTATTTTCGTCCGCACACAGCTCAACCGCACGTTTCAGGAGTTCCTGCCGGATCAGGGCTTCCTCTTTTTTATAGGCTTCCAGCCGGATCACTACGGAACATCCCGGCCCAAAACCGTCCGCAACGATACAGCGCCCGGCGGCCTCGTCCGCATCCCCGTTCTCCACGGCGATACAGCGCCCGGCGGCCTCGTCCGTCACCCGGTCAAGATAGTCCTGCACGCCGCGGAGTCTGTCCGCCGCTTCCGCGATATGCCGCGACGCCTGCGCGTTCAGATCTTTTTCCATCTGTGGGAGCAGAGAAAGACGTATCCGGTTCCTCGTATAGTCCGTCTCCAGATTAGTGCGGTCCGTCCGCCAGTCAAGTCCAGCTTTCTGCAGGTATGCTTCTATATCGTTCCGATCCGTAAAAAGCAGCGGGCGGATCAGCTTCCCCTGCACGGGACGAATCCCGCCCAGCCCTCTTAAAGAGCTGCCGCGGGCCAGATTCCAGAGCACCGTCTCTGCCTGATCGTTCCGATTGTGCGCCACAGCAATCCGGTCGGCATGCCATTCCCTGCCCGTTTCCTCAAAAATACGGTAGCGCTCCGCACGGGCTGCTTCCTCAACAGACAGGCCTTCCCTGTCTGCTCTCTGCGTCACCGCAGCCGTCTCCACACGGCACGGAATCTCCCATTCGGCGCACAGCTTCTGAACAAAGGCAGCATCGTCCAGGCTTTCCTGTCCGCGCAGTCCATGCTCCACATGTACCACAAGCAATTCAAAAGGAATCTCCCGGCGGTACTGCCGGAGCGCATACAGCAGGCAGATGGAATCCGCGCCGCCCGAGACACCGGCGATCACGCGCATCCCCGTTTCGATCATATGGTATTCCTTGATTGTGTGAAAAACAGTTTGAATCAAATCGTCCATGCCCTATATGCCTCCCGCCAAAATTCTTCTGCCGAACTGACACTCCAGCCACAGGCCATTCCCGGTCTCAGGTCACTTCTCCCAGATCGTCCCGACCAGTATCGTCATATCGTCCCGCGCATTCAGTTCCTGCATCAGATATACCCGCTCCATCAGACGTCTCGCATACTCCTGGGCGTTGCGCGTCGTCAGGCGAACGATCAGCTCAGCCATCGCCTGCTCATGATCCTCCCCCGGCATCGCATCCAGAACACCATCCGTCATCATGATGATGTTTGTCCCCGGCTCCAGTTGCCGATGCAGGCTCTCGTAATCCGACTTCTGCAGCACGCCGGTCGGAAACGTATCCGCGCGGATCACTTCAATCTGCCCGTCTTTCCGGATAAATGACGGAGCAGCTCCTGATTTCATCATATCACATCTGGCATTATATAAGTCAACCATACATAAGTCAATTGTCGAAAAAACCGGACTGTTATTCTGCAGCAGTATGCCTGAGTTCAGAAGCCGCACCGCCGTCTCCTGAGGAAACCCCGCAGTCAGAAACTGTTCCAGCAGTTCGATCACCTTCCCGCTTTCCAGATTCGCCGCTGTGCCGGACCCCATGCCATCCGCGAGGCTCATCACGACTTTACCCGTATCCTGCCAAAGCATGGTGAAATTGTCGCCGGACACCAGCTCTCCGGCCTTTGTGATATGTGAAACACCGCAGAAAAACTGATATTTTGTATCCGGCACAAAATGAAAAAGCATCGGCTCCGGGGTAACTGCCCCGCGGCAGTTGAAGGCCGGGCGCATCCTCTCCCCGCAGCAGTCGGAAAGCGCCTCCGCCACCGAACGGGCGGATACCACACTTCCCCTGTCAAAGTGCAGCCGCCCCTTTCCCGCCATATGCAGTACCAGATAATATTCCTGCCTGTCCGGCTCCTGCCGGAATGCCCGGATCTGATCCAGTTCCACACGCAGAAAATGCAGCTCTCTCCTCAGCTTTCCCGTAATCCGGGCTTCCAGCTGCGGCCGGGAAGCAAACCCTTCCGCCGTTCTCTCAAAAAGCTCCGCAGTACGCGCAATCTGCTCACCCGCGGCCTGCCGCTGCTCCAGCAGACGGTTGCTCCAGAGCAGATTCGTGCGCGCCTCCTCATAGCCTGTCCGGAGTGCCAGCATCAGCTGTCCCGGGCGCTCGCAAGATTTCCTGAGCTGCATCCTTTGCATGACGGAAAAATCACCGCTTCGTTCCATTTCCCTCAAAAGCTCATACCATGTCCTGCAGTTCTCATAATACGCGTCTTGCCAGCAATGCTCCTCATATGAACAGCCCGCGCATGCCCGGTCCTTCACATCCTCCAGCAGTGCCCGCAGTTCCTCATCTCCCAGCCTTTCCTTCTGACAGGGAAGCTTCTCATACATCTCTGCCAGCGAAAAAAAAGCCTCCGCGTACTTTTTCATCTGCTCCTGCTCCGGCTGTACCCACTCGCTCATCGTTCGTCCTCCCCTCTTTCCGCACCTGTGCCGTTACCGATTCTCATAACTGTTCCGTCCCTGCACAGTTATGGCACTTCATCATAACACCGGATTGCCGCAGAATCTGTCAAAAGCGGTCTGTTTTCTAAAAAATCAATCGGATAGGGGGAGTTCTCTCCCCTATCCGCCCGCGCCGGCCGGGTGCGGCTTTAGCCGCAAAATTCCTTGCCCGGCCGTGTGCAATCGAGTAGGGAGACTTGTCCCCTACTCGCCGCGCGGGGCGCGTGCAGCTTTAGCTGCTAAATTCCTTACGCGCCCCTGCGCATAAAAACAGAGCCCGGAATCAAATCCGAGCCCTGTCAGGAAATAACACAGTCATTCAGTTTGCCGCACGATAAATCACATCGTCCTCATACACCAGCCCAAGCTTTTCTCTGGCCAGCTTTTCAACATATTCATCAGAATTCAGGTATTCACTCAGTTCATCAATCTCTTCCGCGCGAACCTCCTCATCCTGAAGCTGCTGCTGCAGATCATCCACCTGCGCCGCATACGCCGCATTCTCCGTGCGAAGCGACCTGCTCTGCACCAGAAGCACTGTAAGCAGCACTGCAATGATCGCCGCGATTGCATACATTCCAAGGCGATTCCCCGTGCTGAGCTGTTTTTTCCGTCCTGCCATCTTCATCTACCCCTTATGATACGAATTTTCTTCCCCTCACGAACGCAAAACCTGTATCTGACATTGTATGCCTTTTTTCGCCTGATTTCAATTCTTTTCTTGCAAAATTTACAAAATTTTTCAACAGTTCTGAACAGCACCGACCGGAGCGGCAGCGAAGACCAGGCTGCGGCCTGCTGTTCACCCCTTTTTATGAAACCGCAGTGCCGCAATTCGCCGCAGCACCCTTGCTATCCCCCGAAACAACGTGCTCAGTACTGTCACGAAGCCGGAACTAAGCGTAAAATGATACAGCAGAAATCCCAGCAGCATTCCTGCGGCGGCGTAACCGCGGATCACTCCATCCATCTCCTGAAAAGCCAGACCAAATGTCAGAAGCCCTGCCAGCATCCAGTAGAAAAAATCCTCCAGAGAAAGCACAGCCAGAGAATGCCGCACACTTCTTCGCAGTGCGCGCAGGATATCATAAAGAATCGTCAGCACAGCGCCGTGCAGAATGGAAAATAAAAATACGGCAGTCTCCTGCCGTACCACACTGCTCATTGCAGCATCCTCCTTATAAGGCTGCCTTTTTTTGCAGGATTGCCGCCGGAATAAAAGATACCATCTACACTGCCGTGCATTTTTACTTCGCCCGAAGAGAGCTCCAGCCGACCGATATGAAGCTCTTTCCCCTTTACTGTCAGCATTCCCTGTTCGGTCTGCAGCACTACGGTATTTTCGTCAAAGGAAAGGACGTCTGTCACGCCTGTCACGACACCCTCTGCTCTGTCTCTCCACGAAATACTGTGTGGTCTTTCATTCTTTTTTTCTTCCATCCCGTTCTCCGGATGCAATCGCCTTGCTCTAAATATATGAAAAAACCCCGGCTTTAAGAACATAAAAGAAAACAGGCTGAACATCAATCCTCTCGGAAAAATGTCCGGCCTGTTTTTCATATCAATTTTGTCGAAAGTCTGTACCTGCTCCGTATCCTCACAGGTAACTGTTCAGTATCTTCACAGTTACGGGACTTATCCCGCACTCTGTGCGGGATGCCATCCCGGCGAGGGAAAAAGTCCATTTAAAATCGCTGCGCGATGGGACTTTTTCCTGTAAAATATATGTTTTCATACGTACCTCGCAGCGAGTGCGAGGTACTGTCCTGAATAGCCACCGTTGCATCTACAGATAGCGATACATCTCCGCGGCTGCCTCTTTTTTGACAGTTTCCGCCACGGATACCACTTCCACCTTCACGGTTCTGGAGCCAAAACCAATCTCTATCACATCTCCCGGCTTCACGGCTACGGATGCTTTCGCCGCCTTGCCGTTGACCAGCACACGCCCTGCGTCACATGCTTCATTCGCCACAGTCCTGCGCCTGATCAGTCTCGACACCTTCAGATATTTGTCCAGACGCATCGGATCAGCCGTTCACAACGTCCTTCAGCGCTTTTCCGGCTTTGAACTTCGGAGTTTTGGAAGCCGCGATCTTCATTGTCTCGCCAGTCTGCGGATTTCTTCCTTCTCTCTCCGGGCGGGTAGCTACTTCAAACGTGCCAAAGCCAACCAGCTGAATCTTCTCACCGCTCTTAAGCTGCTCCGCTACTACTTCCGTAAACGCCTTAAGAGCCTTCTCTGCATCCTTCTTTGATAACTCGGTCTTCTCAGCAATTGCTGCAACCAGTTCAGTCCTGTTCATTTTAATTCCTCCTGTGAAAAATCTGTATTTTATACAATCTCGTGCCCGCTACTATTTATATAATGTAATAAATCGTTTGTCAAGCCAATTCGTAACTGTTCAGTATTTTCCATATTACAGCATGGAATTGATCATCGAGAGCACCTGCTCGCCTAACGCAGCCGACTTTGCGTCCGCGTCTTCAAGAGAACTGCCCTTAACGCCATAGTAGAACTTCACCTTCGGCTCCGTGCCGGACGGACGTACGCAAAGCCATGCGGAATCCGTGAGGTCATAGTAAAGCACATTCGAATTCGGAAGACCGGTCGGCTTCACCTCGCCGGTCGCGATGTCCGTGATCGTATCTGCCTTGTAATCGCGTGCGGAAACAACCTTGTAGCCGCCGATCTCTGTCGGCGGGTTCTTCCGCAGGGTCTCAAGAATCTCCTGGATCTTCTGCAGACCTTCCATACCCTTGAGCGTGATGGACTTGATATCGTCTTTATAATAACCATAGCGCTCATACAGCTCGATCATCGCATCCCAGAGCGTCTTGCCCTGTGCCTTGTAGAAAGCAGCCGCTTCCGCCAGCGCCATCACTGCCACGATCGCGTCCTTGTCGCGTGCATGCGTACCGATCAGGCAGCCGTAGCTCTCCTCAAAGCCGAACAGATACGTGCCTTTCCCGCTCTGTTCAAATCCCAGGATCTGCTGTCCGATGTATTTAAATCCGGTCAGGACCTCGATCAGGCCTGTCCCATAATATTTCGCGATCGCGTCTGCCATGTTCGTCGTCACGATCGTCTTGATCAGGACGCCGTCCTCCGGAAGACCTTTGAGGGCTTTCCTCTGACCGATCTCATAATCCGCCAGCAGGCAGCCGGACATATTGCCGGTCAGTGTGTGGTACTCGCCCGTCTTTGAATCCTTCACGCGGACACCGAGACGATCCGCATCCGGATCCGTCGCCAGCACCAGCTCCGCGTCAAGCTCTTTCGCCAGCTTCAGGCCCAGATCAAATGCCTCGTCCGCTTCCGGGTTCGGATAGCTGACTGTCGGGAAATCGCCGTCCGGAAGCTCCTGTTCCGGTACTACATAAACATTCTCAAAGCCGAGTTCCTTCAGTACGCGGCGCGCCGGGATATTACCCGTGCCGTGCAGCGGTGTGTAGACGATCTTCAGATTCTTACTTTCCTGCTCGATCGTCTCCGGATGGAGCACCAGCTTCTTCAGGCAGCCGATAAACGCGTCGTCGATCTTTTCCCCGATCACCTCGTAAAGCCCGGCCGCGATCGCCGCTTCCTTATCCATCGACTTCGCCGCCGTATAGTCTGTGATCGCCTTTACCTCGGCCATGATACCTGTGTCGTGCGGCGGTGTGATCTGCGCACCGTCCTCCCAGTACACCTTGTAGCCGTTGTATTCCGGCGGGTTGTGGCTGGCGGTAATATTGATGCCGGCGATGCAGCCCAGTTCACGCACCGCGAAGGACAGCTCCGGCGTCGGACGCAGAGACTCAAACACGTACGCCTTAATGCCGTTCGCTGCCAGCGTCTGCGCCGCGAAATCCGCAAATTCCGGTGACATATGACGGGAATCATACGCGATCGCTACCGCTTTCTTCTGCGGGTCATCGCAGGCTTTGTTGATATAATTCGCCAGTCCCTGCGTCGCTTTCTGTACAACGTATTTGTTCATGCGGTTCGTACCTGCGCCGATGATGCCGCGAAGGCCTGCCGTACCGAACGCCAGCTCCGTGTAAAACCTCTCCTTAATCTCATTCTCATCATTTTCAATTGCTTTCAGTTCCGCCTTGGTCTCTTCGTCAAAATGCGGATTGGAAAGCCATTCTTCATAGGCTTCTCTGTACGCTTCCATTTGATTTCCTCCTAAATTATGTATCGGAAGTCTGCCACACCCCTTCCTGTAAAAACCGTATCTTCGTAACTGTTCTGAACAGTTGCATTTCCTCGGGATTTTTACAGTTTCTTCGCTGCATCCTGTATAGTATCCGGCGATGCTTCCGATCTGTCATGATAAACGATTATATCAGCTTTTCTCTGAAATGAAAACCGCTTTTCCGCCATTTTAAGCCTTTTTTATGCGCAGAGCTGCGTAAGGTGTTTTCCGGCTTACGCAGGACGCAGCTCGCGCAGGCGAGCAGGAGCCGACAAGCCGTCTCCTGCTCGATTTATGATGCGCAGAGCTGCTCTCATGTCTCCAGCTGCTTCAGAAACGCCTCCCTTGCCTTTTCCTGTCGGTTCATCTTCACCAGCTTATCCGAATACTGCCGGGAGATCCAGGCCTTATTTCCGCCATAATACGTACCGGCAAGCTTCCGGAACCTCTCCGGATACAGCATCCGCACATAGAGCAGCCTGCGTTCCGTATGCGAAAGCGGCTGCACCCGGCCATAGCTTTCCAGCATATGCATGCCAAAACGCGCGTTCCAGTCATGCTTTTCCAGAATTTTGCGCATAAAGCGGTAAAGATCATTCACCTGAAAATCGAAGCGGCAGCAGTCAAAATTCGTCGTCGCTATCTCATAGCCGCAGATCAGGATATGATGGTGACTGTAATCTCCATGGCAGACGCAGCCGCTGTGCTCCGCACGAAATTCTTCCAGAAGGCCGCTTACATGTGAGAGCTGCGAAGCCGCTTCCGCTGCCTGCGCAAGATATCGCTCACAGGAATCCAGAAACATCTGTTCAAACATGCTTCTTTTTCGCCGGGTACGTACAAACGTGCGGATTTTGCGCAGCTGCGCGTTCCAGGCACGCAGCTCCTCAAGAGGCGGCCGCGCGACATAACAGGTATCTTCCTCCTCTAATCTCATCAGCCGGTGCAGCCGTGCCAGATTCTCCACCGCCCTCAGCACTTCCGTCTCATTCGACGGATCGCACTCCCGGCCCGGATACCATTTCTTCACTACATAGCGCTTCTCCTCCCAGTCTCTGGAAACCAGCGCCCCTTCTTTATTGGGCAATATCTCATCTACATTCCTGTAACCGCCTTCGTAAACCGCCCTCATCACACGATTCTGGAACTGTGCCCTGTTCTCTGTGCCTGCATATTCGCTCAAAATCCTTGATCCGGCGGACGTATCGAGATACCAGTAGCCCCGTCCGCGCCTGGTGCTGATCACTTCCAGTTCATACTGCTCCAATACCCTTAAAGCCCTGTCGTTCATGCCGCGCCCTCCCCTTAGACAGCCTGACATCGGTCAGATGGTAACGCCCCCTCGCTATCGCTCGGCGGCAAGTCGCGTCTGCCATTCCGAAGCCGCTTTGCGGCTGGCAGACGCTGCGAAATGGATGCCTGATGGCATCCATTGTTTTCCGATAGGCTATCTTATGAGGAAAGGTATCAAAATATGAAAAACTGTTAAAACCGCAGGCCGACGCTCAGATCTTAGCCGTCCATGATTCACAGCCTCCCATACCAGTCGCCGATATATTCTTCAATCTCCGCAAAATCTACCGTACATTCCCCCTGGTAGATTCCAACCGGTACCCGATCCGAAAATCCATATATCTTTGGAATAGTATCCTCTTCAAAGCAATATACTACTATCTTTTTTTCTTTCGGATATACCAGCCAGTATTCACGCACACCCGCCCGGGCATACTTAAAACGCTTCAGGTGACTGTCCTTCAGGGCAGTAGCCTCTGATAATACCTCCACCACAAGATCCGGCGCACCACAGATCCTCCCATGCCTGATCTTATCCGGGTCACACAGGATCAGCACGTCCGGCTGTACCATGGTCCTGTCATCACAGTCCAGCTGAACATCCAGCGGAGCCACCATGGGGCGGCAGGAACCATGCCTGCTTCGAATGTATTCTGAAAAGCAGCGCCAGATCTCTGTCGCTATCATCTGATGAATATGGGTCGGTGCCGCCATATCATAAAAGATGCCATCAATCAGTTCCATATGCCGATCCTCCGGCAATGCCAGATAGTCCGCCACGGTAAAGAAATCTGAGCGGGTATCGTGAGCTGACTCCGCGGCAAATGAATCCGGGCGGGTACCATAAGCCATGGCCGGTTCCGCAACAAAACCTGCGGAAGTAAGCCCCGCATGATCATAGTTGTACGTATGCTTTGGAACCGGACGTCCTGCTCCGCCGCAAGCCCCAGACGAACCCGGCGTATATTCCGATCCCCTGTCAGGCTCAGGCGAACCTGACCCACGCTCTGATCCCGCACCGGATCCATCATCAAATACTTTCTGCAGCGCCTGCAGCGTTGCGTAGCGGGGAGACTTTGTAATGCCTCCCAGCACTTTCTGCACGGTCCCGACCGGAAGATCAGCCATCTCTGCAATCTGCGCATAGGAGTATCCCAGTTCGTTCTTTTTTCTTTTCATCTCGTCAATTGTCATAAGAATTGCTCCTTATCGTCTCATATACCGTCTTATCCTATGTGTTGCCATACAGCAGACCGTCCTTTATGCTGGTCCACTCAGTCACAGCATATATTCTTTCTGTTGTTTTCCCGATTTTATCACCGGTCTATCCAAATGTCAACCGTTTATTTTCCATAAAACATCCTTTTCTTTGCAATTTCATTCCATTTTTAATCCATTTTCATATCGCAGATATTATTATGAACTCCCCCTCATCTAAAACCAATGGGATTGCGGTCAACCTGTCTCAATCCATGCATTGTTCTGCTGTACTCAGTGCTGCCATGTATCCTTACACACCGCCGCTTCCCGCATCCGGCGCAGGATCCGTTTTTCCGCGCGGGAGACCTGCACCTGTGTCATGCCAAGGCAGGCAGCAGTCTGCACCTGCGTCATATCTTCAAAATAACGCATCCGGATCAGTCTGCGCTCGTCCGGCGCAAGTGCTTTCAGAAGCTGGTCAAGCAGCATATGATCAAGCAGAATTTCATGATGATCCCGTTCGTCCGGCAGCCGGTCCTCCAGAAGCACCGGCGTACCATCTCCCTGATAAACCGTCTGATTCAGGGATTCGACGTCAGAACTGGCTTCCAACGCCATCACCAGCTCTTCCGGACTGACGCCAACAGCAAGCGCAAGCTCCTCCATCGCCGGTTCCGTCTGGCCGTCCTGCTCCAGCTCCTCGCGTGCGCGCATGGCCCGTACTGCCGTTTCCTTCAGCAGCCGCCCCACCCGGATCATTCCGTCGTCCCGCAGAAAACGGCGGATCTCCCCTGCGATCATCGGAACCGCGTAGGTGGAAAACCGCACGTCAAAAGAGCTGTCAAAATTGTCGATTGCTTTCAGAAGACCGATGCTTCCGATCTGCACCAGATCCTCATATTCACAGCCTCGCCCCGTAAAACGGCGCACAACCGTATACACCAGTCCTATATTTTCCTCTGCCAGCTGCGTTCTGGCCTCTTTATCCCCCTCGTGAGCTTTCCTGATCAACGCAAGGGTCTGTTCCATTCGTCTGTCCTCGATCTCCCTTTTCTACCGCCCATCTGACAACAGGATATTCCCGGCATCGTTTCCGTCATACTGGCTCTTTGGCGGCATTCCATCCTGCTCCGGCTGCAGCATATCAAACGCATCTGTTTTACCGCATATACTTTCCGAATGCCGGCCGCCTCCAATCCTTCTGGTCATACGCACACAGGTGCCCTCTCCCGGTGCAGATTCAACCTCCAGCGTATCCATAAACGCTTCCATAAACGCAAATCCCAATCCCGAATGGTCATTTTCTTCCGCTGTCGAAAAGAACGGCTCCATCGCGCGCTTTACATCCGCGATGCCGCAGCCGGTATCCCGCACTTCCACTTCCAGAAGGTTGTCCCGGATATGGCAGGTAATCCATATCCTGCCCGCCTCTTCCGCTGTATCTTCGCTTTTCACAAAGCGGCTTTTTACAACAGATTCATTTTTATACGCATGAATGATCGCGTTCGTGACCGCCTCGGACACGGCAGTTTTCACATCTGCCACCTCTTCCAGCGTCGGGTTCAGCTGCGTCATAAACGCAGCAACCGTCACCCGCGCAAAGCTCTCATTGCAGGAATGGCTGTCAAATTCCAGTTTCATTTCATTTTGCTGCATCCTGATTCTCCCCTTTCAATCCGTGTCTGGTTTTTCCATTTCTTAAAACCCGGATTCCATTCTTTATAACTGCTCCGCGCCTTATCGGCTGCTGTTCTTCTTATTGTGATACTTTCAGCACGCCGGGGTCCGCAACGGCATTCCCTCATAAATATCCATGATTTTCCCGATACCCGAGACTTCAAGCATCTTCCTTATCCGCTCTCCGACATTGACCGCTGCCACCGTGCCGCCCATGAAACGCATCCTCTTGTAGCGGCCGATCAGCATGCCGATGCCGGAGCTGTCCATAAATGTGGTTCCCGCAAAGTCAAAAACAATGCAGCGGATATGTTTTCTTTGCACCAGTTTGTCCGCCTCGGCGCAAAGCCGGTCCGATGTGTGATGGTCGATCTCCGCCGGCAGATGTACGGTCATCACCGTTCCGGCGATTGAAAATACTGAATCCATAAAAATCCCTCCTGTTCCTGTTTTGCACGCAAAAGGAGAGCGCCGGATCTTCCGTTGCGCTCTCCCATACTTTTGGGTTTATCGGTTGGTTAATAATTAATTTACGTAACTGTTCAGTACCTTCACAGTTACGAGGGAAAATCCATTTAAAATCGCGTCTCCGCTGCCGCTTAGCGCCGCGATGGGACATATCCCGTACGAAGTGCGGGATGCCGTCCTGGCGAAGGATTTTCCCTTGTAATATTTATGTTTTCATACGTACCTCGCAGCAAGTGCGAGGTACTGTCCTGAATAGTTACTAATCTATCACATTTCCGGACGCGTCGTACGACAGCCCGGTCGTCGGATCTGTCCACACCACCTCCGAGGAGGTCGCGGTGTCATCGTAAATCGTAATATCATCGCCCGTATCGGCCGTACTGGTGCCCGTAGTATCTGTCGTATCGGCCGTGACGTCCGTCGCCGCGTCTCCGAGTCCGCTTAAATCCAGCGTATTCGTGGACGTATCGCCGTCCGAGGAGGACGAGGAAATATATCCCTGAACGACTGACGCATAAGACGGATAGTATTCGATGATCTGGTTGAAGATCTCATCCGCACTGTCCCGGTCGCCCAGATAATAATACGCCATCCCGAGATACAGAAGCGCATCATAATGCTTCGACTGCTCGCGGTTCGGATCCGCTTCCACGGCTTTTGCCAGATTCTCCGCGGCGGTCTCGTAATCCTTCTGTACATAGGCCGTCGTGCCCGCGTTATAGTACTCCGTAAACAGGCTGGCGGATACCGCGCTGCTCAAAGACTCATACAGAGACAGGGCATTGCCTTCAAATACATCCGAGCTCAGCTCGAGCAGCTGCTCTGCCGCCTCTGATTCGTCTCCGCTGACATAAAGGTCCGCGATCGCCAGAAGCTCATCGTAGCTGTCCGCTTTGGCAAGCGCCGCGTCCCGGTCTTCCTGGGCCTCCGCGATCTGTTCCTCGTAGCCGTCGATCTCTTCCTGCAGTTCCTCCGCCTGCACCTGCACGGACGCAAACTTTGCATTGGCTTCTGTCACCTGCTTATTCGCGTTATCATTTGCATTCTGCCGGCTCGCCGGTACGATCAGAAACCACACGATCGCGCCGCCCAGCAGGATTCCCAGAATAATATTGATAAAGGTCGCAATTGTCGAGCTGTCGCGGAACGTCGTGGGCTGAATGATCATTTCATTCCCGCTTAAATACCGGAGCGTCCCGGATACCTGCTCTTCCTCGCCTTCCTTCTCATAGCGTTTGTGCCTGCGATTCAGGTTCGTGCCTTTGCCGGTGGCCGTCTCGATCTCCTGCAGATAGCGCAGTGTCGTCGTATTCGTCGCGTCAATCTGGATGGCCTTTTTGAGCAGCCTGCGCGAACGTCCGTACTCCTGCCGCTTCATATACAGCAGAGCCAGCAGCTGATATGCCTTCACCAGCCTCGGATTGCGGTTGATGACCTTTTTCAGCTGGATGATAGCCATGTCCTCATTGTCTTCCCGGCAATACATGACAGACTGATTATATTTACGGATGGTCTGGTTGATTGAATCCAGTTTGTTTTTATTGTTCTGCATCTGGTCAATAAAATAATCGGCCAGATTGTCCTCCGGCTGGAGGTTTTTGCTGATGACCCATTCGCAGAGCGCAGCAACGGCTTCGCCGGTCTCATAGTAACACAGGCCGAGCAGATTGCGGGCATCCGTATTGGCTTTATAGAACTTCAGGCTGCGCTTCAGACACGTGATCGCTCCTTCCATATCCCTGACGCGCGCCTTTTCCAGTCCTTCATTGTAAAGGAGATTCGAAATGCGCCCGATCCGCTTCTGAATTGTAATATCCGCCCCGCAGCCCGAACAGTAGTCAGACGAACCGAGAGGGGTATTGCAGTAAATACATTTCATCGGTTCCCCTGCTTTCTGTTCTTCTTTTCTTCCCGCAGCATCTCCTTGAGGATGTCGCTCATATCCGTCAGGTCACGGCTGTAGATCGCGTCCTCAGCCTCATTGACATCCATACTGGTATGGAACTTTTTCAGTTCCTCCTCATAATTAATCATATGTATACTCCTCCTCGTATATCCTGTCCCGGATATGCATCACAGATCTATGACGCAGGCTTTTCTTTCAGGATTGCCTTCAACTCCCCCACCAGATACAGTGATCCGGCGCAGAACAGCATCCCGTCCCCTTTTAACCGTAATGCCGTCTCAAACGCTTCCCGCACATCCGTCTTTACCAAAACGGGAATTTGCGGATTCGCATCTGTCCGCGGCGCAGATCCCTCGTCTGTCCCGTGATCAGCAGCGCCCGTGCCGGAAAAATCAGCGGAAGTATCGGAACAGCCGTCCAGGCATATCCGGAAAGCCTCCGCGAGCCGTTCTGCCGGTACAACGCGGGAGCCTCCGACCTGTGTCACCACCACCGCGGAAAGCTGTATGCCCTCGCAGATCTCGCGGATCATCTTCCCGTATTCCTTATCCGATACCGCGGAAAATAAAATCGTCACCCTGCGCGGCTGCTCCCGTTCAGACTCACCGTCCGCCGGCTGCCGTGTATTCCCCTGCACGCTCTGCACCGTGCGGATAAATTCCTGTATTCCGTCCGCATTGTGCGCGCCGTCGAGCACCACGCCGGGCAGCACAGTCTCCATCCGGCCCGGCCAGCGTGTTCCGGCAATCCCTTCCACGGCCTGTGCCGTACTGATTGAATGCTCCGGGTCAATCGCCCGCAGCGCCATCAGCGCCAGCGAGCTGTTTACTACCTGATACGGCGCCAGATACGGCACCGTCACTTTTATTTTTTCATCATAACCGCAATCAAGCAGAAAATCAATGCTTTTATCCGTTTTTCCCAGTATTTGGCTCATCGACTCATCATAGCGGTATGCGCGCGCGTGCATGTCAGCAGCTGTCTTCGCGATCACCGCGGCCGCCTCCGGATTCCGCCCGTCATAGACCACGGGGACGCCTTCCTTGATAATGCCTGCCTTTTCCCCGGCAATCTTTGTCACGGTATCGCCCAGATATTCCATGTGATCCAGACTGATGCTCGTAATCACGCAGGCGATCGGATGCTCCACGAGATTTGTCGCGTCAAGCCGCCCGCCCAGCCCGGTCTCCAGCACCAGATATTCGACTTTTTCTTCCTTAAAAATCAGAAGTCCGGCCGCAAACAGCAGTTCAAAATACGCCGGATGCGCGAACCCGTCCGCGATCATTTCCTTCGTCACATCCAGTACGCGTGTCAGCGCCCGGGCAAACGTCTCATGCGAGACCTGCTCCCCGTCAATCTCAAACCGCTCCGTGATCTCCACCAGATGCGGCGAAGTAAACAGCCCCACATGCTTCCCGGCATTCTTAAGGATCGAAGCCAGAAATGCGCAGACGCTTCCTTTTCCATTGGTTCCGGCCACATGAATGACCTTCATCTCCCGTTCCGGATGACCGATTCTCTCCAGCAGCTCGCGGGTATTATCCGGCCCGTTCTTCTTCGTAAATTTCGGTGTACTTTCTATATAATCCACCGCTTCTGTATAATTCATCAAATGCTCTCTCCCTTCGGCAGCTCTGCCTGGCAAAACGCGCTGTCGCTATTGTACTCTCCGCCCCTTTTTAATTCAAGAAATATTTATCGCAGATTTCGCCAGATTTTCCTATAGCGAAAAAAACACTTTTTCTTACGTCGTTTCCTATGAAAAAAAAGATTCCAGATTTCTTCTATGGACATAAGGGCGCCAAAATGCTATACTTTCGCCAAATACTGCCGGACATTACGACAAAATAACATTTCCTGCGGCGAGTAAACATACAAAAATGTAACCATTCTGAACTGTTACAAAACGAAGGAAAGGAAGTAACTGCGAAAGCACTGAACAGTTACGAAGGGATGATATAATCATGCGAAAAAAAGGAATATTCCTGTTATCCGCTCTGGGGGCGGTTTCTCTGCTCTGCGGATTTGACAGCGCTGAAACTGCAGAAAGCATTCTGGAAAAAGCATCCGAAAATTCGGCTTCATCGACAGTCATGTCTTCAAACTTTACACTGAACTGCGACATTGATATCAATATCGGAGATGGCGAGACGACGACCGCGATCGCCGTCCTCGCAGATGCGGATTTTGACATTCAGACCATCTCGGATCCGTTTTCCGCATCCGTCGAGGGGAACGTGAACCTCTCTACCTTCGGTATCGGGGAGGAGATCATAGTAAAAACCTATGTCATCAGCAGCGATGAGAGCGTTGTCACCTATGCCTACACCGAGGACTCCGCCTCCGATGAGGAAGGCGAGGGTACCTGGACGTACAGCCTGGTCTCCGCGGACGAATACGATCTGCAGACATTGCTCGATCTGTCTTCCTCCCTCGATTACAGCCAGATGGAAAAGCTTGGGCTTACCTGGGAGCTGGCCGACGAGGCAGCTGATTATGACGGCAGCGAGTGCTATCTGCTTACGGCTGTTATCGATTCCTCCAACCTGCGCACGGTCATCGACAAGACCGAAGAGCTTGTCGGCACAGAATTCTCGGACGAGATGGGGCTCGACGAGGAGACCGTCAGCATGATAGAGGAAATGCTGGACGGCCTGAAGATCAATATCGAGTACTATATCAATACGGCGGACTGTCTTCCGGCCGCAGTCCGCATTGACCTGAATGATACCGATCTGACCACGCTCAATTCTTACGTGACCACCCTTGTTGCAGGATATTTTGACAGCGGAGATGCCGATACCACGACTACTGTGGAGGTTGCTCTCAATGATCTGTCCATGGAATACACATTCACAGACGAGAACGTAGAAGCGATCACCGTTCCGGAAGAAGCTCTGGAAGCGGTCGCTTCCGGCGAAGCGGAAAGCCTTGAGGATCTGGCGGATGAACTGACGGGCGCGGAAGGATGACGAAGCGTAAAAATCACGGTGCAGGATCACAACAGGAAGCGCAGCCTGAAAGCAGACTGTGCACAGGCGGATAACAGAAAAGGGGGCTGGTACGCCCCCTTTTTGCCCCTGTTCTTACCCCGGCAGACTGTCCCGCACACACAGCGCCCCATAGCCATCCTGATTGTTCGGCCACTGTGTGAAACCGGGCAGCTGCCGGGCGCCGCGATGCAGACAGGCCCGCACTTTTTCTCCGTAGAGATACGGGTCCCGCCCGCGAAGGATACCCCACTCCATCAAAAGTGCGGCGGCGCCGGTCACAAACGGCGCGGCAAAAGAAGTGCCGGAGACGCTCACATAACCGCCTCCGACGGCAGTGGTGGTTATATCCACGCCGGGAGCGACCAGATCCGGCCGGTTGAGATACGGCGTATCCGGCCAACCGCGGCCGGAAAAGGACGCAAAGGAATCCAGACGCGCGTCGTAAGCGCCGACCGCAATGACCCGCGCAGCCGTCGAGGGAATCGTCATGGTCGTGTCCGGCGTCGGCGTCAGGAAACGCGTATTTTCATTTCTTGCGCGGCCATCCGGCATCCAGATGGAATACCCGCCTGTGACAATTCGCTTTGGCCGCAGCAAAATCCGCCAGATGCCGCTGTCGATGTACTCTTCCTCCGGCACAAAATCAATGTAAATTTCCTGCTCCGCCTGATAAGGTCCGGGTTCGCCATAGTAAACCAGAAGATCCGTGAATCCGAGCCGGTAGCGGACCGTTCCAATCTCCTCCCAAAACGGTCCGGCCGTCCGCCCGTCAGGGTGCTCAATCATGATCTCAAATTCATCCGCATAATTCTTCCAGATCTGCAGATTCATAGTGGGCTCAAAATCACTGATGAGGAATTCGATCACGTCAGAAGTTTCATTGCTCAGCTTCCCCGACACATGCCCGCCGGTATTCCCCTCATTTCCTGTCCCGGCAACGATCACACTCCGCCCCCGCTGCGCCATCATATCAATGTACGTCTCTACAAGCGAACTTCCACGGTGAGAGCCGTACACATTGCCAAAGCTTAAATTGATCGCCACCGGCTGCGCAAACTCTTCCGCTTTTCGCATCACGTATTCAATGGCCTGCATCAGCTCCGTGGTACTCGGAAATCCATCCGGCCGCGGCGTACCAAGCTTCACCACCAGAATATCGCTCTTCGCGGCAATGCCGCGGTAGGGATTCCCGGAGGCGCGCCCGTTGCCCGCAGCAATACCGAGTACCTCCGTCCCGTGACCGCTGAAATCCTGCTCCGGCACCAGTGCCAGCCCCGCCTCGCGGGATCCTGCCGCCAGCGCGGCGTTGATATCCTCCTGTGTGTATTCCATGCCGCGCGTAAAGCCCGTTGGGACACGGCCGAGAGATGCAGTCACCGCACTCTGATCCCAGATTGCCCGGATGCGCGTGCTGCCATCCTCCTTTCGGAAATCCGGATGAAAATAATCCACCCCGGAATCGATCACCGCGACCAGCACGCCCTCCCCGAACAGGTCAAACGGGGCCGTCTGCAATACATACACGCAGGAGGCCGTTCTTCCGATCGACACACTAAAATAGAGGCGCCTGGGCTTTTCCACATATTCGATCTGCGGAAGCGCCGCCAACGCCTCGATCTGATTCCGGGTAGCGGTCAGGATCGCGTAGCCGCCGGAAAGCCCCACGCTCTCCATTGGTCCGGGGTCTGCCGGAAGTACGGCCAGCAGCTCCTGATAACTGCCGCTGTAGCGCACGATCACCTCCCAGGTCCGTTCCCCCTGATCATAACCCATGTCCAGTTCTTCTGATTTTTCCAGTTCTTCCTTCGTCGCATCCAACGCAAGATTCAGCAGATTATCCAGCTTCTGATCTTCCATACCGCCTCGCCTCATAGAACAGAATATGCCCGGCCGCCGTGCAGCTGCCGGGCAAACGTTTATTGGTATTCTATGCGGTTTTCGAAGCATTTGTTCTCAAAACAGTTTGTTCATAAGAACATCCGAATCCGGATAACAGTATTACCCGACACCAATTTTTTGAATCGCATATCCAATACTCACTCCTTCCACGATATCCAATTCCTTGCAATCAAGAACCTTTCAAAGAATCTCTTTCAGCTTATTTAAAAAGGTATCTTCTCCTTTGTTACAGACATCAGAATTTAGTGATTGCTCTGAGTATAGCAGGTTCCATTTCTGGGTTCCCTACGAAAATTCTTAATATTGTTAAAAACAGAGGTCTCCAATTTTCTACTGCCACACACTTATACTCTTAAGAAAAAGTTCCGAAATTAATCGTTCTCCGATGATAAAATAAAATCAATCGAGGAGGAACGTTCATGAATTACAAATATCAGGAGAAAAACCCAAGTGACAGTACAGGCACAAATGACCACCCTTATAATATAGACAGCGTTTCTCAAAATGGTAGAAATGATTCGCCGGACGAATTTGACAAGCATATTTCCTCGTGCAAACCAAAGCCACAATGGAAAATTGCACGTCAGCGATTCTTACGGCGAAGAATTACGGCCATCCTCTCCGGATGTACTGTGCTGCTCCTGCTTGTATTTCTAATCCATAATTTCCGTTTGGATTCCGGCAAACCGGTTCCCTTACTTAATAAAGACTGGGTAACAATCTCCCTGCTCCCGGAAAACCAGTATTCCAGACCCGGGATTCAGATAGAGCAGATCAATGCAGTTGTTGTACATTATGTTGGAAATCCCGGAACAACAGCGGAAGAAAACCGAAGCTATTTTGCAGGGCTTGCGACATCGGGCGATGCCTACGCAAGCAGCCATTTCATCATTGGACTTGACGGCGAAATCCTTCAATGTGTGCCTATGGATGAAGTTGCCTACTGCTCGAATAACCGGAACTATGACACGATTTCCATCGAATGCTGTCATCCAGGCGAAGACGGTGCTTTTACTTCCGAAACATATTCTTCTCTGATCCGGCTGCTTCGTACCCTATGCCATATGTATCATTTATCAGAAGAAGATATCCTCCGCCATTACGATGTGAGTGGAAAATCCTGCCCATTATATTACGTGGAACATGAGGACGCATGGGAACAGTTAAAAATAGATGTGTTCAGTTAAATCAAGAGAATTTTTCTTTTCATCCGTATGCATTTTAAACTTCCCACACCGATGAGATGTGGGAAGCCCGAGACATTCGTAAATATTGAAAAGATACGGTCTTATTCCAGACCTGAAGGAACTGTCGTCAGGTCATAATCCTTATTATCTGCGACACCATGAATATACGGAAACTTTGCTATCGTTGCCCGAAGATTTTTGATTTTCTTTCCATAATCTCCCCACTGAACCAGCACTTCTGCTCCTTCAACCGCCTGATCCACATCAATAATTGCATGGCTTACCATAGTATGGAAATGAGAACTAAATGTTGGGTCTGCAGAAATACCGATCTTATTTCCGTTCTTGTCCGTCACATAATCCTGATGACCACCGGCCGGCTGCGGATCTGCGCATGGCAGATCTATGTATTTGTAAGGATCGTCTGTAAACTGGGAGCGATACACATCTGCAATATCATCCGCGTTAAATTCCAGCGTAACCAGCTTCCTCTTCGGCGCTGCTAATTCTTTTTCCAGTGCTTCGCGTCCCGTAAAGTCATGATCAAATCTTGCCATCCAGCCCCAGTCACATTCTACTGCGGTACGGAATCTGGCACGTTTGTCCTCCGGATCAACACTTCCTCTGCAGTCAAGAGAAAACGGAGCACTTGCGCAAAAATCAGGATACTGATAAAGAGAAGATTCGAAATTAACTGTCATCTGCGCATATCCGGCAAATGTATGATTCACCGTATAATCTTTCCACCCCATTCTCTTCAATCCCATCGGCAGCCCAACTTCAGCAATCTTATCATAAACAGCCGGGCCATCTTCTGCTGCGCCATGCACTTCATAAGCCAGCGTCCCACTCATACCGATCCGGCAGATCTCAAGTTCCGCATCTATACCCGGGATGGTGATCGGCTTAAAATCCAGGAATTTAACATCCCGCAGGCTGGTCTGTGTTACCTTTTCCAGAATCGTCAGTGATAAAGGACCGGACATCTGGAAAATAAAGCACTGTCTTATCTTATATTCGCAATCATAGTTCCCGCTCTGCATAGCCTGAATATAAGGAACGCTGCAGCCGGCTGTTGTACGAAATGCATCATCCGCATCCTTAAAGAAAAGTGCATGATTTGCAACCAGTCCATCCGGTGTCAGTGCAACCAGA
The DNA here is from genome assembly GCA_021199235.1 of Lachnospiraceae bacterium. Taxonomy (GTDB): domain Bacteria; phylum Bacillota; class Clostridia; order Lachnospirales; family Lachnospiraceae; genus Choladousia. Next base: position 4,698 of record JAJQIL010000156.1, on the reverse strand, counting down.
TGCTTGCATTTACCAACCTTCCACTTGTAAACGTTATTGATACTGCAATCAGACATCAGCTTTTCCGCATCCGGCCCTTTAAATACTTCTTCGGTGCCGGATAGCCCCGCATGAATGTAAGAAGAGCTGAAATAGCTTTCCCCGACCTCCATAAAGGGATCGCCTTCCCAGGGAATGATCTTAGTCATAATATTCCCATACCGAAACACCTGATCATTACACGGTGCTGTGTCCAAAAAATCCGTTGACTGTCTTGCCATTTTTGTTTACCTCACTTTTCATTTATTTGTTTGATCGTTTTTGATATTTTTATTATATCTGCATCAAACTCAAAAGTGAAATAACGCTTCTGCATAGCTTATGCAATTTTCAGATAAGCCATGTATCAGGCATAACAGATTCGGATAATGGATAAAAGCAGCTGTATTCCTGGATTCTTATTTTCATTTTCCCAGACAACACTGACATCGCAGGAATAATTCTCCGGCATAATGTAACGGCTGACTACTTTGTTGCCATAAGCTGACAGATTAACCATAGGAGCAATATAAACGCCGCCAGTCTCCTCCAGAATCCACGGGACCTCGTCAAAATTATTAACAGGAATGGTTGCTCTGATCTCCACCCCGTATTCTTCCAGCATACGTTCCATCTCAATATTTGATTTTGTTATTTGCAGTGTTTCTTCAGGGCAGAGAAGTTTTTCTCCATTCAAAGCTGACGCATCAATCTCAGAAAGCCCTGCCAGTGGATGGTGTTCAGATACAAACAAGGAATATGGGATTTTAAGAAACGCCTGCGATTGCAGGTCCGTATTCTCACAATAGCTGGCACCATAAATGATAGCCACATCAAGTTTCCCGCTCAGCAGATTTTTTTCCAGTTCAGCAGGCTGATACGGGTGTAAAACCAGCCGAACTTTCGGATACTTCCGATGAAATGTTTCTCTTATACGTGCTACATAATAATCTTTATCATAATAGAGATAACCAACATGGAGTTCTCCGCCTTCTGCATCCACCTGACGGGCTATCCGTTCGATCAGCACCTCATATTCCAGCAATATCTTCTGAAAAGAATGCAATGCTTCCTCCCCCCTGCACGGTAAGTGCAAAAAGAGTTCCTTGAACGATCGATCAGTTTTGTTTTCAATTCGTTTTCCAGCGCTGCTATATGCCTGCTAAGCGCCGGCTGCGCTATATATAATTCTTCTGCGGCCCGCGAAAAATTCTGTACATTGGCCAACGTCACAAATTCGCGCATCAGAGAAAGCTTCATTTTTGACCTTCCTTCCTCAAAATCCATACGATTATATATTCGAATAACCATTACACCATTTGAGTCATATATAAAAATTATAACATGGAAAGCATAAAAAAAATATAATTTTTCAACATTTCCATATTACGAGCAATTCCATTCCTTCTTCGGCGTACACCGGAAATGTTGTCAAAGTGCAGAAAACAGCTACTATAATCGCAACGTTTTTCTTCATTCTGATCTCCTTTATTTTCTGAGAGTTCTGTTGTCCGATTCCTGACCTGTATTAATTCCCCAGTTCTCCTAAAAGCCAAAAGGTAACAAAAAAGCCGACAAATTATTTTACAATTCATCGGCCCTTCGCTATTGTAATTTAAATCAACTGTCCTGTCTGCCAGAAGGATAATAATCAAAAATACTCTGGATAGCATCTGTAATGTCCATAATACTATCTATTTTCAGTCCCCCTGTCTTCTTGTAACCACGAACCCGCAGGTCTAATATTTTCAACTGCTCACACAGAACAACCCCCTGCGTATCGTTCCATGTAACTGGGATATGCAGCGGATCAGCCATAGCATTGCGCAGAACCGGACAGGCCATGATCTGTTCTGACTGATTGAAAAAATTCTTGCTGACAACAACTACAGGAAAAGAGAGGTTTTCAACTTTTAAAATATCCCCTTGCGAGATTGGAAACATGATATTACCACATCTCCCTTCCGCCAGGCTCGCCCCATGACATTTCCTCATAAGGGCCTGGTTTACCGCCATACTCTGCAGCCCGCTCCTCCAGTGTCTTATGTCGGAACGTCTTAGATAATACAATATCTCCGTTTACCACTTTCACATCAAGATACTCATTTAAATAAATCCCCAGCGAATCCAATAACTCTTTCGACAGGCGGATTCCCTGGCTGTTCCCCCATGCTTTTACCTGTGCTACCATATGCCTCCATCTCCCTTCAGCATCTGAATAAAAAACAGACGTTTATGCAAAATTTGCCCTTTTAGCTTTATATAGTTGGTATATACAAAGTATATCCCATGTCATCAATAAAAGCAAGCGGAACAGGCCGGTTTTAGTGCCTTTGGCTTTAAAAACTAACAAAAGCCTCAAATATCCTTTTACTGGCTGGATTTACATGATAATCAAATTCCGGATGCCACTGAACCGCCCGGCAATTTTTCGCTTTGCCATCATGTCCGCTCCTGCTGGTTGTATTTGTACGCACTTTCAATAGCATGCATCAGGTCCACGATCAGGGAATTATATGGTACGGCCACACCATAAAGCTTCGCCTGCTCCACGATCGCCCCGTTGATTGCGTCAATCTCCGTCTTGTTCCCACGCATGACGTCCTGATACATGGAAGAATAGCCATCCGCAGCGTCGATACATACTTTCCGGACGCTCTCCAGCGCTTCACGCCGGTCAAAATAGGTGCCGTCAGCCTCTGCTACTTCCACTGCTTCATAGACCAGCCGCTTCGCAAAATCCCAGGCATACTTATCCTCCACCATAAACCCGATCTTTGTCCGCGTAATCGCGGTGAACGTATTAATGGACAAATTCACAAACAGCTTGCTCCATAAGATGCGCTGGATATCCTCTGAAACCTCTACCTCAAACCCGGCATCGCGAAGTGTCTCCGATACCCGGTTCAGATTCTCAACCGCATTATGATTGCTTCCAATCGTTGTCACGCCCGCGCCAGTATGCCGACTTTTACCTGAACCGAGATTCACACAATTGTGCTTTGTCGTTCCAATGATAATATTTTCCGGCCGGACATATTTTGCAATCTTACGGTCATTCCCGGCTCCATTCTGAAGCGTCATTACAAGCGTATTTTCTCCAAATAAGCCGCTGTTCAAAGCAAGCGCATCCTCCGTATATATGGACTTTACAAAAAGAATGACAAGATCCGCTGCTGCAGAGTATTCCCCTGAAAGACATGCCTTTGCGTTCGGATACTGTTTTTCCTGTCCTTTCTCCTCAATCGTTATCCCGTTTTTACTGATCACATCCACCTGAGGCTGCCAGGAATCCAGCATCACGACCTCGTTTTTTTCACTTAAAAAAGCTCCATAAAGACAGCCCATTGCGCCAGCGCCAATTACTACAATCTTCATTTTGAACTCTCCTTTCTGACAGACAAACATCGCCAAAACCTGTATACATACACAATCAGATTCTGCATGATGGAAAATATCCCCATCATGCAAAAGGTGCCGCATAATACCAGACAGGTATCAGCGACGTCTTTGTCATTGGAAAGTTTAGTACAGATTTAAAAAATAGTCAAATACATATTACAATTTCCATATAAAATCAGGCTTCTGTATCACTTACCGTTTCTTCTGCGTCATCTCCCGCCACATCAGAAGCCTCAGCCTCATCAAGTATATCCGCATCCACTTTCTATTTCCAAAGATCCTTCAGTGTTATGACTGTTACAGGATCTTCAATTCCATCTAAAATTACCGGTGACCTGGAGATGAAAACATATTGATAGCAGTTCATGCCGGTTGCCTTGACCTGTGATATCTCTTCGCGGATCACAGAGGCCGGGATATATTCCTTTCGGAATTTGACCGCATAAAAGATATATCCGTTTTCATCCTGCGTAACAATATCGAATTCTCCATTTCGGCGTTCCGCAGGGAGATCGTAATAATATTTGCCGATTTTCTCTATGACCGGCGAAATCTTTCCTGCCCGGTTCCTTCGAATCAAATACTGCTTACAGATCTCTTCAAAATAATGCGGCACATAGATCGATTCAAAATCCTCCTGAACGTATTTCTCAAAAAACACTTTCGGATCCATAATTTTTCTCTGAGAAGCATATCGAAAAATATACCGATAGTAGAAAGCGGATAGCGGATCACTGATGTGATAACTTGCTTTTCTTTTGTTTCCCTCATCATTGATGGGGGTTCTTTTCTCCACAACTTCCATATTGGAGAGTTTATCAAGTACATCCACCAGTGTGGGACCGCTGGATACGTGCGACTGATCCAGAATGTCCTTGTACTTTGAATAACCTCTGGCCAGGGCCTCAAACACCTCATTCGCATTTGTTATTTTGGAAATTTCCGCATTCAGGTACATGGAAACCTCATTTTCCAACCGCGATTCCGGAGCAACCAGGAGTTCCATCAGGTTCTCTTCCACGGAAACAGAATCGTCCACCAACCGGTTATAATAGGGAATTCCGCCGAACACAGAATAGATTTTCACCCTGTCTTCTTCGGAAAAGCCTGGATAGAACTCTGCCGACTCATAATAATCCATGGGCTTCAAATTGATGGTGAGATCAATGCGCCCATACAAAGGATTGGTATGCTCCAGCAGATTTCTCATGATCTCTACATAGTGTTATTCCGCACATTATCCGCTTCCAATACCCGTCCTTCTCCGTCAAAATAATC
>JAJQIL010000033.1:2267-34072 GCA_021199235.1 Lachnospiraceae bacterium | reverse complement strand
TATTGAGTTTTCAAGGTTCATCACACCAAATGGTGTGGGAAGTTTGAGTTATTTAGAAAAGACATTTGGGAAAAATAATGTAGAAAGAACGAAGTAATATATAAAGAATGCGGAGTAGAGAGATTCGGAAGCAAAGAAAGCATTGAAATTTTAAAATAATCTATAGAAAAAGCGACAGAACCCTTTTTATATGAAAAACGGGCAGGAGATAATAGTAATGAAGAATGATAATATGATTACAGAAAATGCTCTGATGGATGTTCGTGATTACCGTGGATTAGATATGAGCGTAGCAATGGCTCAGCATACGGTTTACAAGAAATATTTATCAGAAATAAAGGAATATCTGATCGTTCCGCCCAATCAATTGATGCTGGATGAGGAACCGGAGAATTGTATTAGAGCTATGCAGTTGAAGCAATTTACTAATAAAAAGGGAGAGGATACCTTTCAAAAGCTTTCCACGGTTTATTATGCAAGCATGGCGTTGGGGTGCAGTGTTTATGTGATGATTGACGTGGAGAGTGTAAATTCTCCGGCGAAGATTTATCTCGGAATTCGGAACTCAGATGAAACACAGAAGAAAAAGCTGACAACATCTTATGAAGCATTGCAGGAAGGACTTGTGAGTAATTTTCCGGGTACACTGATCCAAAAAGTATCGGTTTCGCAGGAGTTGAAACCAGAATTGGATGAAATTTTTGGAAAGGCGACTAAGTATGTATCGTCTGTTTCTTGTATTGCCGGAACGAGAAATAAAACCGTAACAGAAAGTAAAGGCTTTGTGCAAGGAATAGAGAAGTTGATTGATGTTATGCATGGACATGCATATACAGTTCTCTTGATTGCTGATCCGATTACGGCTCAACAGCAGACAGAAATCCGAAATGGTTATGAAAATCTCTATAGTGCGATGGCTCCGTTCAAAAAAAATACCTGGATGTATAATGAAAATGAAAGTACAGCGGTCATGGAGAGTCTTACGACTGGAATTTCGAAAGCAGTGACGGAGGGGACAAGCCAGACACAGGGATATACAACTACTTTGACGGATGGAAAATCGTCTGCAATGACGGTTGGGGCAAATATTGGGCTAGATTATTCGCAACAAAAAAGCAGTTCAACAACAACGAATAAATCTTCTCACACGGCAATGTCTAAGGGAGGAAACATACTTTCTTCGTTAGGTGATGTAGCACTGCAGGTTGCTAAAAACCCTGTGATTTTGGGGCCTTTGGCACCATATGCGCCTGTTATAATCGGAGCTGGAGGAGCTGCGAAGGCGTTAGGTGGCGTAATGTCTGGAAATTCTGTATCAGAAAGTATTACAGAGGGTATTAGTAAGTCGATGGGAGTACATGGAGGCATTAATTTAAGCAACACGAATACTTCATCTCATAGTATGGCAGAAGCAAATGCGCAGTCTTCGACCACTAATAGCAGCACTACAGATACAAAAAGTGAATCTGAAACGCGAGGGATTACGGCTACAAAGGGAAAAGGCCGCACACTTCAAATTGAAAATGAAAATAAATCTATTGAGGAAATGCTGAAACATATTGATGAGCAACTCAAGCGACTTGAGGAGTTTGAGGATTACGGCGCGTATAATTGTGGTGCATATTTTCTTTCCGGGAAAAGGGAGAGTGCTTTGTTGGCAGCAAATACATATCGTGCATTGATGATCGGGGATGGTACTGGTATGGAAAACGGTGCGGTTAATTCCTGGGATGATCCTGAATCTGTAGGAGTCATAAAGCAGTATTTGCGCCGGATGGAGCAGCCGGTGTTTGCCGTTCCATTGACACTGGAGCCAAAGAGTATGTCAGATTTCCTGACTTATTCAGCAGGTACAATCGTCAGTGGACTGGAATTGCCGTTACATCTTGGACTTCCTACAAAATCAGTTATCGGCTTGCCTGTAATTGAACATGCAGAATTTGGCAGAAATGTGGAGACACCATCCGATGCCTTTGCGTTAGGAAAGATGTACCATATGGGGCAGATTGAGAAAAATTCTGTTGTCAGCCTGGGCAAAGAAAACATGGCGATGCATACTTTTATAACTGGATCAACAGGAACAGGAAAGTCAAACGCTATTTATCATATCTTGGATGAACTTACACAGGAAGGCATTCATTTCCTGGTAGTAGAGCCGACAAAAGGTGAATACAAAAATGTCTTTGGTGGGAGAGAGGATGTTTCAGTATATGGTACAAATATCCGAAAAACGCCGCTTTTGACCATGAATCCTTTTTCATTTCCGGAAGACATTCATATTCTGGAGCATATAGACAGACTGGTAGAGATTTTCAATGCATGCTGGCCTATGTATGCTGCGATGCCTGCGGTTTTGAAAGATGCAATGGAACAGGCATATAGACGGAAGGGCTGGGATCTAGCCCTCTCTGAGTGTATCCCTCGGCGATTTCCTACTTTCGAAGATCTTTTAGATGAATTGCCAAAGGTTATTGTGCAATCGTCATATTCATCGGATACAAAGGGGGACTATATTGGTGCACTGGTTACTCGTGTAAAATCTCTTACAAACGGAATTAACGGACAGATATTTTGTTCGGGAAATGAATTAAAAGAGGATGAATTATTTGAAAAAAATGTTATTATAGACATTAGCAGAGTAGGGTCTGTGGAAACCAGGTCTTTTATGATGGGTATCCTTGTAATGAAACTGCAGGAATATCGCATGGCTTCTGGCGGAATGAATGAGTCATTAAAACATATTACAGTTCTGGAGGAAGCGCATAACCTGTTGAAGCGCACATCTACAGTTCAGCTGCAGGATAGCGCGAATTTGCAGGGAAAGTCGGTTGAGATGATTGGTAATGCAATTGCGGAAATGAGAACATATGGGGAGGGGTTCATTATAGCAGATCAGGCTCCGGGACTGCTTGATCCAGCCGTGATTCGCAACACTAATACAAAGATTATCCTGCGACTTCCGGATGAGGAGGATCGGATGCTGGTCGGGAAGGCGGCATCTTTGAATTTGGATCAGATTACGGAGCTTGCGAAACTCCCAAGAGGCGTTGCTGCTGTGTATCAGAATGGTTGGCAGGAAGCGGTACTTTGCCAGATTGAATTTTTTGATAATAATAGACCTTTCAAATATCAACAGCCTGAGTTTGCACCTGATATGGCCAGGGAAAAGTTTTTGAACTATATTCTCGATGAGCGTAGGGAATGCCTGACGTTGACGGAAGAAGAGCGGACTGATTTGAAACGATGGATATTACAACTCGGCATTGGCCATGAGGTACGCGAGGAAATGCTGCAGATTTTGGATATTGGCGACGCATCCGGCCTTCACAAGCGCGGGTATGTATTCTATTGTCTGGTCGGTGGAAAATCACTTCTGCAATGGATGCTATCACTTTCGGAGAAGCAGTATGCATCTGCCATGGTAGATCGACATATCCAGAATGATTTGCATATTTCATTTGGTCTGGCGGGTGAAATTCGAAAAAGAGTTGCGCTTTACGCTGCCGATTATATGAAAATGCATAATGATGTAGTACAGTATCAAGCGCTTATGGAATATGGAGGGATACAGTGATGGAACGGCTGGATACAGGAACCGAGTTTTCAGAACTTGAAAGTTTGGAATCTTCCATTGAACTTCCTGAAGATTCCGGGGAAAAGTTATTTCAGGTAGAACTGCCGGATGATAGCGGTGAAGTTATTCCTCAAACCGAGCTGCCGGATGATAGCGGTGAAGTTATTCCTCAAACCGAGTTGCCAGAATCCCTGACAATGGAGGAAAAAATAGAAAAACAGGATTTGGAGATTCAGGCTGTCGAAAGCGGAGAGAAATCTTTGGACAGAGGGAACACAAAAGAAACCGGAAATTATGGCGAGATGAAAACAGATCAGTTTCTCAGATCAATAGGCTATGAGAGGGTGTCAATGAACATGATAACGGATATTGATGAAGGAGGACATCACGGAATTGATGGCATATATTATCACGCAGAGACGGACCAATATCTGATCGTAGATGCAAAGTACGGTTCCAGCCAGTTGAATCCAGAAACCAGAGACGGAAAACAGATGTCAGCGAATTGGATTAACCAACGACTGGATGGTGATCTTGGTAAAGAAAAAGCTGATTCGATTCGTCTGAAGATGCTGCTTGAACCAGAAAAAGTTATTTCGGCGGTTGCTCACGTCTCAGCGGACGGAACTGTGAAATTCGATATGCTGGATGAGGCGGCGAATGTGGTAAAAAAAGATATAAATATTACAGAAAAGGGCGTGATGGTGAATGGTTAGGGATATATATAAGGACGATCAGTATTTTAAAAATTATTTAGCCTCTCAGGAAAAGAGAATAGAAAAGTTCACAGGTATTTTGGCACAATTGAGCGAAACAGATAAAATAGCAAAGTGTGAAAGGTATCTTGCAGATTATTATAGAGATGCTCTTACTGCATCTTATTCTGCAGGAAAGAGTTGTGCGGAAGTGAAGCAATGTTTTATGCTTTATTACGGAGCGCTGGAAAAGAGTGGTATTTCAGACTATGTGGAATTGATTGATGTACTCTCCTTAATGATTCTTTTCGAAATCCAGGAAGTAGATCTAAACAAAATTGTGATAAATGAAAAGTATGAAGATGCGCTTGTTGCTATATTGGAAAGCTATATAAACAAATCGGAAGAACCTTTGGAAATTAAAATTGGTGATTTGTTGTATCCTGAGTTTTATGCTCCTTTTTACCAGTATTTGTGTGATAAGATATCAGAAAAGGAATTTGTATCTTATATTGAACAAGAATGGTATTCTTCTTCAAAGGACCTTTTTTGGTATGATAGCCATAAAAATTCTGAGAATATTTATGTGGGATATTGGTGTTGGCTTGCAGCTGCTTCAATGAAAATAAAGTCAGCTTTTCCATCATCAGGAAGATATATTCCATTAGATTTGATTTAAGGGTAAAGTATAATGAATATGCTGAAAAAATACAGCATCGAACTGCAAAAAAATAACGAAGAACGTGTGTGGCGGGAAATTAATTACGCGGATGAAACATACCCCCAGAAGCATCCTCTGGAGCGGTTTATCATCGCTGGCACTATGAGTAATTATGTGGCGGCTAACACATCGGAACTTCAAATATTCCGTTACAGGCATATGACCAGATGGTATCAGATGAATTTATCACGTACTACCCTTAATAAAAGAACAAAATCGACTGTTAAGGATAGTTCCGGGAAAATAGCTGATATTTTGGATGCTTACGATTTGAATTGGTGCAGATCAGCGGCTTTCCAACCACAGCAATATTGTAATATCAGGAAGGTACTGGCGGATTTGCTTGCCGGTGTGGGCAGTTCCTATTGGGCGTACTATAGGGAATATCTGTGCGCAAGAGGGTATCAGTATTCCACACCAATGACAGAGCTTGCATATATATGTGCAGATCTTTCAAAAGAACTTATAGCACCGCTGGAATCCATGGCGAAAACAACTGTAAGAACTGGCAGATCGTTTTCGTCTGATCTGGATCATCTGAAAAGAAGCTTACAGGCTCTGAGTAAACCATTAGTACGATTCGATGACTATGCTGTAAATAATTATCTGAAGCAGGACTTTCTGGAGCAGATGAAACAGATTCATGATCGCGCCTGTGGAAGACTGAATTTAGATTGTTTGTACGAACTGGACAAATTGTATTCAGCTATGATATGTACGTATGTAATATCAAATGCACTGGATGGAAAATTTGATGGCATAATTTTAAATGATAAATGGCGAAAATCTCCGGAACGGGAGAATACGGATACAAGCCTGCGGGAAATGCTCAGTTTATCGCAGGAGTGTATGAGTGCCGCTTTACCAGTCATTAACCAGTTCATGATTAATACGTGGATATGAAATCCATGAGTTAATATTTATACAGCTGATGTCGATGATGCCCGATCGACTGTAGCTGTTTAACATGAAAGGGTGGCACTGTTATGGTGCGATTCTCAAAAGACACAGCAGAACTATCTTTATCTGCTGTGTCTTTTTTTGTGGCGGGTTCGTAACAGGTATGTTATACTACGGCTATATTATCGAGCGGCAGCTCGTTCGCGCCAGGCGCAGACAGCGCAAGCTGTCATGATTCCTTATGCGCCTGTGCGCATATTATAATGCCGTAAAAAAATCGTTAGGGGAAGATTGTCTGATACAGTGGAGATAGAAAGGTTTGCAGTGACAGGAGGTGCGGCCATGAAGAAAACGGTTGCTTTAGGTATCACTGCTTTTGAGGATATCATTGGCAGAAATGTATTTTATGTAGATAAGACCCGGTTTATAAAAGACTGGTATGACAGTGCAGATCAGGTAACACTGATTACGAGGCCAAGGCGTTTTGGAAAGACGCTGACTTTGAATATGGTTGAGACGTTTTTTTCGGTCCGGTATCAGAACCGGATGGATTTGTTTGACGGACTCTTTATTGCGGGTGAGGAACGTTTTCGGGCGATGCAGGGAACCTTTCCGGTGATTAATTTAAGCCTGGCAAATGTAAAGCAGAGAAGCTATGACGATATGTGCTATGCCATGCGGCGGCTGGTTGCAGATTTGTTTGGGAGACATTCCTATTTATTGCAATCTGACAGATTGACAGAAGCGGAGAAGGAGGATTTTTCGAAAATAATCTGGAAGAAAGCCCCTGATCAGGATTGCATGGATGCGATCAGATTCCTTTCACAATGCATGTATGAGCATTTTGGCAAAAAAGTCCTGATTCTGATTGATGAGTACGATACTCCTATGCTTGAAGCTTATACGGCGAACTATTGGGATACTGCTATTGAATATATCCGGCGCATGTTTCATGCCGCATTTAAGGATAACATATATCTGGAACGGGGGTTGCTCACTGGTATTACAAGAATTACGCAGGAGTCGATTTTTTCAGATTTGAACAATATATCTGTTGTGACGACTACGACGGAGCAGTTTGAGGATTCTTTTGGCTTTACGGAGGAGGAAGTCTTTTCAGCTTTGGAAAATTACGGCTTGTCTGATAATATGGATAAGGTGCGGTATTGGTATGATGGGTTTCAGTTTGGAAAGCACAGCGGCATTTATAATCCCTGGTCGATTCTGAATTATCTGAAAGCCGGGAAATTTTCCCCATATTGGATGAATACCAGTGGAAATGCGTTAGTAGGCAATCTGGTACGGGAGGGGTCGCTTAAAATAAAGGATGACTTTGAGATTTTGCTGAAAGGTGGCACAATTGTCACTGAGATTGATGAGTCGATCACCTATGCAGAATTGCGTGGAGATTCGAAAACAATCTGGAGCTGGTTTCTTACGACGGGATATGTGAAGATTGTACAGGAACGGGAAAACGGGTATGAGATCGCTCTGACGAATTTTGAAGTTCGGGAAGCTTTTTACAAGCTGGTAAAGAAGTGGTTTGCCGAATCGTATGATGAATACACAGAATTTATTCGTATGCTGCTTGCGGGGAATCTGGAAGGGATGCAGCGGTATATGGAGAAAGTGACATCCCGGACCTTCAGCTTTTTTGATGTGGGAAGCGGCTCTTCTGAGAGTGATGTGGCAGAGCAGTTTTATCATGGATTTACGCTTGGGCTGATCGCTGACCTGGATCGGACACATATCCTGACATCGAACAGGGAGAGCGGGTTTGGCCGTTACGATGTCTGTATTGAGCCGCGGGATGGAAAGTCGGATGGGATTATCATCGAATTTAAGGTTTTTGATCCGAAGAAAGAGACTACGCTGGAAGAGACTGCAAAGCGGGCACTGGAGCAGATAGAGACTAAGAAATATGAAATTGACCTGAAAGCGAGGGGGATTAAGACAGTTTGTAAATATGGATTCGCTTTCCGGGGGAAAGAAGTGCTGATCCGAGAGGCAGAAGATGAGTGAGTGTTTTTTGTTTCCTGTTTCCTGCAATTACAGATATGTTAACCAAGGGACAAAAAAAGTTGACAATAGTTGCTTCCTGTGCTAAAGTATCCTCCGATAAAGCAGTTTGCGTATGGGAATGAAACGTAATGGCTGCAAAAGAGGAGGAAAATTATGACTACAGGTACAAAAACAGAGTCCGGCCGGACCGGCATGAAGACGATTGATATGGTTTATATTGCTGTATTTGCAGCACTGATGGCAGTATGCTCGTGGATTTCGATTCCTACGACGGTGCCATTTACATTGCAGACCTTAGGCGTGTTCATGGCAGTGGGTATCCTGGGCGGCAAAAGAGGAACCCTTGCGGTTCTGGTCTATATTCTGCTGGGCGCGATCGGATTGCCGGTATTTGCGGGATTTTCCGGAGGCATCGGCGCACTTCTGGGTACCAGCGGCGGCTATATTGTCGGATTTTTGTTTTCCGCGCTTACGATGTGGCTGATGGAGAGTACGCTCGGCCGGAGTACGGTTGTGCAGATTGTTTCGATGGTCCTTGGCCTGATCGTCTGCTACGCGTTTGGCACAGTATGGTTCATGGTGGTGTACACGAGTCAGACGGGAGCAGTTGGCCTGATGACCGTCCTCGGATGGTGCATTTTCCCATTCGTCATTCCGGATCTGGTGAAGATCGCGCTGGCCTTCCTTCTGTCGAACCGGCTGCGGAAGTATGCGGTGTGACATTTTTTGCGATATAGGAAACTTCGTTCCCTGTATCATAAAACGCTCCGCGGGATGCGGCTTGTGTGTATTCTTTTTTTAACAGACTGGATCGTCTGAGAATCGCTCCGGAGGAGTGAGACATGACTTTGGAAGAAACAAATGAGAACATGATAAAAGCGCTTCGTGGTGGAACGGAGCTTCAGAAAACGAGCCCGATTCCTATGCGCGCACCACGGGATGTGTCTGGCGTATTTTGAAGGAAAAGGATACAGCGAAGGCTTCTCGGCACATATGCAAAAGATGCTGGAGCGGCTTACCGGAACGGACACCCCTGAGGTTCTGGTCCGTCTGGTGACGCACACCGATGAGATCTGCTCCGCATGTCCGAATAATCTGGACGGAAGCTGCCGCGATGCGGAAAAGGTGCAGAAGCATGACCGTGCCGTTCTGGATTTATGCGGACTGACGGAGGAACAGATTCTTGGATTTGACGAATTTACTTCTCTGGTACAGGCGCGCATTCTGACGGCGGGAAGACGGGCGGAAATCTGCGGCGGATGTCAATGGGAATCAATCTGCGCGAACCGGAAAAGCAGATGGGAAGCCTGATGCAGGCTGGAAGCAAAGAGATGGTGCACAAACTACAGGACAAAACCCCACGGGAGACATAACTTCCCGTGGGGTTTTTATGCGCACGGCCGCGAAAGGAAGTTAGTGGCTTTGCCACTCGCGGCCGGCGCGGGCGAGTAGGAGTCGACAAGCCGCCTCCTACTCGATCGCAGAGCCGGGCAGGGAGTTTTGCGGCTAAAGCCGCACCCGGCTCGCGCGGCGAGCAGGGGAAAATCACCCTGCTCGATTTCAAGGTGAACCTTGTAAAAAAAAGTAGCGTGTGGTATCATGGTTTTGTTTTTGTGAATGAAAGAATGAGGCAGCTGTGAGGGTACTGGACAGTTGCAAAACGACGTGGAAACGGAGGAAATCATGGCATATCAGTTTGACGGAAGAGTACGGTTCAGCGAAGTGGGGCCAGACAGGAAGCTGACTCTGGTTTCGCTGGTAGATTATTTTCAGGACTGCTCGACGTTTCATTCCGAAGCCTGCGGGAATGGTATTGACTGTCTGGACGCGCATGGCTGTGTCTGGATGATCCTGTTCTGGCAGATTGATCTTCTGAGACTGCCTGAGCTTGGCGAGTATGTGATCTCAAAAACATGGCCGTATGGATTTCAGGCATTTTACGGCTATCGGAATTTTGTCCTGCTGGACGGGGACGAACGGTATCTGGCGAAAGCGAACAGTGTGTGGGCGATGATGGATGTTAAGACCGGACGACCGATGAAGGTGCTGCGGGAAGTGGTCGATGGATATGAGATTGAGCCGAAGCTTGAAATGGAGTATATGCCGCGCAAGATACGGCTTTCCGGTGAGGGTGAGCGGATGGAGCCGTTCCGGGTCGGCAGACAGCATCTGGATACGAATCATCATGTGAACAACGGCCAGTACATTTACATGGCGGAGGAATATCTTCCGGAAGGCTTTGAGACCGGAAGGCTTTGTGTGGAATACCGGCAGCAGGCAAGGCTGCACGACATGATCGTGCCGTATGTGTACCGTGAGGAAAACGCGGTGTCAGTGAGTCTTTGTAATGAGGCGGGAGAGCCTTATGCGATCGTGAGACACGAGCGGATGGGGCATATGCAGAAGGAATGATGAGAAAAGTATGATCTGGCAGACGGCGACTCATTGGCTCCTGCGAATCAAAACGAAGCAAAGGAAAAACATCAGCAGACATTAGAAGAAAACAAAAAAATAAAACAAAAAAATAAAACAAATATAAAATAAACAAAGATATAATAAACAAAGATATAATAAACAAAGATATAATAAACAAAGATAAATAGAACAGAGATATGGGTGAGGACGGAAATGCTGCGGGTAGGTGAGAAACAGGAATTAACGGTTTTAAAAAAGGTTGACTTTGGTGTATATCTGGGAGAGGCGGATACGAAAAATGCTGTAAAAGCAGCTGTGGAAAAAAGAGCTGATGCTGCTCCGAAGCGCTCTGTAATGGACAGCGCACAGACGGAAAAGGTCCTGCTTCCGAAAAAAGAAGTACCGTCGGATGCTGCGATCGGCGATCGCATTACCGTGTTCCTTTACAGGGATTCAAAGGACCGTCTGATCGCGACACGGCGGGAGCCGATGCTGACGGTCGGGAAGTTTGCGGTTCTGAAGGTGAAAGAGGTGGCGAAGATCGGCGCATTCCTGGACTGGGGGTTGGAGAAGGATCTGCTGCTTCCGTTCCATGAGCAGACAGCAAAGGTGCAGTCGGGGGATGAGTGTCTGGCGGCACTGTATGTGGACAAAAGCGGACGGCTTTGCGCGACCATGCGGGTGTATCCGTATCTGCATCGCAACTCTCCCTATGGGATTAATGATGAGGTGAGTGGCCGCGTGTATGAGCTCAGCGGGAATTTTGGCACGTTTGTGGCTGTGGACGACCGGTATTCTGCCCTGATCCCCCGCCGGGAAGGTGTGACAGGCCTGAAAGTCGGAGACCGTATCCATGCGCGGGTGACCGGCGTGAAAGAGGACGGCAAGCTGGATTTGAGCATACGCGAGAAAGCGTATCTGCAGATGGATGAGGATGCCGAAATGGTGATGGGCGTCATCGAGGAATATGCGGGCGTGCTTCCGTTTGACGACCGCGTGGATCCGGAGATCATCCGGCGGGAGTTTGGTTTGAGTAAGAATGCGTTCAAGCGCGCGGTTGGCCGGCTGATGAAGCAGGGAAGAGCTGAAATCCGCGACCACAGGATTTACAAGTTGAAATAATGCCAGGACGCTGACCGGAGCGGCAGCGGAGACGAAATCCGTAGGCATTATTTGATTGAAATAAGATTAAATTGAGGAGGACAACAACATGAAAAAAGCAATCAGCACAGACAAGGCACCGGCGGCAATCGGCCCGTATTCGCAGGCGATTGAGACAAACGGTTTCGTATTTACGTCCGGTGTGATCCCGGTGGATCCGGCGACGGGCGTGATCCCGGAGGGTGTGGAGGCGCAGGCCAATCAGGCGTTTTCCAATATGGCGGCGCTGCTGGAGGCTTCCGGCACGGGCATGGAGCAGGTGATCAAGACGACTGTATTTATTAAGGAAATGAATGATTTCGGGAAGATCAATGAGATTTACGCGAAATACTTTACGGGAGTTTTCCCGGCTCGTTCCTGTGTGGAGGTGGCTCGTCTGCCGAAGGATGTGCTGCTTGAAGTGGAAGCAATCGCGGTGAAAGGGTGAGACTGTGAATTTTACGCATCTGCATGTCCACACGGAGTACAGCCTTCTGGACGGCTCGAATAAGATAAAAGAATATGTGCAGCGGGTCAAAGAACTTGGGATGGACAGCGCCACGATCACTGACCACGGCGTCATGTACGGCGTGATCGACTTTTATCGTGCGGCAAAAGCAGAGGGGATCAATCCAATCCTGGGATGCGAGGTGTATGTTGCACCCGGTTCCAGGTTTGACAGGGAGCTGGGGCAGTCTGAAGACCGCTATCATCATCTGGTGTTGCTGGCGGAAAACAATACCGGCTATCAGAACCTGTCTAAGATCGTCTCCAAAGGCTTTGTCGAAGGCTTTTATTATAAGCCGCGTGTGGATATGGAGGTTCTGCGCGAATATCACGAAGGGATTATTGCCCTCAGTGCCTGTCTGGCGGGCATCGTGCCGCGGTACCTGCAGCGGGGGATGTATGAGGAGGCCAAAGCAATCGCGAAGGAGCATCTGGAAATCTTTGGCGAAGGCAATTATTTTCTGGAGCTTCAGGATCATGGA
This sequence comes from Lachnospiraceae bacterium, assembly GCA_021199235.1. GTDB lineage: Bacteria > Bacillota > Clostridia > Lachnospirales > Lachnospiraceae > Choladousia. Next base: position 21,616 of record JAJQIL010000033.1, on the reverse strand, counting down.
ATTCCGGCGCAGAAGCTGGTCAACCAGCAGCTGGTGCGCATGAGCAGGGAGCTGAATATCCCGCTGGTAGCGACGAATGACGTTCACTACACTTATGAGGAGGATGCGGCGGCACATGACGTGCTGCTCTGCCTCCAGACCGGGAAAAAGCTTTCGGATGAGAACCGGATGCGCTACGAGGGCGGGCAGTATTTTGTCAAATCGCCGGAACAGATGGCGGAGCTGTTTCCCTATGCGCCGGAAGCACTGGAGAACACGCATAAAATTGCGGAGCGCTGTCACGTGGAGATCGAATTCGGCGTGACCAAGCTGCCGAAGTTTGATGTTCCGGTGCCTTATACTTCCTGGGAATACTTAAACAAACTCTGCTCGGAAGGACTTGCCGAACGTTATGGCGACCGTGCGGAGGAAATCCGCCCACGGCTGGATTACGAACTTTCCGTGATTCAGAAGATGGGGTATGTTGACTATTTTCTGATCGTCTGGGATTTTATTCATTACGCGAGAGAACAGGATATTATGGTCGGACCGGGACGCGGTTCTGCAGCCGGCAGCGTAGTCTCTTATACTCTGGGTATTACGCAGCTGGATCCGATCCGATACAATCTGCTGTTTGAGCGTTTCCTGAATCCGGAGCGGGTGTCCATGCCCGATATTGACGTGGATTTTTGTTTCGAACGGCGGCAGGAAGTGATCGATTATGTCATGCGCAAATACGGTAAGGACCGCGTGGTTCAGATCGTGACATTCGGAACGATGGCCGCACGCGGTGTGATCCGCGATGTGGGACGCGTGATGGACCTTCCCTACGCGCTCTGCGACTCGATTTCCAAAATGGTGCCGAAGGAACTGGATATTACGCTGGACCGTGCTCTGGAAATGAGCCAGGAGCTGCGGAAAGCTTATGAAGAGGATCCGAAGGTACATGAACTGATCGATATGTCGAAGCGGCTGGAGGGACTGCCGCGGCATACTTCGATGCATGCGGCGGGCGTGGTGATCAGCCAGAAAAACATGGACGAGTATGTCCCGCTTTCGAGGGCTGCCGACGGCACGATCACGACCCAGTTTACGATGACGACGATCGAGGAACTGGGGCTTTTAAAGATGGATTTTCTGGGGCTGCGTACCCTGACCGTGATTCAGAATGCGGTCCGGTTTGCGGAGGCCAGCAGCGGAAAGCCGATCAATATTGATGAGATTGATTTTAACGATAAGGCGGTTTATGATTCTCTTGCCACCGGTCGGACGGACGGCGTGTTCCAGCTGGAAAGCACGGGCATGAAGAATTTCATGAAGGAGCTGAAGCCGCAGAGTCTGGAAGACGTTATCGCCGGCATTTCGCTTTACCGACCGGGCCCGATGGACTTTATTCCGAAGTATATCTATGGAAAAAACCACCCGGAGGATATCACTTACGACTGCCCGCAGCTGGAGCCGATCCTGGAGCCGACCTACGGCTGTATCGTTTATCAGGAGCAGGTCATGCAGATCGTGCGGGATCTGGGCGGCTATACGCTGGGGCGCAGCGACCTGGTCCGCCGTGCCATGTCCAAGAAAAAAGCTTCCGTGATGGCGAAGGAACGCCAGAACTTTGTGTACGGCAATGAGGAAGAGGGCGTGCCGGGCTGCATCGCGAACGGCATCGATGAAAAGACGGCAAATAAGATTTTTGATGAGATGACAGACTTTGCCCGCTACGCGTTCAACAAGTCGCACGCGGCAGCCTATGCCGTGGTGGCGTACCAGACTGCGTGGCTGAAATATTATTATCCGGTGGAATTCATGGCGGCGCTGATGACCTCCGTGATTGACAATCCGGGCAAGGTGGCGGAGTATACGCTTACCTGCCGCCAGATGGGAATTGAGATCCTGCCGCCGGATATCAATACGGGACTGAGTTCGTTTTCTGTCGAAGTGGCTGATGACCATTCCGGGTCGACCCGGCCGAACGGGCATGGCTGCGAAGGATCGAATGCCCGGATGACAGAGGACAGCGATATGACAGTGGCCAATGCAGCGGACAGTCAGATGGCCCCGCATCCGCGCAACCGGATCCGTTACGCACTTTCCGCGATTAAGAGCATCGGCCGTTCTGTTATCGACGGGATTGTGGAGGAGCGTGAACGCGGAGGCGTATTCCGAAGCCTGCAGGATTTTATTGAACGGGTCAGCGGCAATAAGGATGTCAACAAGCGCACGATAGAGGGGCTGATCAAGGCGGGTGCGCTGGACTGCTTTGGTGCGACGCGCAGGCAGATGCTGATGGGTTATCCGGATATTATGGATCACGCGATTGCAGAGAAAAAGGACTCCGTCTCCGGGCAGATGTCCCTGTTTGACCTGCTCGGTGAAGAAGAAAAGCGGGAGTTTGAGGTAAAGCTTCCGAACGTGGGAGAGTTTGACAAGGAGCAGCTTCTTGCGTACGAGAAAGAAGTGCTCGGCATTTATGTGAGCGGTCATCCGCTGGAGCGTTATGAGGAGAAATGGCGTCGGACGATTTCCAATGTTACCACGGATTTCCAGCTGGATGAAGAGACAAATCAAACGAAGGTCCAGGACAATGCCAGAGCGATCATCGGCGGCATGATCACAGCGAAGACGGTAAAATATACCAAGAACAATAAGACAATGGCCTTTGTGACCCTGGAGGATCTGGTCGGCACGGTGGAGGTCGTGGTTTTCCCGCGCGATTATGAGACGTACAATCAATATCTGACAGACGATAACAAAATCTTTGTGCGCGGCCGCGTCAGCTGTGAGGACGACCGGCCGAGCAAGCTGATCTGTGAGCGGATCTGGCCGTTTGAGCAGACCACACCCGGCCTGGATGCACTGCGGGGAGGTTCTGTGCAGGACAGGTTGACAAAGCCTGCAGACGCATATACTTCGAATGCCGGATATACCGCGCCGCAGCCGTCCGGCAGCGGACGGGAGCTCTGGATACAGTTCGCCGATAAAAAAGAATACGCGCAGAAGGAAGCGCAGATGTTTGATCTGCTGCGCGAAAGCGAGGGCGAGGATTATGTGGTTATCTATGTGCGAAGCGAACGCGCCGTCCGGCATCTGGGTGCGAACTGGACCGTGGATGCGAACGAGGAGCTGGTAGGAACTCTGCGTGATATTTTCGGAGAAGAGAATGTAAAATTCAGGGGAACTATTAAGGGCAGTACCTCGCACTTGCTGCGAGGTACGTATGAACATGATGAAAAGCACAAATCCATGCAAAAAAAAGCATAACAAAATCTTTACACGGCAGGTTGAAATGTGATTTGCAACAATTCTTTACAAACCGTGGAAAATGGACTAGAATGGACATAACTGTGAAGATACTGAACAGTTACGACTGGACATAAATTCGTAACGTATACCATTGCACACGTACAGGAGGAAGTGCGATATGGCGAAAAAGGTGGAGACAATTGGCGTACTGACTAGCGGCGGCGACGCGCCCGGTATGAATCCGGCCATTCGCGCGGTTGTGCGCAAGGCTCTCTCTCAGGGTGTGAGAGTCATGGGTATTTATCAGGGCTACAAAGGACTTTTGAATGAAGAGATTGAGGAGCTGACAGCGCGGAGCGTTTCAGATACGATCTCGAAGGGCGGCACGATCCTTTACACTGCAAGGTGCCATGAGTTCCGGACGAAGGAAGGCCAGGACGAAGGGGCGGAGATCTGCAGAAAGCACGGGATTGACGGTCTGGTGGTCATCGGAGGCGACGGCTCGTTCCGCGGGGCGCAGCAGCTGGCGGCCAGAGGCATCAACACGATCGGTGTGCCTGGCACGATCGATCTGGATATTGCCTGTACGGATTATACGATCGGATTCGATACGGCTGTTAATACAGCGATGGACGCGATTGACAAGGTGCGGGATACATCCACTTCGCATGAGCGCTGCAGTATCATTGAGGTGATGGGGCGCAATGCGGGCTACATTGCACTCTGGTGTGGTATCGCGAACGGCGCGGAGGATATTCTTCTGCCGGAGCAGTATGACTACGATGAGCAGGTGCTGATCAACAATATTATCAACAACCGTAAGCGCGGCAAGAAGCATCACATCATTATCAACGCTGAAGGCATCGGACATTCCACCAGTATGGCACGGCGAATTGAGGCGGCGACCGGTATGGAGACGCGCGCGACGATCCTCGGCCATCTGCAGCGCGGCGGCAGCCCGACCTGCCGGGACCGTGTATATGGCTCCATGATGGGAGCAATGGCTGCGGATCTGCTCGTGCAGGGCAAGTCGAACCGCGTGGTGGCCTATAAGAACGGCGAGTACGTGGATTATGACATTGATGAGGCGCTGGCGATGCAGAAGGAACTGCCGGATTACATGGTGCGTGTGGCGAAGGCGATGCAGATCTAAATGAAAGTAAGAGGTAACTATTCAGAACAGGTCTTCGCACTTGCTGCGAAGACCGTATGAAAACATATAGCATGTGGGGAAAAGCCCCATCGCGCAGCGATTTTAATGGGCTTTTCCCTCGTAACTGTGAGGGAACTGAACAGTTACAGTAAGAGGAATGCACAGATGATCACAAGCACTTCGAACGCCCGCGTGAAGGATCTGATTCAGATTCAGAAAAAAGCGAAGGTACGGAACGAACGGGATGTGTTCGTGACAGAGGGGCCGAAGATGTTTCGTGAAACACCGCCGGAGCGGCTTCTGGAGACCTTTGTTTCGGAAAGCTTTTATCGCAGGGAACAGAAATTATTTGACGGCGGCAGACCGGTCACGGTATTGTCAGACCGTGTTTTTGAAAGTGTGTCGGATACGAGGACTCCGCAGGGGGTCCTCTGTGTTGTGCGGCAGTTTCATTATCAGCTGGAGGATCTGATGGCCGGGCAGATTCCGGCCGTATCCGGAGCCCCGCTGCTCATTGCACTGGAGAATCTTCAGGATCCAGGCAATCTCGGCACGATCCTGCGCACGGCGGAAGGCGCCGGCGTGACGGGGATTTTGCTCGGGCCGGGCTGTGTGGATATTTATAATTCAAAAGTGATCCGATCTACGATGGGCAGCGTTTATCGGATGCCTTTTTATTATACGGAAGATCTGCGGCGGGATCTGCTGATGCTTCAGGGAAAAGGCGTGCGGTGGTACGCGGCGCATCTGGAAGGCAGCGTTCCTTACGATGAAATCCCGTATGGCGGCGCAAGCGGCTTCCTGATCGGAAACGAGAGCCGTGGACTGACCCCGGAGACGGCGGCACTTGCGGATCAGAGCGTCCGTATTCCGATGTGCGGACAGGTGGAATCTCTGAACGCATCGGTCGCGGCTTCTGTTCTGATGTACGAAGCAAACCGGCAGAGAAGAAATGCAAAGGGAAAATAGTGGATATTTAAAAGGATGGTGTATTATATGCGGGAGCAGCTGACGGAAGCGGATGTGAAAAAGATTCAGGAGGAGATCGAGTACCGCAAGCTTGTGGTGCGCAAGGAAGCGATAGAAGCAGTGAAAGAGGCGCGGGCGCACGGCGACTTAAGTGAGAATTTTGAGTATCATGCGGCCAAGTCGGATAAGAATAAAAATGAGAGCCGGATCCGCTATCTGGAGAGAATGCTGAAGACGGCAGATGTGATTTCAGATGCTTCCAAAGACGATGAAGTCGGGATCCACAATAAAGTGGAAGTCTATGTGGAGGACGACGATGAGACAGAAGTTTACCGCATCGTGACTTCCGTGCGGGGCAATTCCCTTGACGGCAGGATCAGTATCGAGTCCCCGATGGGAAAAGCACTGCTCGGCCATAAGGTCGGCGACCGCGTTCTCGTGCAGGTGAATGAGAATTACGGATACTATGTGGAGATTCGCAGTATCGACAAATCGCAGGATGAAGAGGGCGAGGAGCTGCGGCAGTACTGACAGGCAGGGTGCCTACGGCAGTGTGGGACTGATCATACAGGACAGGCGAAAGGGGGATTCGCTTTTGGAAAATGAGAACGCCCATCCGGGCGGGAATGATACGGCTCCCATTTTCAATATAGAAGAGGAATTGAAGAAGCTCCCCGGCAGGCCGGGCGTGTACATTATGCACGATGCGCGCGATGAGATCATCTATGTCGGCAAGGCGATCAGTCTGAAGAACCGGGTGCGGCAGTATTTTCAGACCAGCCGCAACAAAGGACCGAAGATTGAGCAGATGGTGCAGCGTATCAGCCGGTTTGAGTACATCGTGACGGACTCAGAGCTGGAGGCGCTGGTGCTTGAAAGCAATCTGATCAAAGAGCATCGCCCAAAGTACAATACGATGCTCAAGGACGATAAGAGCTATCCGTTTATTAAGGTGACACTCGGAGAAGCGTTTCCGCGCGTGATGTTTTCCCGTTCGATGAAAAAGGATAAGTCCCGGTATTTTGGCCCGTTCACGAGTGCGGGCGCAGTCCGGGACACGATCGAACTGATCAATAAGATTTATAAATTAAGAAGCTGCGCACTTTCTCTGCCCCGGGACATTGGTAAGGATCGTCCGTGCCTGTATTATCACATCGGACAGTGCCCGGCTCCCTGTCAGGGGCTGATCAGCAGTGAAGATTATCGGAAATCCGTGGATGAGGCGATGGATTTTCTGAATGGGAAATACGCGCCGGTACTGGAGACGCTTCAGGAACAGATGGAGCAGGCTTCAGAGGAGATGAATTTTGAAAAGGCGGCGGAATACCGGGATTTGTTAAACAGTGTCCGGCAGGTCGCCCAGCGCCAGAAGATCACACATGGAGACGGCGAGGACAAGGACGTGCTGGCGATGGCGGCGGATGGCGGCGACGCGGTAGTGCAGGTATTCTTTATCCGCGGAGGCAAGATGATCGGCCGTGATCATTTTTATCTGCGGGTCGCGCCGCATGATACCAAAACGGTGATCCTGAGCAGTTTTATCAAGCAGTATTACGCGGGGACGCCGTTTGTGCCGCGTGAGCTGATGCTGGAGACAGAGATTGAAGATCACGACGTGGTGGAACAGTGGCTCACGGAAAAACGCGGCCAGAAGGTTACCCTGCGCGTGCCGAAGAGAGGCACGAAAGAGAAGCTGGTCGAGATGGCGGCGGAGAACGCGTCGATCGTCCTGCAGAGAGACCGGGAGCGGATCAAGCGCGAGGAAGGCCGCACGATCGGGGCTGTCCACGAGATTGAGGAACTGCTCGGCGTTGACCGTGCGATGCGCATGGAAGCCTATGATATTTCGAACATCAGCGGGTTTGAGTCGGTCGGTTCGATGATCGTTTATGAAAAAGGAAAGCCGAAGCGAAGCGATTACCGCAAGTTTAAGATCAAAACCGTACAGGGGCCGGACGATTACGCGAGCATGGAGGAAGTGCTCACCCGCCGTTTCCGGCATGGTCTGGCTGAGCGGCAGGAGCTGGATGCAAAGGGTATGGGCTATGAGATGGGAAGCTTCAGCCGTTTTCCGGATCTGCTTCTGATGGACGGCGGACGCGGCCAGGTGAATGTCGCACTTCGTGTGCTGGACACACTCGGAATTTCGATCCCGGTCTGCGGTATGGTAAAGGATGACTTCCACCGGACGAGGGGACTGTATTATGATAATGTGGAGATGCCGATCGATACGCATTCGGAAGCGTTTCATCTGATCACCCGGATTCAGGATGAGGCGCACCGCTTTGCGATCGAATACCACCGAAGTCTGCGCAGCAAGAGTCAGGTACACTCGCTCTTAGATGAGATCGAGGGGATTGGGCCGACCCGCCGAAAGGCGCTGATGCGGACGTTTAAGTCGCTGGAGGCAATCCGCGACGCATCCCTGGAAGAGCTTACGAATGCGCCTTCCATGAACGCGCGCAGCGCGCAGGAGGTGTACGCATATTTCCACGGGGACGGTTCGGGGATCCCGAAGATTGAGGTAGAGGAAGAAAGCGAGAATACGGTTCCGGGAAGATAAAACTGCATTTCACGCGCTTTCTTCTGGACAAAGTGAACAGAATCGGGTACAATCCAGTATAATCATAATTTTGAAATATGGGGGGAATTGCAGATGCCGACAACCAGTGTCCCAATGGAGAAAATTGTCGAAAAAATGGAGCTGACGAACATGACTCCGGAGATCGATATTTCCGGGAAAAGGGTCGTCACTTCGGAAATTAACCGTCCGGCGCTGCAGCTTACCGGATATTTTGACCATTTTTATTCGGAACGCGTGCAGATCATCGGGTATGTGGAATATACTTATCTGGAACATTTGTCCAGAGAGACCAAGGTTCCCGTATACGAAAAATTTTTATCCTACAATGTACCGTGTATCATTTACACGACAATGACGGAACCGGACGAGGATATGCTGCGTCTGGCAAAGCAGTATCAGGTGCCGGTTTTTACCACCAGACAGACGACCTCCGGGTTTATGGCGGAGATCATCCGCTGGCTGAATGTGGAGCTTGCGCCATGTATTTCTATCCATGGTGTACTGGTGGATGTTTATGGCGAAGGAATCCTGATCATGGGTGAGAGCGGGATCGGCAAGAGCGAGGCTGCCCTGGAGCTGATTAAGCGAGGGCACCGTCTGGTCACGGATGATGCGGTCGAGATCCGTAAGGTCAGCGACGCGACACTGATCGGATCGTCGCCGGATATCACGCGGCACTTTATTGAATTGCGCGGGATTGGCATTATCGATGTAAAGACGCTGTTCGGCGTAGAAAGTGTCAAGAATACACAGCAGATCGATCTGGTGATCAAGCTGGAAGAGTGGAGCCGCGACAAGGAATATGACCGCCTTGGCCTGGAAGAGGAATATACGGAATTTCTGGGCAATAAGGTCGTGTGTCATTCGCTTCCCATCCGGCCGGGCAGGAACCTCGCCGTGATCGTGGAGGCGGCGGCAGTCAATCACCGTCAGAAGAAGATGGGTTATAACGCAGCGCAGGAGCTGTACAACCGCGTACAGAATTCATTGATGAAAAATGCGCAGAAGAAGGAGCAGTAAGAAATGAAAAAATATTGTTTTGGAATTGATGTCGGCGGCACGACGGTGAAGTGCGGACTTTTAAGCGTGGAAGGAGAACTTCTGGAAAATTGGGAGATCCCGACCCGGATGGAGGATAATGGCAGTCATATCCTTCCGGATGTGGCGGAGACAATCCTTCAGAAGATCGCGCAGAAGAATCTGGATAAGGCTGAGATCGCCGGGGTAGGGATCGGCATTCCGGGACCGGTCAACGATGCCGGTGAAGTGCCGGTTGCGGTGAATCTTCACTGGGGCTATGTCAATGTTGTAAAGGAACTTGGTGAACTGACCGGACTTACTGTAAAGGCGGGAAATGACGCGAATGTGGCGGCGCTTGGAGAGCTTTGGCAGGGCGGAGGCGCAGGGTATCAGGATATGATCATGGTGACGCTCGGCACCGGCGTTGGCGGCGGTATTATACTGGGAGGAAAGATTGTTGCCGGTGCACATGGCGCGGGCGGCGAGATTGGTCACGCGCATGTCAGCGACACGATCACCGAGGCCTGCAACTGCGGGAATCATGGCTGTCTGGAGCAGGTGGCATCGGCCACCGGAATCGCGAATCTGGCTCGTCAGATTCTGGATTCCAGCGATGAGCCGTCTTTGATGCGCGGGCATAAGTTTGTTTCCGCGAAGACTGTTTTTGACGCGGTGAAAGAGGGCGATGCTCTTGCCATCCGGGTTGCGGAAGAATTCGGCGACTGCCTTGGAAAAGCTCTCGCGGTGTTCGCGGTTGTTGTGGATCCGCAGATCATCGTGATCGGCGGCGGTGTATCCAAAGCGGGACCGGTGCTGCTTGATTATATAGTGGAACCGTTTAAGAAACATACGTTTTCTGCATGCCGGAACACAGAGTTCGCGCTTGCGAAGCTGGGAAATGATGCCGGCATTTACGGAGCGGCAAAGATGGTACTATAAGGGTACTGAACAGTTACACTGTAAGAATAGAGGTGAGGACGATGATGAATTTTCACAATTCAAAGACAAAGCAGCGGGTTGCGGCGATCATTGTGATCGTGGTCATTGCTGCTATGGTGCTGGGGACGATCGTTTCCGCACTGGTGATTTATTAAAGTATTTTGGTGACTGTTCAGGACAGTGCTTTGTACTTGCTGCGAAGTGCGTATGAAAACATGTGTTATGTGAAGATACGGAGCAGTTACATAGTTTGTCAAAAGGGGATATCTATGCGTAGAATAGTATATAAGGGAATGCTGCTTTTCTGTACGCTCTTTTTGTGCATGCTGGCGGGTGTGGAAGCATCGGCCGATGATGTGACAGTGATCAGCGACGGCGTCTTTATAGGGGAAAAGGACGTCAGCGGCATGACGGTAGATGAAGTGGAAGCGTATGTGGAAGCCGAGGTAGAGAAGCTTTCCACATCGATTATCACACTTCAGATGGGAGATGCGACGGTAAACGCGACCTGGGCGCAGCTGGGACTTACATGGACCAACACGGATCTTGTAAAAGAGATCAGTGAACTCGGGACGACCGGAAACATTATTCAGAGATATAAAGATCAGAAGGATCTGGAGAACCAGAGTACCAAATATGAGATAGAGTATGAACTTGATGAGGATGCTCAGGAGGCATTTGTACAATCACTGGCTGTTTATAATTCTGAACCGGTAGAAGGCACCATTTATATGGGCAGTGACGGTACGCTTCAGGTGGAGGGCGGCACGGACGGCATGACACTTGATGCGGATGCCACACTTGCAAGCCTGAAGGAACATCTGACGACATATGAGGCCGGAGATGTGATCATTGAGGCAACAGCGGATGTAGAGTCGCCGACGCTGACGGCAGAGCTTTTGAGCCAGATGACGGATGTGCTGGGAACCGCAACGACGAGTTATGCTTCTTCTTCCGCGAACCGTGCGCAGAATGTAGAAAACGGTACCTCAAAGATCAACGGTACCCTGCTGATGCCGGGAGAGTCGTTCTCCGTGGCGGATACGCTTGCTCCGGTGACGGAAGAGAACGGATACGCTCTGGCGGCTTCTTATGAAGCTGGTCAGGTGGTGGAGTCCTATGGCGGGGGCATCTGTCAGGTGTCCACAACACTGTACAATGCGGTCCTGAAGGCGGAACTGCAGGTAGATGAGAGGTATCCGCACTCCATGCTGGTATCTTATGTGGATCCGTCAAGAGACGCGGCGATTGCAGTTGGCTCAAAGGATTTTAAATTCACGAATTCGCTGGATTACCCGATCTATATTGTAGGTACCGCATGGTCAGGGACGCTGACATTTACAATCTATGGTGTAGAGACCAGAGCGTCCAACCGTACGCTTCAGCTTGTCAGCGAGACTGTCAGCCAGACAGATGCGGCTAACAACATCACGCTTACCGCCAATACGAGCCAGAATGTAGGTTATCTGTCTCAGGTACAGAGTGCGCATCAGGGATTAAGCGCGGTACTCTGGAAAGAAATCTATATCGATGGAGTGCTTTCTGAGACAGTACAGATCAACAGCAGTACCTATACGGCTTCTGCGGCGATCTATGAGGTCGGAGTCGCCACGAGCAATACGGAGCTTCAGACAGCAATGTACGCGGCGATTGCGGCGAATGATCTCTCACAGGTGCAGAGTCTGATCGCTAACGGCGTCGCTTCGGAGACAGAGAGCGAGACGACGAAGCAGAGCGAGACGACGAAACAGACGGAGACGACCGCTCAGACAGAGACGACCGCACAGACCGAGACGACTGCGCAGAGTGAGACGACTGCGCAGAGCGAGACGACCGCTCAGACGGAAGCGACAGCCGAGACATCGGCAGAGACAGTGGTTGTGGAATAGGATGAAGACAGGAGAATTGACAGATTCGGTGAAGAACCGATCCGTGTTCAGACAGCTATATAAAGAATCCGCGGGTAAAGCCTGCGGCCATTTACCGGAGCGCGCCGGCCCGGATGGCAGATCCGGGGATTTACAACAGCAGGTAATTTCAACAGTCGGCCCTCTTCCGGGCTATACAGATATGCCGTGGCGTCAGGTGACTGCCGCGGCAAATTCTCTTGTAGCGGATGAGGCAGAACCGCAGAAACTGCTTCTGCAGGGGCTTCTTGCAGAGGATACGGAGGAAGCCGCGCTGCGGGAGACAATGAAACGATTTGCGGCGGAAGCGGGAACTTTTGGACTTGCGTTTTCTAATGCGGATATCCAGGTGTCCGGATGTGTGAACACGCCGCAGTATTTTGTGACCTGTATGGGGACGCGTTGTGATTCCACCCGTCAAATATTGTCTCCGGGACAGGAACTGGTCGTAGTCAGACAGGCAGGTCTGGCGGGGACGGCGGCACTTGCCCGCATATATGAGACCAGGCTGCTGGAACGTTTCCCAGCCTGGCTGGTTGAGCGTGCAAAAGAGTTTGACCGTTGGATGTCGATCACGGAGACGGCACGAGCCGTGAACCGCTTCGGCAAATGTCCCATGCGGCGTATCGCGCAGGGAGGCATTTTCAATGCGCTCTGGGAGATGGCCGATATGGCGGGCGTCGGGCTTGAAGTGAACCTTCGGGAAATTCCTGTTTATCAGGAGACGATAGAACTCTGTGAGTATTTTGATTTGAATCCATATTATCTGTATTCAGAAGGGGCGCTTCTGGTCGGCACAGACCGGGCGGAAGCATTGACAGCCGCGCTGGCGGATGCGGGTATTCCAGCTTCTGTGATCGGGAGAGTGACGGAAGGAAATGACCGGATCATTCACAATGGAGAGAACCGGCGCTATCTGGATCGGCCGCAGCAGGATGAACTATGGAGATTCTCAGAGAAATCCCACATGATCCGGGGAACAGATTGACTATTGCGTGTGACGGATAGAGATCCGGAAATAGAAATGGAGCAGCTTTCGAAGGGCTCGCAGAGTGAAAAATCTGGCAGACAGATAATAGGAGAGTGAAAAATAATGAGAGAACAGATTCTGACTTTTTTGGAAAAAAACAGTAAGATGGATCTCGGAGAGCTGGCGGTTCTGCTCGGCTCAAGCGAGGATGTGATCAGAAATGAGGTTGAGGCGATGGAAAAAGAGCAGGTCATCTGCGGCTACCATACGCTGATCGACTGGGAAAAAACAAGCTCGGAAAAAGTCACGGCGCTGATCGAGGTGCGTGTGACTCCGCAGAGAGGACAGGGATTTGATTCGATCGCGGAGCGCATTTACAATTATCCGGAGGTACAGTCTGTGTACCTGATCTCAGGCGCGTATGATCTGCTGGTGATCCTGCAGGGCAAGTCGCTGCGTGAGGTGTCCAGCTTTGTCTCGGATAAGCTGTCCACACTGGATTCTGTCCTAAGCACAGCGACGCACTTTATCCTGAAAAAGTACAAAGATTATGGTACGATACTCGGCAAAAAAGAGAAAGATGAAAGGATGTTGATGACCCCGTGAGAAATCCGTTATCACAGAAAGTAATGACCATTGAACCGTCCGGGATTCGCCGTTTTTTTGACATCGCCAACGAGATGGAAGATGTGATTTCACTCGGTGTGGGCGAGCCGGATTTTGATACACCCTGGCACATTCGTGACGAGGGCATCTATTCTCTGGAAAAAGGACGAACATTTTATACTTCTAATTCCGGCCTGATGGAGCTTCGCAGGGAGATTTGCCGGTATCTGGAGCGGCGCTGCCATCTGACCTATGATCCGGTGCATGAAACGCTGGTGACGGTCGGCGGCAGCGAGGGTATAGACGTCGCCCTGCGCGCAATGCTCGATCCGGGCGATGAAGTGCTGATCCCGCAGCCATGTTACGTTTCATATCTGCCCTGTGTGCAGCTGACAGGAGGCGTGCCTGTCGTCATTGAACTGCAGGAAAAGGACGAATTCCGGCTGACAAAAGAAGAACTGCTGGCGGCGATTACCGACCGGACCAAGGTGCTGATCATGCCTTTTCCGAATAATCCGACCGGCGCTGTTATGCGGCGCGAGGATCTGGAGGCGGTCGCGGAGGTCGTGATCGAGAAGGATCTGTACGTGATCTCCGATGAGATTTATTCCGAACTGACCTATCAGGGGGAGCATGTCTCTATTGCCAGCCTGCCGGGGATGTGGGAAAGAACTTTGACCATCAACGGTTTTTCCAAATCCTATGCGATGACGGGATGGCGGCTGGGCTACGTCTGCGGGCCTCGCCAGATCATCGACCAGATGATGAAGATCCATCAGTTCGCAATCATGTGCGCGCCGACCACCAGTCAGTATGCGGCAGTAGAAGCGCTGCGCAACGGGGATGCAGATGTTGCCGCGATGCGCGAATCTTACAATCAGCGCCGGCGTTTCCTGATGCATGAGTTTCAGCGCATGAACCTTCCGTGCTTTGAACCGTTCGGAGCCTTTTATGTGTTCCCGTGCATCAAAGAATTCGGTATGACCTCCGATGCCTTTGCGATGCGGCTGCTGGAAGAGGAACATGTGGCAGTCGTACCGGGAACTGCATTCGGCGCCTGCGGCGAGGGATTTCTGCGTATTTCCTATGCATATTCCATCGAGGCGCTGAAGGTTGCGCTTGGAAGACTGGAAAAGTTTATTACGAGGCTGCGTGAGGAAGCGGCATGCTCTGCGGTAAAATAAATGGATAATTCACATGGGTGTTTCCTGACATTGCATGATTGCGGGATGACATGATGGACGAAATAACTGATGGGAGAGCATGCCAGATGAACATTGTATTATATGAGCCGGAGATTCCGGCGAACACGGGCAACATCGGGCGGACCTGCGTCGCGACCGGCACGCGGCTCCATCTGATCGAGCCGCTTGGCTTTTTGCTGACGGAGAAAGCGCTCCGCCGGGCCGGGATGGATTACTGGCCGCAGCTTGACGTGACCCGGTATATCAACTACGAAGACTTTCTGGAAAAGAATCCCGGAGCGAAACTCTATTTTGCCTCAACGAAAGCCAGAAACCTGTATACCGAGGTGCGGTACGAGCCGGACTGTTACATCATGTTCGGCAAGGAGAGCGCGGGCATCCCGGAGGAGATTCTGCGTGATCACCCGGATACGGCCGTACGCATTCCGATGATCGGAGAGACACGTTCTTTGAATCTTGGCAATTCTGCTGCCATCGTGCTGTATGAGGCGCTGCGGCAGAACGGTTTTGCCGGGATGAAGACGCAGGGAGAACTGACGCGGTACCGGTGGGAGGAATGATAGAACGATGCAAAAGCATCGGAAGGGACGGATAAAGTCCCTGAAAGAGATGAAAGGCAATTTTATTGGCTATAGATGATTGGTTATAGGATCGACAAAAGCAAATCATTGCAGTATGGCTTCTGAATGGTAATATGGAGGATTGCGAGTATGAACCTGCCGCAGGAATTTTTGACGCGCATGGAAGCACTCTTAGGGGACGACTATCCGGCCTTTCTTCAATCCTGTGAAGAATCGCGCCGCTACGGACTGCGCGTGAATACACTTAAGATCAGTGTGGAAGAATTTCAGCGGATGGCGCCGTTTCATCTGACGCCGATTCCGTGGATTGACAATGGATTTTTTTATGAAAAAGAGGATGCCGTATCAAGACATCCTTTTTACTATGCGGGATTGTATTACCTGCAGGAGCCGAGTGCCATGACTCCGGCGCACATTCTCCCGATATCGCCGGGCGAGCGGGTGCTGGATCTGTGCGCTGCGCCCGGCGGCAAGGCGACTGCGCTTGCCGCAAAACTGCAGGGAGAAGGACTGCTCGTAGCCAATGACATCAGCGCCGCCCGCGCGAAGGCACTGTTGAAAAATCTGGAGCTTTTCGGTGTGACAAATGCGCTTGTGACCAATACGACGCCGAATCTTCTTGCTGCACATTTTCCGGAAGCTTTTGACAAGATTCTCGTGGACGCGCCGTGCTCCGGAGAAGGAATGTTCCGCAAGGATGCGGCCAGCGCCGCCGCCTGGAGCCTGAAAAAGGTTACTGACTGTGCAAAAACACAGAAAGAAATTGTCTCTTACGCAGTATCCATGCTGCGGCCGGGCGGCATGCTGCTGTATTCCACCTGTACCTTTTCTCCGGAAGAGGATGAGCAGGTGATCGCGTATCTTTTAGAGAACCATCCGGAGATGGAGCTTGTGGAAATCCCGATGGCGGAAGGATTTACGCCCGGGCGGAACGATGTGCTTTCTGAGGACTGGCAGAGACGGGGACATCGGGCAGCTGAAAATCGGGCGGCTGAAAATCAGGCGGCTGAAACTCAGACGGGTGAGGATCAGACGGCAGAACATTCGTTAGAGGGAAATTTTTCCGGGAGGGATTGTGCCCCGGGTGCTCCGGAATTGAGCAGATGTGTGCGCATTTTTCCGCACAAAATGCCCGGTGAGGGGCATTTTATGGCGCTTTTGCGGAAACGCGGCAGGGGTGAAAGCGTGCAGGAAACGCATTTTTCACATGCAGGCATGCTGCCATGTGATTCTGCCCTGACAGAATATCAGACCGGAGAAAAAACAAAACGAGAGGATTTCTCGGATTTCAGAGCCCGTAAAAAGCCGGGAAAAAAGCAAAAACAGCAAGCCGTTGTAAAAAAATCAGATTCAGAAAGACAGATTGCTGAGTCATTTTTGCAGGATATTTTGCATTCAGAAAATCTGGTTCAGGCGGAACAGACCAGGCAGACGGAACGGAACAGGAAGACGGAACGGATCAGGCAGACAGGGCAGGCAGATCAGATGGCAGCGCCGGGCAGGAATCCTGTCAGAACATGTGATCTGGACATTCACGGAAACCAGGTCTATTCTGTGCCGGAGGCCATCCGCGCTCTGAATATCACCGGAGGAATTCCGTTCCTTCACAGCGGCCTTTATCTGGGAAAAATCAAAAAGGATCGCTTCGAACCCTCGCAGGCTCTGGCGATGGCACTGCGGTCAGGCGACTGCGCTCCGGCAGCAATTCTGGATTTTGACTGTATGGATGATCGCGTTCGCCGCTATTTGTGCGGAGAGACGATCGAGGTGGATGACCTGCTAAAAAGTGATTGTCTGCAAGATCAGGCAGAAGACTGCCTGTCGGTTTCTGCACGGACCTGCGCACAGAAAGGATGGTGCCTTGTCTGTGTCAATGGCTTCCCGCTTGGCTGGGGCCGATGTGTCAATGGGACTTTGAAGAACAAATACCATCCCGGCTGGAGGATGAGGCAGTGAGCTGCGGATCAGGGCAGCGTTGACGGTCAGAGCCAGGGATTTATTATAAAGGAGCTTTGAGAAAACTGGTATGATTTTTGGAAAATACATCAATCGCTATTATTTAAAGAATGCGCCGCTTCTGCTGCTTGGCATTGCGGCGCTTGTTCTGGTGGATTATTTTCAGCTGCTGGTGCCGGAGATGTACCGTATTGTGGTAAATGGCATGAATGACGGGCAGGCTGTGATCGACGGGACCATGACGGAATTTACGCTGGATGTGCTGTTGGATGAGGTCTGTCTGCCGATGATCTTCATTGTGATCGCGATGGTGATCGGCCGGTTTTTATGGCGCGTCTGCTTCTTTGGTTCCGCGATCCGCGTGGAAACGGATCTGCGCTGCCGGATGTTCGAGCACAGCAAGGATCTGTCGCAGGAATATTATCAGAAAAATAAGGTCGGCTCCCTGATGAGCCTTTTTACGAACGATCTGGATACGATCCAGGAATGCTTTGGCGACGGAGTGCTGATGTTCTTTGACGCACTGGTGCTGGGCGGGCTTGCTTTTGTAAAAATGCTGCGGATGGATCTTTTGCTGACCTGCCTGGCGCTGGTGCCGCTGCTGATCCTGCTGGTGCTCGGGCTGACCATGTCCCGCATGCTGGAGAAAAGCTGGGAGGCGCGGCAGGCGGTCTTTTCCGAACTGTCGGATTTTACGCAGGAGACCTTTTCCGGTATTGCCGTAGTGAAAGCGTTTGTGAAGGAATTTCAGGAGCTGCAAGCGTTCTGCAAACTGAATAAGCAAAATGAGGACGCCAATGTGTCTTATACCCGTATTTCTACGCTGCTGGACGTCCTGATCACGCTGTTTGTTGAATCGGTGGTCTGCGTGATCCTGGGATATGGCGGCTGGCTGGTCTACAACCGGCAGTTTGACGCGGGCATGCTGATCGAGTATGTCGGATATTTTACTTCAATCGTGTGGCCGTTCATGGCAGTGGCGATGCTGATCGAAAAATCCTCGCGGGGAAAGGCTTCTCTGAATCGCATCAGTGAGCTGCTGGACGCGAAGGTGGATGTGAAGGACAAAACACCCCGCCCGCAATGGGGAACGGGGCAGGCTTCCGGTGGGGAACCATCTGTGGTTCAGGAAAACACAGCGTTTCGTGCAGCGGACAATGACTATGGAATCGTGACGGATCTGGACGAGGTGAAAGGAAAAATCGAGTTCCGCCACCTTTCGTTCCGCTATCCGGCAGGGGAAAATCATAACATAAATGTAAAACTGTCTGAAAACGATACTTCTGCAAGCAATCCTGATGCAAACAGCACCGATATAAATATCGCCTGTGCGAGAGTGCCGTTTACTGCAGAGGATTGCTCAGTGTCTGGCGAAGCAAAGGAGGTTCTTCACGATGTTTCCTTTACCATCGAAGCGGGGGAGAGCGTCGGCATCGTTGGCCACACAGGCGCGGGAAAGACGACGCTCGTCGATCTGATCCTCCGGGTGTGGAATGTTGAGGACGGAACGCTTTTTGTGGACGACCGGGATGTGAACACGATTTCCATTCATTCTCTGCGGGATGGGTGCGCGTATGTGCCGCAGGACAATTTTCTGTTTTCTGATACGATAGCCAATAACATCGCTTTCGCAGTGGACAAAAACCCTTCCGGTGGGCTGCAGCGCAGAATCCGTCAGGCAGCCATTGCGGCGGATGTGGACGAAGATATTTCCGGCTTTAAGGAAGGGTATGAGACGGTCTTAGGCGAGCGTGGGGTGACGGTCTCCGGCGGACAGAAGCAGCGCATTTCCATTGCGCGGGCGCTGATGAAGGACGCGCCGATCCTGATCCTGGATGATTCTGTCTCTGCGGTCGATACGGGTACGGAGCGCGTGATCCTCGACCATCTGAAAGAGCGGGGCGGGAAGACGACGATCCTTATTGCGCACCGTATTTCTACCGTGGAAGAGATGGACAAGATTATTTTTCTGGAGGATGGCTGCGTGAAGGCGGTCGGACCGCACAAGGAGCTGTATGAGACCTGTAAAGAATACCGTAAGATGGTGGATCTGCAGAAGCTGGAAGAAGAAGTGAAGCAGTGAAAAATTAAAAGAAATCTGGAGAATTAAGAAGAATTAAGAAGAATTAAGAAGAATCCGGTTGAATAGTGAAAGCCGACAGAAGAAACAAACGAACGAAGTAACGAAAAAACGAAAAAACGAAAAAACGAAAAAACGAAAAAACGAAAAAACGAAA
>JAJQIL010000033.1:0-2167 GCA_021199235.1 Lachnospiraceae bacterium | reverse complement strand
AACGAAAAAACGAAAAAACGAAAAAACGAAAAAACGAAAAAACGAAAAAACGAAAGGAGGCCGGCCATGCACGAGTATTATCCCATCCTGCTGGTGGGCGCGGTGATCGGAACGGTCAGCGCGGTGCTGATTCTGGCGTATGTTTTTATAAAGGATAAAAAAGAAGAAGCGGAATTTGAGCGCAGCATGAAAGACAGCGTGATCATGAAACGACTGATCTCCTATGCAAAGCCATACTGGAAACAGTTTCTTCTGGTGCTGATCCTGATGGTTTTTACCATCTCGTATGACATTTTTTCCCCACTGATTGTGGGGAAGATTGAGAATCTGGTGGCGGGAGATTTCACACTGCCGCCGCTTTACCGCTATGTGGCGGCATATGCGCTGATCCTTGTGGCTTCGATGGGAAGCACGTATGCGCAGGCAATCATTCTGCAAAAGGTCGGGCAGCGTATCATTTCCGATATGAGGGAGGAGCTGTTCTGGCACATTGAGGCGCTTTCGCATGCGCAGCTGGAGAAGATTCCGGTCGGAAAGCTCGTGACACGCGCGACAAATGATACCAACGCGATCTCGCTGATGTTCAACAGCCTTCTTCTGAAGCTGGTGAAAAATACCTTTGTGATCATCGGCATCATAGCGGGCATGCTGTTCCTGAATTATGAGCTGACCCTGATGGTGCTCTGCTTTGTGCCGTTTATTGTGTTATTTACGGTAGTGTTCCAGAAGTTTTCGCGGCGCGCGTACCGCAAGGTGAAGGACGCCACGACGGACATCAATACCTGGCTCTCGGAAAATCTTTCCGGGATCAAGGTTACGCAGGTATTCAACCGCGAGGAGGCCAAAAATCAGGAATTTACGGCAAAAAGCCGGGCGCTTGGCCGCGCCAGGGGAGAACAGGTGGTGGTATTCGGCATCTTCCGCCCGCTGGTGTACATGCTGTACATTTGCTCAATCCTGTGTCTGCTGTACCTTGGCGGCAAGGGATATCTGAACGGGACCACGTTTCTTGGCCAGACCATCACCAGCGGAACGATCGTGTCTTTTTACATGTATATTTCGAATTTTTTCAACCCGATCCAGGAGCTGGCCGAGCAGTTCAACTGGCTGCAGTCGGCGTTTGCTTCCGCGGAAAAGGTGTTTTCGCTGCTGGATCTGCCGCTGGAGATGACGGACGATGAGGACGCCATGGAGCTTTCCCATATTCGCGGGGAGATTGAGTTTAAAGACGTATGGTTTGCCTATGTGCCGGGCGAGTGGGTGCTGAAGGGCGTATCTTTCCATGTAAATGCCGGGGAGACGGCGGCCTTTGTCGGAGCGACCGGTTCAGGAAAGACGACGATCCTCTCTCTGCTTACCCGCAATTATGAGTTCCAGAAAGGCGAGATCCTGATTGACGGCATCGACATCCGGAAAATCAAAACATCGTCCCTGCGGAGGCATTTCGGGCAGATGCTGCAGGATGTGTTCCTGTTTTCCGGAACGATCCGCAGCAATATTGCTCTGCAGAACGATCCGAATCCGGCTGCGGAGCAGACCGAAACACCGGAAAATCCAAACAACTGCATTTCCGACGAGCAGATCATGGAAGCCTGCCGCTACGTGAATGCAGACAGTTTCATCAACCGTCTGGAGCACGGGCTGGACGAGGAAGTGCGGGAGCGCGGCAGCAATTTTTCCGCCGGACAGCGGCAGCTGCTCTCATTTGCGCGGACCATTCTGCACCATCCGTCCGTGATGATTCTGGACGAGGCGACCGCAAACATTGACACCGAGACGGAGCTTCTGATCCAGAATTCTCTGGAGCGCATGCGCAGCATCGGCACCATGCTGATCGTGGCGCACCGATTGTCGACCATCCGCAATGCCGACCGGATCTTTGTGATCGACCATGGCGGGATCATCGAGCGAGGCACACATCAGGAACTGATCGAACAGCAGGGGCGGTATTACGAGCTTTATCTGCTGCAGGAGCATAAAGAAAACCTGACAAAGAGGATGCAGGCTCTCTGAAAGGCTTTTTCAGGGGAAAAATTCCGGAAGGTTTTTGCGATTAGGCAGGAATTCGCGAAAAAATTGGGAAAGATGCTTGCATAACGTCGAATATCGTGATATAACCCGAGTTTGCCACTTGGAGAGATTGAAAGAGGAGCCGAATACGACTCCT
>JAJQIL010000146.1 GCA_021199235.1 Lachnospiraceae bacterium | reverse complement strand
TTTCCATGCGATTTTTTGAGGTTTTCGGAGTGGAATTTACTTTTTCACTTCAGCAAAAAATTATATATCGGAGTCACTCTCAAACCGGACAGCAAGCCGCATCATCACTCAGTCGTCGACGCCGTGGTCGGCGTAACAGGATAACGGCTCGTATCGATCGCGTCATAAGCGCCATATTCTTCAAAATAGGCCGTCATCTCCGCGTCTGTCGCCAGAAAAAAGGTCGCGCCGCTCAGTCTCGGCGTGGTGTCCAGATGATACCAGCCGTCGCCGACGTTGACCAGACTCCAGTAATGGCGCGAGCTGGTCACATTGCTTTTTTCCACATCAATATTCGGCACTCCGGCCTGCGTCAGAAGCGCCTTTGTCGTTGAAAAATAGATAAAACCATCGCCTGTCCCGGTCGTGAATCCAATATGCGCGCCATTCGTCCAGCTTTCATCATAATCTGCATCCGAATAAGAAAGATGCGCGCGAACCCAGGTATAGATTGCCGTCGTCTTCTGTTTCAGAGTCATATCGTCGCTTAAAATCTCATCCAGCACTGCCTGCGCTTCCTCCAGAACCACAGACTCCTCAATATAGTCCTCCGGCTTTTCGGAAAATGTGATCGTCGTGGACGCAGATGCCGTATGCCCCGCCGCATCCGTGGCCGTATAGGTGATATCATAGGTCCCCGCCGCATCCGAATCCACAGCCGAAGTATCCACAGAAAGCTCCGCCTCCGGATCACTGTCGTCCGTGACAACAATATTTGTCGTATAAGAGACTTCCGTACCGACAAATGCGCTTAACGGCACCACGCCGCTGATTTCCGGAGCTTCCTCATCTTCATCACCAAACTGAAACGAGCAAATCACAGCCACAACCGCGCACACCACGCAGACACCTCCGGCCGCAAGCAGTCTGAGACGTCTTCTCCTGCGGGCTTCCTCGCGCTTTCGTCTCTCGCGCCGCTTCCGCTGTCTCTCCAGAAATTCCTGATCTTCATACGGATCCTCATAAGAATCCTCATATTGATCTTCATAAGAAGCTTTATACAAGTCCTCATAAGAATCCTCGTACGGATGATTAAGCCGATCTCCGGCTTCTGTCTGTTCGCGCTGCATTCCCATATCTTCCACACATTCCCCGAACTATTATAACCCCTCATTCCGCTACAACTTTACACTGTTTTTTGCAAAAAGCAATCCCAAAATGCCGTATATGTTTTGGAAAACGCATACTGAAATACTGATCATAATGCATCCGATTAATCTGGTCGAGACCTTCCTGCGCATCAGCAGGCAATTCCTCTTCTTTCTTTGAATACTTCACTTCAATAATATACGCGATTTTCTGCCGAATATTAAATACAGTAATGTCTGGCCTTCCGTTTCCTGCCTCTCTGTTAGAACGCACTTCCCAGTCTTTTCTGCTGCGCAGCATGCCCAGCATTATGCCATGGTAAAATGTTTCTTTATCCTCGTATGTGCCTCCATCTACATAACTGATTGATTCGCCCAGATGATAATTCAGACAATCCTCAAGAACTTCCGCATCTCCCGCATCCAGTGCTGTATAAAATGAATTCAATCCATCTGTATCCTCCAGAATTTTATCCTTGAACCATTCTTCAATCTTTGTTTTAAAAATGCTGTTTACCTCACAGTTGGGGATACAAAGTTCATACGTTCCGTCTTCATTGCGCCCGCGCTGTGTCAGATATCCGGTCGTAAATAACAGGCTCCAGATGTTATCAAGACTGCCTGTCATATTTCTGTATGTCAGTTCCTGTATCAGTTTCCTGTTTACCGTCTCACCGGCAATTAAGCGCGCAATCTCATCACGAGTTGTACTGTCTGCCATCTGTGCAAAGGTACGGATGCACTCGTTCTCACTGACATTCCCCCAATAATTTTCAGGTACTGCGTCCCGGTCAATAAGCAGCGCTTTACACCACTTAACCACATCCCATGGACAATAAATATTCTCTGTCTTTCCTATTCGATATCCGTCATACCAGTCCTTTGTTATTCCATAATAATCCTGCAGTCCGCAGGTTTCCAGAATCTGTCTCACTTCCTCATCTGTAAAACCAAACCATTCGCTGTACTGTGGATCGACCATAGAATGAGCATCCGGATTGTTCAGATCGGAGAAAATACTCTCCTTTGAGACACGCATCACTCCCGTCAATACACTGAAATAAAGCGAATCGTTTGACTTTAATGCATAGCCAAAAAACTGACGGATCAGTTTTACCATCCGATCATAATAACCGTTTTCATAAGCTTTCTGCAGCGGGGCATCATACTCATCGATCAGGATGATCACTTTTCTGCCGTAATGTTTACAGAGAATCCTGGAAAGCTGTTTCAGGGATGCCTCCAGGTTTCCCGTCCCTTCAGAAAGCTTCTGCAGAGTAAGATGATCACTGCTGCTCAGTTTATTACTTTTCTGCAGAAAATCAAAGCTATCCACTGCCTCTATGACCGATTCCCACAGTTGTTTTCTTGCCTCGCTCATGGTCTCTCCGGTCACCTGTTTCAGTGTAATGGCGATTACCGGAAACTGACCCATATATTTTTCACAGAGTTCTTTCTCCTTCGAGATTGCCAGACCGTCAAACAGACTCTTATCCGTACCAATTTCAAAAAAATATTTCAGCATACTCATGACCAGGCTTTTGCCAAAGCGGCGGGGACGGGTGAACAGGTTTACCTTCCCCGGACTTTCCAAAAGCTCTTTGATCATTCCTGTTTTATCTATATAATAGTAACCCATCTGGTGAAAATCTGCAAAGTCATCTATGCCAACCGGCATTTTAATTTTCTCCATGCAGTCACTTCCTCTCAAAAACAAAACGAAAAATCTTTTTTTATGGTCATAGATTAACACAAACCATCCTGCTTCGCAAGACGTGAAAACAGGTACCGTATTTTTATTTTAAAAAAGA
>JAJQIL010000007.1 GCA_021199235.1 Lachnospiraceae bacterium | reverse complement strand
TGGGCGCGCAGATAAAATAATTTTGTGGTTGACGAAAAGCAAAAATATGGTATACTGGTTGCAGTGCAACAACACACCCACGCAGTTTTTTATCAGAATCTGCAAGGGACAGACCAGTAACGATGTCTTGCACAATCTGCAACTGGAGGGAGGTTAGGTGTGAGACAATGTCAAATGTGATCGTAAAAGAGAACGAGACTCTGGACAGTGCTCTGCGTCGTTTCAAAAGGAATTGCGCAAAGGCTGGAATCCAGCAGGAGATTCGTAAAAGAGAGCATTACGAGAAGCCGAGCGTACGCCGGAAGAAAAAGTCCGAAGCTGCTCGCAAGAGGAAATACAATTAATTGAAACACCATGTTCCAATTCGCGAAGAAATCGAGGACACCAATCCCTGATCGCCTGTGGTCAGGGATTTTCTTTAAGAAGAATTGTTGAAAAAGAAAGAGATTATCAGTCGGATGAGTTTGGCGGAAAAGCATGAAAAATTAATGAAGAAAACGACAGCGAATACAATCGGACGGATTGTTTTTTTTGCGCTGGCTGTCCTGATTCAGGTGCTGTGGATCGTATTTGCCGTAATTGTGCTGAGATCAAAATACGGTTTTGTCTCGGTAATCATCAATATCCTCAGCATTCTGGCCGTGCTCTGGCTCGTCAGCCGGGATATGAATCCGGCATATAAGCTGGCCTGGACGATCCTGATCCTGGCTGTGCCGATTGCCGGAGCGGTCATTTATCTGCTGTTTGGCAAATCCTGGCTCGGTTTCAGACTGGAAGCACGTCTGAATCAGGCGGAGGAACAGGCAAAGGGCTGCTTAAAGGAAGATCCGGAAGCCAGAGAGGCACTGCGGGAGATCAGCAGCTCCGCTTTGTGCCAGTCTGATTATATCTGGAAAAATGCCGGTTATCCGGTTTATGGCCATACACAGACCCGCTATTTCAGCTCCGGAGAGGATTTTTTTCCGGTTTTTCTGGAGAAACTGGAAAAGGCGGAGCATTTCATTTTCATGGAATATTTTATTATTGATGACGGTGAGATGTGGCAGAGCGTCCTGAAGGTCCTTGAAAAGAAGGTTAAGCTTGGGCTGGATGTCCGTCTCATTTATGACGATTGGGGATGCGCGAGCAAAATGCCTCAGACATTTGAATGGCAGCTGAAAAGTATGGGAATCCGCTGCGAGGTTTTCAATCCGCTGATCCCTGTGGCGGAAATTGTCCTCAACAACCGGGATCACCGCAAGATTACAGTGATAGACGGATATGTTGCTTTTACCGGCGGCATTAACCTTGCCGATGAATATATCAACCGGATCGAACGCTTCGGTTACTGGAAGGATACCGCGGTGTTGCTGTACGGAGAAGGCGTATGGAGCTTTACGATGATGTTCCTGAAGATGTGGAGCGTACTTGCCCATGAGAACGTAGCGTATGGCAGATATACTCCGCACCGCTGGCATGAGGAACCGTTTGAAGGCACCGGCTATGTGCAGCCTTATTGCGATACGCCTCTGGATCATGAGACCGTTGGGGAAAATGTTTACTTGAATATCATCAGCCGCGCGGAAAAGTACGTCTATATTTTTACTCCGTACCTGATTATCGACAGTGAGACGC
Source organism: Lachnospiraceae bacterium (assembly GCA_021199235.1). GTDB lineage: Bacteria > Bacillota > Clostridia > Lachnospirales > Lachnospiraceae > Choladousia. The sequence goes on along the minus strand of JAJQIL010000007.1, from coordinate 33,496 downwards.
AGACTGCGCTGCTGCTTGCGGCTAAGAGCGGGATTGACATCCACATTGTCACGCCGGCCATCCCGGATAAAAAAGCGGTCTTCCTGCTGACACAGTCCTACTATGAGGCACTTGTCCGCGGCGGCGTCCGCATCTTTGAATATACGCCCGGTTTTATCCACGCCAAATGCTTTGTCTGCGACGATAAGATTGCGACGGTCGGTTCCATTAATCTGGATTACCGCAGCCTGTATCTGCATTTTGAATGCGGCGCCTGGATGTATGACACGGAAGCGGTTATGCAGGTAAAACAGGATGCGGATGCTGTCTTTCATGAAAGCAAAGAGATCACGATCGAAGACTGCGAAAAGAGAAATCTGGCACAGCGCTTCGGGCAGAGCATTCTGCGGCTGCTCGCGCCGCTCCTGTGAGCCGGAGAGATGAACAGATACAGGTCATAAGTCAGAAATGATGCGCATATAGTAAGAAACAAAAGAAAGCTTCGGAGCGTGCATTATGCGAAACCGGTTTCTGCCGATTCTGACATCAATTCTTATATTATACAGTTGTCTTTCCCGGCCTTTGATCGCATTTGCAGAGCCTCAGATCGAGACGCCGCACGCGGCGGTGATGGAGGTGTCGACCGGAACGATCCTGTATGAAAAGGATGCGGATACACCGGTTCACCCGGCCAGTGTGACGAAGGTGATGACGATCCTTCTTATATTTGAAGCAATAGAAAAGGGCGAGATCAGTCTGATAGATAAAGTCACGACCAGCGCCTATGCCAAATCCATGGGCGGCTCGCAGGTCTTTCTGGAGACCGGTGAAGTGCAGACTGTGGAAACACTGCTCAAATGCATCATTATCGCATCCGGCAATGATGCCGCAGTCACGATGGCAGAGGCGATTTCCGGCACAGAGGAAGCGTTTGTGGAGCGCATGAACGCGAAAGCGGCTGAGTTGGGTATGGAACATACGCATTTTGTGGACTGCTGCGGGCTGACTGAATCAGAAGACCATTACACTTCGGCACGCGATGTCGCCATCATGTCGCGTGAGCTTTTATACCGCTATCCGCAGGTGACGGAATATTCGGATATCTGGATGGAAGATATTACACATGAGACGGCACAGGGCAGCAGCGTGTTTACTTTGTCTAATACCAATAAACTTCTCCGTTCCTATGACGGCTGCGACGGGCTGAAGACCGGAAGCACGAGTTACGCGAAATACTGTCTTTCAGCAACAGCCAGGCGTGATGGCATCCGTCTGGTAAGTGTCGTATTGACCGCGCCGGATACAAAGACCCGCTTTGCGGAAGCAGCGGAGCTTTTGAACTATGGTTTTTCCATGTGTACGATGTATTATGATGAGGAGACGCCGCAGCTTTCAAAGATCACAGTCAAAGGGACAATCCAGCAGGAATTTGCGGTCACCGTGGAAGGCGAATTCTCTTATCTGAGCACGAGCGCCGAGGATTTTTCTCTGATTGAAAAACAGACCGAATGGCAGGATGATATTCAGGCGCCTCTGGAAAAGGGCGACGAGGTAGGGGCGTACATTTATACACTGGATGGAAAGGAGATTGGCCGGATGCCGATCGTAATGGCTGAATCCGCAGAAAAAGCCGGATATGCAGACTATCTGAACCTGGCCTGGAAGAGATGGATGTTGTAATCGTACCCCCGTAACTTTGAAGGCGCGGCTGCGATTCACGGCGAGCCTGACACTTGCCGCCAGGCTCGCCAGAACATGTTTCGTAACAAGGCACGGAACAGTTACAAAGAAAACAGTTTTCATGTTATGTGAATTATGTTATAATCCCGTGTAAGAGTTTTTTGTAATGGGAGGAGCCAAAAGACGGATGCCTGACTTTAAGGTGACAAGATACCGGATAAAGACGACAGAGGAGCAGCCTGGGCCGCAGGCTCCTTTTTCTGCTGTGCTGCTGGCAGATCTTCATAACCTTTCTTATGGCGAAAACAACAGTCATTTGCTTCAGGAGATCCGCAACGTGAATCCGGAGATTGTATTTGCTGCCGGAGATATGCTGATATCCACAAAAGAACCGCAGTTTGATGAGGCTGTGTCGCTGATGAATGAACTGACCAGACAATACCCGGTTTATTATGTGAACGGCAATCATGAAAGCCGGCTGAAAGCGTATCCGGATAAATTCGGAGACCAGTACGAGCACTATATTTCCACGATCTGCAGCTTTGGAGTACATTTTCTGGAAAATTCCATGGAACAGCTGGTGATCCGCAAAATGCCGGTCAACGTGTGGGGGCTGGAGCTTCCGCTGGATTATTACAGACGGTTTGGCAAAGAAGAACTGACGGTACCGCAGCTGGAAGAGATGCTTGGAAAGCCGGATCCACCCGGCTATCAGATATTACTGGCACATCATCCGTGTTATTTTGACACCTATGCGTCCTGGGGCGCGGATCTGACATTGTCCGGCCATCTGCACGGCGGTATGATACGGCTTCCACTGCTTGGCGGGGTGATCAGCCCGCAGTTTACGCTGTTTCCGAAATACGACAGAGGACTGTACACACAGGGGGAGAGCAGGATGGTTGTGAGCGCCGGACTGGGAAGCCATTCCATCCCGATCCGTGTGAACAATCCGCCGGAGCTTGTGATATTGGACTTCTCTTAAGCGGTCTGTGGGCCGCTGTTCTGAACTCGATGCACACGACCGCATATGGAATGGCCGCTTCGCAGTATATATTATTCTTAAAGGAGCACATATGGGTATTCCCGTAAAGCTGGAGCAGTTTGAAGGCCCTCTGGACCTGCTTCTGCATCTGATAGAAAAAAATAAGGTCAGCATTTATGACATTCCGATCGCGCTGATCACCGACCAGTATATGGAGTATATCGCGCAGCTGTCTGACGGGACGCTGGATGTGATGAGCGAGTTTCTGGTAATGGCAGCTACACTGCTGGACATCAAATCGCGGATGCTACTGCCTCCTGAGGAGACAGAGGAGGGCGAAGAAGTCGATCCGCGGGAAGAGCTTGTTCAAAAGCTTCTTGAATATAAGATGTACAAGTATATGTCTTTTGAACTGAGAGACTGCATGGAAGATGCTGCAGGGCGTTATTATAAAGAGCCGGATATTCCTGAGGAAGTGGAGGCTTACCGTGAACCTGTGGATGTGGACGAGCTTCTTTCCGATGTGACTTTGCAAAAGCTTTATACTTTGTTTCTGGATATCATGAAACGTCAGGAAAACCGCATTGACCCGGTGAGAAGCCGCTTTGGCAGTCTGAAGAGGGAAAGCGTAAACATGGGTGAGACCATGCGTTTTGTAGGCCACTATATTTTTGAAAAAAAGAACTGTATGTTTTATGACATTTTAAGCCTGCGTTCCGGGAAACAGTATAAGGTGGTCACGTTTCTGACTCTGCTTGAGCTGATGAAGGAAGGACGCGTCGAAGTGGATCAGCCGGAGACCTTTTCTGATATCCGGCTTACCTGGGTCGGAGGAGAGACGGAAAGCGCATTGGAAGATCTTGCGGTAGACTATGAATGACAGATGGATTTATGAGGACAGAAAATATGGACAGAAGAAAGGCGGAAGCTGCACTTGAAGCAATTCTGTTTGCCATGGGGGATGCCGTGGAGCTCTCAAAGCTGGCGGCGGCTATCGAACAGGACACGGAAACCACGAAAAAACTGCTGCAGCATATGGCGGATTGTTACCGGGAAGAGGAGCGGGGAATTGAACTGACGGAGATTGACGGCGCATGGCAGCTCTGTACGAAGAAAGAATATTATGAATATCTGATCCGACTTGCAAAGCAGCCGAAAAAGATCGTGCTTTCTGATGTGGTGATGGAGACGCTGTCTATTGTTGCTTACAAACAGCCCGTCACGCGGCTGGAGATTGAGAAGATCCGCGGCGTGAAAAGCGACCACGCGGTCAACCGTCTCGTGGAATACAATCTGATCAGAGAGATGGGCCGCCTGGATGCTCCCGGCCGACCGATCCTGTTCGGCACGACAGAGGAATTTTTGAGACACTTCGGCCTGCATTCTCTGGAAGATCTGCCGGAGATCGATACTGTGCAGATGGAGGATTTTAAAGCGGAGGCTGAAGAAGAAGTCGAGACCAAAGTCGAAGTATGACAGGAGCGCCAGGTCTGTTTTCCCTTATGACTGTGAAGAGATTGAACAGTTACAAAGAAAAAGGCATGACCGAAGTATGACATGACCGGTTCGTCTGCCGCATAGGATAGCTGTGAGAATGTAAAGTCCACTCCGGGGGCAGTCTCTATGAACGGATACCGATCTGTGCAGCAGTTCCGGACGAATCAGTCTTATCGAAAAATTCTTTCATCGCTTTTATTTCTTTCTTCCGGCGTCCTGCTTGGGTGCGCTTTCCCGAAGCTGTTTTCCATGGACAGCGGAACCTGGGCGTCCCTGACGAGCCGATACAGCTTTGGTGTATATGAAAGGATTTCGCGGGACTGCGGAGATATTTTCCTTAATGTTGCGTCCGTGCGTCTGCCGGTATTGCTGTTTCTGTGGATGAGCAGCTTTACGAGCGCAGGGTGGCTTTTCCATCTGGGATATGCCTGGTGGCTTGCCGCGTCGGGGTCGATGCTGTTTGCGCTTTTTGGACTGCGAAACGGAATTCATGGAATCCTGCTCTTTGGATGCTGTGTACTTCCGCAATGGATGTTGTATGGAATGATGTGGAAGCGGGAGACGGCATCGTGGCTGAAAAGAGAGCTGGCCTTCGGGGAATCCGCTACCCCCGGTGCCAAAAACATTCGCCGTCAGGATATCGCGGAGCTTTTGCGGCTGGCGGCGCTTTGCCTTTTGGGCTGCGCATGTGAAGCTTTTCTGGGAACGTGGACACTGGATCTTTACCTGCGGCTGTGAGCGGTCATGGCAGATGTATGAGCAGAGCGTCTGAATGGGAAAAACGGTGGAAACGGGGCAGCTGTGAGAGACATACCCCGTTAGGGATATGTCTACTCGACAGAACCCTTACAAAACCAGATGGATAAACCGGAAGATAAAACGAAGGATAAATCGGAAGATAAAACGAAAGATAAAACGCGAAGGAGGGCTGAGTGCATGTTCGGAAGAAAGAAAAACAGAGACCCGGAATCAAAATCGGAGAAGAAAGCCTATGATCCCTCCATTTACAAGCCGGTGCTTCATTGCAGCATCTGCAACGGGGAGCAGGTAGCAGGTTTCAAAAACAGACAGACCGGAAAATTTGAGGAGATCATGTATATCCGGAATGAGGTGGAGCTGGCAGATTTTTTAAAGCAGTACGGACTGGATGGTATTGAAAAAGAGTATTGAATACAGTATTGAAATACGGAAATGGAGCGCGGCCAATGAACAGGAATGAAATACTTAAAATATATGGAATCAACTACCGGGAGATGACGCTGGAGCTTCTAAAACGCGCCGCTCTGTGCGAGATGCTTCCGGAAAATAAGGAGAGCCGGATTGGCATCAAGCCCAATCTGGTGTCCGCTTCCGAGGCTTCCTTTGGCGCGACGACGCATCCGGAGATCATTGCCGGGATCATTGAATATCTGCAGCAGCACGGCTATCACAGAATTGTGGTGGCGGAAGGCTCCTGGGTGGGCGGCAGGACGTCGGAGGCCGTACAGGTCTGCGGTTATGACCATCTGGTACAGCAGTATGGGGTCGAATTCCTTGATACACAGAAGGACAGATCTTTTGAAAAAGACTGTGCCGGGATGAAGCTGAATCTCTGTGAATGTGTGAAGGATTTTGATTTTCTGATCAATGTGCCGGTACTGAAAGGTCATTGCCAGACAAAGATCACCTGCGCGCTGAAAAATATGAAAGGGCTGATCCCGAATAAGGAAAAGCGCCGTTTCCATTCCATGGGCCTGCATAAGCCGATCGCGCATCTGAATGCGGGTATTCATCAGGACTTCATCGTGGTCGATCACATCTGCGGCGACCTCGATTTTGAGGACGGCGGAAATCCGGTCGTCCGCAACTGCATCATGGCTGCGGCTGATCCGGTGCTGGTGGACGCCTATGTCTGTCAGCTGCTGCATTATTCCGTAGACGATGTCCCGTACATACGCCTGGCGGAAACGCTTGGCATTGGCTGTGCGGACATTACAAAAGCACAGATCACGACCTGCGGTTCGCAGCCGGAGATGGAAGAACTTCCCAGAGAACATAAGATCATCGAATTGCAGGACGCGGTGAGCGAGGTCGATTCCTGCAGCGCCTGCTACGGGTATCTGATACCGGCGCTGGAAATGCTGCGCCGGGACGGGCTGCTGGACCAGCTGGATGAGAAAATCTGCATCGGACAGGGCTATCAGGGAAAGACCGGAAAGCTTGGCGTCGGAAGATGTACGGCCGGCTTCACCTGCAGTCTGAAGGGCTGCCCGCCGACGGAAAATCAGATGTATGAGTTCCTGAAGGAGTATATCAGGAAGACAAAATGACCATTTACAACATCTGGTAGAACCGGAAATTTCCCCGGCGAAATCTTGTAAAAAGCCCCGAAATTGGCCGTTTTCGGGGCTTTTGCCGTAAAAAATGCGATTGATTTTAAGAAAAAGATTGAGTATAATCGTTCCATCCGCTTTTTTTAACAATCCTTTTGGGCCTCAGGGGGGGACAGGCCGGGATTGCTTTTCGTAACAGTTTCATATCTGCACAGTTACGTTTTCTCTATAATTCGGAATGGGGTATCCGGTCATTGAGTTTTTACGCGGACAGGGGAGAATTTATCGAAGGTTGAGGAACTGATAAATGAGCCTGGAGCTGCCATTATTTATTGATTATTTAAAGGAGCAGAAGAACGCGTCGGACAGTACCGTTGATTCCTATCAAAGAGATTTGCGCAGGCTGGAATCCTACCTGATCGAACATGGTGTCGACGAGGTGGCAAACGTGACGGCGACAAATTTAAATTCCTACATACTTTATCTTGAAAAACAGGGGCTCTCTACCGCTACCGTATCGCGGAATGTAGCCTCTATGAAGGTTTTTTTTCACTATATCTGCCGAAAACATGAGATTGCAGACGATCCGACAGAGGACATCAGGGCGCCGCATATTGAAAAAAAGGAGCCTGGCATCCTGAGCGTGGATGAGACTGCGCGCCTGCTGGAACAGCCCTCCGGCGACTCACCGAAGGAACTGCGGGACCGAGCAATGCTGGAGCTTTTATATGCGACCGGCATGCGCGTGACAGAGCTGATCTCGCTTCCTCTGGATGCGATCCATCTGAATCTGAATTACGTGTATTGTACGGATGGAGACAGAGAGCGTGTGATTCCGTTTGGCGATACCGCGAAAAAGGCGCTGGAACGTTATCTGAAAGAGGGACGTTCTGCGCTCCTTAAGGGAAACAGCAGCGACTGCCTTTTTGTGAACTGTTCCGGGCGGGCGATGAGCCGCCAGGGGTTCTGGAAGCTGGTCAAATCCTATGCGGCAAAAGCCGGGATTTCCTCTGATATCACTCCGCAGACCCTGCGGCATTCCTTTGCGGCGCACCTGCTGCAGAATGGCGCGCCGCTGGAGTCTGTTCAGAAAATGCTCGGACATTCAGATATTTCTACTACTCAGAATTATCTGAACCTCGGGATGGATCGTATGCAGCACGAATACCGTGCTGCGCACCCCAGAGATTAATCCCTGACTGATCAGGTATCTTCGAGGCTACTTAATCCTTATATTAATTCTTATCCGGCGCAAAGCAGGCGCATGGAGCGTCATAGCCCGGATTGAACGCATAGAAGTTCCTTGCGTCCAGCTGATCCTGTACACTGCGGAGCGCTTCGCCGAAGCGCTGATAGTGCACGACCTCACGGGCGCGAAGGAAACGGATGGCATCTGTTACGTCCGGATCTTTGCAGAGACGGAGGATGTTATCATAGGTGGTGCGGGCTTTCATCTCAGCCGCAAGATCCTCATTCAGGTCTGTGACCGGATCTCCTGTGGACTGAAACTCGGCTGCACTAAATGGAGCGCCGCCCGCGGCCTGCGGCCACACACCGATCGTGTGATCGGCGTAGTACGGCGCGAAGCCTGCCTTTTCAATCTCCTCGGGCGAGAGACCACGTGTCAGCTGATGGATGATGGTTGCGACGATCTCCAGATGTGCAAGCTCCTCCGTACCGACGTCAGTCAGGACCGCGGACACGGTGCCGTTCGGAGAAGTATACCGTTGGGAAAGATAGCGCATGGAAGCTCCCATTTCTCCATCCGGACCTCCGTATTGTGACAATATCACCTGTGCCAGCTTCGCGTTCGGCGTTTTGATGTTTACCGGATATTCCAGTCTTTTCTCATAATACCACATTTAGCATTCGCCTCCTTCCCACGGCCAGGGTTCCGTCACCCATTTTACACTTCCGGCGTTGCACCGGCACGTCTGCCCATAGTTAAGCGGGCCGTATTTTTCCTCATAGATTTCAAGCGCGCGGTCGCGCTTTCCATTGTATTTTCCAAAATATTCTATTGCCCGCTCATCCTCCGGATGGGTGTCCAGATAGAGCATCAGATCGTAGGCGCAGAAACTCACCTCATCGATATAGGTAAGAAGCTGCAGCCGATTGCCGGCCGGGATATCCATAGTGTTCCGGCATCCGCAGTCCTCCGTGCTTTCAGATACAGCACAATCACATTCCATATCCCGTCGGTAATTTTCCGTCATACCACGGCTTTCCTGCATTGGACGTCCCTGCGGATTTCCGGTGCGCATACCGCGGCCTTCCGGCGTCATGCGTCCCTGCGGGGTACTGCCGCGCAGCCCTCTGCCATTGCCATACATGGTTCCTTCTCTGTTCAACGACATTTCCCTCCTTTCCCGCAGAACGGTTTACAAAGATCCTGGAACACAGTTCCGACCTTAAGCGCCCTGCATGGTTCGTAAGGCGTTTCCCACTGCTGATATGGCACATAGCACATCGCCAGCGGTGCATCCGCTTCTGTCAAATGATGATAAATACTGTCTACCCGGAGATTTTCACCCTCCCGGCATCCACAGCCCGGTTTTTTCATGTCTGACATAAGGTCTCCTTTCTGAAAACAGAGTAACTGTTCCTTCACAGTTACACTACAGTTTCTCTATAGAATATGAGGTTGCCCTCAAAAATGTTTTTGTCCAAATACAGGGATTTAATTCTGTCAAACTACTGGAAAATGCGCAGAAGATATGCTATGATACTACGGATTGCAAAATTGCAGTGCGGAGCAATCCGCATAAAGTAACTGTTTATTCGGAACAGCATTCCACAGATCTCCGCTTCGGTTGTCGCTGAATGAGCGCCACTGACGCTCAGCACCTGAGGCTTGCCGGCGTTCTGAACTGTTATATAAAAAGCTGAGGGGATGTAAATGGCGGTAAGATCAAACAGCATACGCCCTGTTCAGAAGAAGAAATCCGCCCGCAAAAAGAAGAAGGGGCTTTTTGTGAGCAGGTCTGCATCTTCAGAACGGGATTATTTTGACTACAACCTGCTGGCGGTCGTGATATTGCTGACCTGCTTCGGGCTGGTAATGCTCTACAGCTCCAGCGCGTACGAAGCGATCGTAGAGAACAATGACGATATGGTATACTTCCGCAAGCAGGCGATCATCAGTGCAGCGGCGCTGGTGCTTGCCCTGATCGGATCTCAGATCGACTATCACTGGCTTGCGGAGTTTTCCTTCCCGATTTACGGAATTTCTACGATCCTGCTGATCATTACAAAGTATGTCGGCCGAGAGGTGAACGGCGCGAGGCGCTGGCTTGGGACGAATTCCTTTTCCTTCCAGCCGGCTGAGCTGGCCAAGATTGCGGTCATCCTGCTTTTGCCGACTCTGATCGTGAAGATGGGGTATAAAATGAAAGGCCTGAAGCCGGTGCTGATCGTTGGCTTTTTTGGCTTTGTATCTGCTTTCTGCACCTATTATTTTACAGATAACTTAAGTACGGCCATCATCATTTTCGGTATTACCGCAGTGTTGATTTTTATCGCCCACCCGAAGACTGCCCCGTTTGTAGTGATTGGCGCAATCGGCGTCGCCGCTTTAGCGATTATTGTCGCCTGGATCATTAACGGTGATGTCAGCGGCGGCTTTCGTATCGCCCGTATTCAGGTATGGCTGCATCCGGAGGACTATTCGAGCTCTGGCGGTTATCAGATCCTGCAGGCGCTTTACGCGATCGGCAACGGCGGCTTTTTCGGCAAGGGACTGGGCAACAGTACGCAGAAGCTGGGCTCCCTTCCTGAGGCGCAGAATGATATGATCTTTTCTATCATCTGTGAAGAGTTGGGTATTTTCGGAGCCATGCTGGTCATGCTGCTGTTTGTGTTCCTTCTGTACCGTCTGTTTTTTATAGCGCAGAACGCGCCGGATCTGCTGGGATCTCTGATCGTGAGCGGGATTTTTGTTCATATTGCGCTGCAGGTTGTCTTAAATATCGCTGTGGTCACGAATCTGATTCCGACGACCGGTATCACGCTGCCGTTTATCAGCTACGGAGGTACCTCCATCCTGTTTCTGATGGCGGAAATGGGACTGGCGCTGGGAGTCTCGCGGCAGATTCGCATCAAATAATACCAGGAGAAAGAGGAGAATATTATGGGAAATGTAAAGACAAGATTTGCGCCGAGCCCGACCGGCCGGATGCATGTGGGAAATTTGCGGACGGCACTTTACGCGTATCTGATCGCGAAGCATGCGGGCGGCACCTTCATGCTGCGCATTGAAGATACCGATCAGGAGCGTCTTGTGGAGGGCGCGGTGGATATCATTTACCGCACGCTGGAAAAGACCGGCCTGAAGCATGATGAAGGTCCGGATAAGGACGGCGGCTGCGGCCCGTATGTACAGAGTGACCGCCAGAAGGCCGGTATCTATATGAAATACGCGAAAGAGCTTGTAGAAAAGGGAGAGGCTTACTATTGTTTCTGTACAAAGGAGCGGCTGGAATCCCTGAAGCAGGAAGTAGCCGGAAAGGAGATTTCTGTCTACGACAAGCACTGTCTGCAGCTCTCGAAAGAAGAGGTCGAGGAAAAGCTGGCCTCCGGTATTCCGTGGGTCATCCGGCAGAATGTGCCGCGGGAAGGTACCACGACATTTGAGGATGAGATCTACGGCACGATTGAGGTACCGAATGAAGAGCTTGACGATATGATCCTGATCAAATCGGACGGCTTCCCTACCTACAATTTTGCGAACGTAGTGGATGACCATCTGATGGGCATCACACATGTGGTGCGCGGCAATGAATATCTGTCCTCCGCCCCGAAATACAACCGCCTTTATGAGGCGTTCGGCTGGGAAGTGCCGGTGTATGTGCACTGCCCGCTGATCACGGACGCGGAGCATAAAAAGCTCAGCAAACGATCCGGACATTCCTCCTTTGAGGATCTGCTGGAACAGGGCTTTGTCTCCGAAGCAATCATCAATTACGTGGCGCTGCTCGGCTGGTGTCCGGATGACAATCGCGAGATTTTTTCTCTGCCTGAACTGGTGGAGGCGTTCGACTATCGCCATATGAGCAAATCGCCCGCTGTCTTTGACATTCAGAAGCTCCGCTGGATGAACGGGGAATACTTAAAAGCCATGGACGACGAAGTGTTCTATCAGAATGCTCTGCCGTATCTGGAAAAATCCCTGACGAAAGGGCAGGATCTGCGCAGGATTGCCGCGATGGTCAAGACACGCATTGAAGTCTACCCGGACATCGCGGATATGGTGGATTTCTTTGAGACAATGCCGGCATACGATGTCTCGCTTTATACCAACAAAAAATCGAAATCGACAGCAGAGACGAGTCTGGAGGTATTAAAAGACCTGCTGCCGCGGCTGGAAGCGCAGGAGGATTTCTCGAACGACGCGCTGTTTACTCTCTTAAAGGCTTATGTTGACGAAAAAGGCTGCAAGGTGAATTTTGTCATGTGGCCGGTGCGCATCGCGGTGTCCGGCAAGGCCATGACTCCGGCCGGTGCAACGGAGATTATGGATGTGCTCGGCAAAGAGGAATCTTTGACGCGGATCCGCGCGGCTATCGCGAAGCTGGAGGCTGCTCAGTGAATATGCTGCAGTTTTGAAATACAGGCGCAAAGGATTTGATTTCACTTTTGGAGAAACATGGGATTCAGTAAAGCTCAAAACCGGGCGATCGCCCATAAAGACGGCCCGGCCATGGTACTGGCCGGGCCGGGTTCCGGTAAAACCCTTGTTATCACACAGAGGACCAGATATCTGATTGACACATATGGGGTCAGCCCGCGGGAAATTCTGGTTATTACATTTACCAAAGCCGCCGCGCAGGAAATGCAGACCCGCTTTTCGGCAATCTGTCCGAAAGGCGGCGTGACATTCGGCACATTTCACGCGGTCTTTTTTGGTATTCTGAAAAATGCCTATCACTTCACTTCCGCGAATATCATGAGCGAGGACACCAAAATGAAAATGCTCCGCGGCCTGCTGCTGCGCTATAATGGCGCTTCCACGCAGGGCTATGGCGCGCGCGCGGATTCAGAACAGGAAAGCATCACCGAGCTTGCCGCGGAGATCAGTATGGTAAAAAATGAACGGATCCCGCTGGAGCATTACTATTCCCGCTCCTGCCCGGAGGAGGTCTTTCGGCTGGTCTGCCGCGATTATGAGGAAATGCACCGCAGGGAAGGACTGCTGGATTTTGACGATATGCTCACTTGCACCTGGGAGCTTCTGACACAGAGGCCGGATATTCTGCATACCTGGCAGGAACGCTGGCATTATATTCTGGTGGACGAGTTTCAGGACATCAATCTGCTGCAGTATGAGATCGTGAGGCTTCTGGCGGCGCCGCGTGACAACCTTTTCATCGTGGGCGACGACGACCAGTCCATCTATCGTTTTCGCGGTGCGAAGCCGGAGATCATGCTGAATTTTCCGAAGGATTATCCGAAAGCGGAGACCATTCTGCTCGATCAGAATTTCCGTTCTACAAAAGCAGTTGTCGATGGCGCCGCGCAGGTGATCAGCAAAAATGCGCATCGCTTTGCCAAGGATATCCATAATGTCCGGGAGAACGGGGTACCGATCGAAATTCGGGAATTTCAGAATCAGGATCATGAAAGTCTGTATCTTTTAAAACTGATCAGAGAAAGGAAAGAAGCAGGCATCCCCTACCGGGATCTGGCAATTCTGGTACGCACGAATCAGGGGGCGGGCCCCTTTGCCGGGCGCTTACTGGAATTCGGCATTCCGTTTGTGATGCGCGAATCCATGCCGAGTGTGTATGATCACTGGATCGCGAAGGATATTTTTGCGTATCTTCATCTGGCGTATGAAGGGCTGGACCGGACAGAATTTCTGCAGATCATGAACCGTCCGAAACGGTATATCAGCAGGGAGGCGGTGGCGTTTGCTTCCAGGAATCCTGCCTCCGTATCGGCAGGAAACCTGCAGCCGGGAACTTTCCCTGCGCAGGGAGACAGCCATCGGCTTTCTTTCGATGCCCTCAAAGCTTTTTATCAGGATAAGGACTGGATGCAGGACCGTCTGATCCGCCTGGAAGCAGATCTGCGTCTTATGCCTTCCCTGAAACCGTTCGCTGCGGTCAATTATATCCGCTATGGAATGCAGTACGAGGAATATTTGCGGGAATACGCGGCTGCCAGACGGATGAAGCCGGAAGAACTGCTTGATGTGCTGGATGAGCTGCAGCAGAGTGCAAAGCCCTGGTCTTCCCTGACAGAATGGCAGACTCATATCGATGAATACCGGGCTGCGATGGAAGAAAACCGGAAAAAAGCAAAACAAAAAGACGAGGACGCGGTCACGATCGCCACGTTCCACGCCTCAAAAGGGCTGGAATACCCGGAAGTCTTTCTTCCGGATATCAATGAAGGCATTCTTCCTCATCACCGCGCTGCTCTCGAAGCGGATCTGGAGGAAGAACGCCGTCTGTTTTATGTCGGCATGACTCGTGCCAGAGACAGGCTGCACCTGTTCTATATAAAAGAACGCTACGGCAAAGTAATGGAGCCGTCCGAATTTCTGGACGAACTCCTGCCGTAATATTCGACTATGCCTGATATTTTGCAGGACTGCGGGATACCATGCAAGTCGGCAATCGTTTGAGAACGATGGATTATGTCTGTTTACTGCACGTAAATGTTCCGTACCTTCATGGTTACAATTTACTGCAATTCATCCTCGGATACGAGCTCGTCATACTCGAGGCTGTCCAGCCACTCGTCAAAACCATCGGATGCCGCTTCATATTCCTCGTCGCTCTCAATATTTTCGAGGACGGGAGTGCCGTTCTCCTCATGATAACGGTAAATGAATACTTCGCCATCCGTATTAATTCCCTGCTCATTCAGAGGCAGGAGCGCGATATAGTCTTTCCCTGCGGCCGTGTAGGTCGTCAGTACCTGACACTCAATGACCTCGTCATTATCCAGAGTCAGGGTAATTGTTGCTCCGCCGTCACATTCCTCGCTGCATCCGGCGCAGTTTCCGCTGCAGTTTTCTAATTCACTCATATTGAATTCCTTTCCGATTTCTTACTGGTATTTTTTTACTAAACGACGTAAGTCGTTTTACTTTTGCTGATGTTTCCTTTCAGCCGCTGTCATGGACACTTTACCAGAAAGACCGCGAAATAGCAAGCAAAGAATGAAAAGAGATTAAAAATATATCAAATCACAGGAATTTGCCCTTTTTTCTGAAAATTCCGGCTAAAATACGTAATTTAAACTTGTTTTATAGAAGTAGTCATGTTAAGATAAACGAAAGATTTTGCTGTATGGATTATCTGGCAGCAGGATGCAAAAAAACAGAGGAGACTTTACACGTATGAAACTGATTTCCTGGAATGTGAACGGCCTGCGGGCGTGCGTGCAGAAAGGGTTTACGGAGTATTTTGAGCAGGCGGACGCGGATTTTTTCTGTCTGCAGGAGACGAAACTGCAGGAAGGGCAGATCAATATTTCCCTGCGCCCGTATCAGTATTGGAATTACGCGGAGAAAAAAGGATATTCCGGAACGGCGATTTTCGCGAAAAAGGAGCCGATGTCTGTGGCTTATGGGATCGGGATGGAGGAGCATGACCATGAGGGGCGTGTGATCACGCTTGAATATGAGACTTTTTATCTGGTCACAGTCTACACGCCGAATTCGAAGGACGGACTTGCGCGCCTTCCCTATCGGATGGAGTGGGAAGACGCTTTTTTGGCTTATCTGAAGGGACTGGAGGAGAAAAAGCCGGTCATTTTCTGCGGGGATCTGAATGTCGCACATGAGGAGATCGATCTGAAGAATCCGAAGACAAATCATAAGAATGCCGGTTTTACGGATGAAGAGCGCGGTAAGTTCTCTGATCTGCTTCACTCAGGATTTACGGATACGTTCCGGTATTTTTATCCGGAGCAGGAAGGTATCTACAGCTGGTGGTCCTATCGTTTTCATGCGCGGGAGAAGAACGCGGGATGGCGGATTGATTATTTCTGCGTCTCTGACTGTCTTCGGGACAGGCTTTTGGACGCTGTGATCCATACGGAGGTTTTCGGATCGGATCACTGCCCGGTGGAGTTGACGATTGACATTTAATATGGAGGGCTTTTCATGGGGGACAACGGATTTCAGATTTTGAAGGATGGCATCAGCACCCCTGGCACTACAGTTTGCAGAGACGGGGTACATTTTGGGTATTATGCGTCGGGCACAGAGTGTCCGGCACTGCTGCTTTATAAAAAAGGGACGGAAGAGATAGCGGCTGAAATTCCCTTCCCGGATCCGGCTGTTCCGGGCAATTTTTATTCCATGAAGGTAAAGCTGGCCGCAGAGGAGTATGAGTATAATTTCCGCGACGGCGACACGGTTGTGACTGACCCATACGCGGGAAGAATCGCCGGACGTGAGGTTTATGGACAGGTGCCGTCGCTCTCTCCGCACGGGATTCGCGGTGCGTTTGTGACGGGTACCTGGCGATGGGGGAATGACCGGCTGCCCGGAATTCCGTTTTGTGACGCTGTCATGTATCATTTGCATGTGCGCGGTTTTACAATGCATAAGAACTCCGGCGTTGCGGCAGGACAGAAGGGCACGTTTGCGGGACTGAAAAAAAAGATCCCTTATCTGCTCTCTCTGGGCATCAACCAGGTAAAGCTGATGCCGGTCTACGAGTTTTCGGAGCTGGAGATTCCGGAATATCTGTATACCCGCACAGTTTCCGGCGGAGCACATTCTAAAAAGGGCGCATCACCGGCATCTGTCGGCAGCAGCCCGGAGTCGGATCAGACTGCGATGAAAGAAGCTCTGGATCATGCGTTTGATCTGCCAACGGGGATGGAAGCAGCGCAAAATGCGGTTACTCAGTTTTGTCACAGTAAGGAGGACCTGACGGAGAAATGGGAGAACAGGCAGGAATTCCGTAAGAATTACTGGGGCTACGGCCCGGGCTTTTACTTCGCGCCGAAGGCCTCTTATGCGGCTTCAGACCGCGCGGATATTGAATTTAAGGACATGGTCAAAGCGTTTCATGCGAACGGGATCGAAGTCCTTCTGGAATTTTCTTTTTCGAGAGAGACAGACATCGGTCAGATCATTGCCTGCCTGGAACATTGGGCATATGAATATCATGTGGATGGGTTTTCCATCGTCGGGCGGGAGGATCTTTCCGCCGCACTGGCGCGCCTGCCGCTGTTTTCCGTACGGAAGCTGATCTGCAGCTGGTATCCGAATGATCTTGCCGCGGAAAACGCCGGAAAGCTGCATCATCTGCTTGCGCAGTCTGATGATGGTTTTATGAATGACAGCCGCAGGCTCTTAAAAGGGGATGCGGGGTCTCTGGAGGCGTTTAGCTGGCGCACTCGGCAGAATCCGGCCGGCTGTGCACGGATCAATTATATGACAAATCATGACGGGTTCACGATGATGGATCTCGTCTCCTACAATATGAAATACAACGATGAGAACGGTGAGATGGGGCGCGACGGCTCCGACGCAAATTACAGCTGGAACTGCGGCGAGGAAGGTCCGAGCATGAAGCGGAAGATTTCCTCACTGCGCATGCGTCAGCGCAAAAACGCGTATGCGATGATGCTTCTATCGCAGGGGACGCCGATGCTGCTGGCCGGTGATGAATTCGGCAATTCGCAGAAGGGAAACAACAATCCCTGGTGTCAGGACAGCGAACTGACCTGGCTGGATTTTGGCCGCACAAAAGCAAATCGTGAGCTGACAGCTTTCGTCAGGGCGCTGATCGCTTTCCGAAAAGCACACCGCATCCTGCATCTGGCCGCGGAGCCTCAGTGTGTGGATTACCTCTCCAGCGGATTTCCGGATCTGTCCTATCACGGAGAACGCGCCTGGTACGGAGATATGCGCCATTCCAGTCTGCATATGGGATGTATGTACTCCGGACATTATGCCGGTGAGGAAGGCTTCCTTTACATAGCCTGGAACTTTCACTGGGAAGAGCAGCAGTTTGCCCTGCCGCTCATTCCGGATGGTTATTCCTGGATGCGGGTGATGGATACATATCTGGCGGAAAGCTTTCTGCCGCCGGACGCGCAGGAAAATCTGGGAGACGCCCGTTTGTTCACTGTCACTCCGCGAACAGTCGTCGTGCTGGAAGGGAAAGCGGAGCAACAAAAGAAGCAGCAGAAAAAGCAGCAGAAGAACGGCGCTGCGGTCAGGATGGACAAGAATCATGGAGAATAATAAATCTAACGGAATTACCTGGGAGAAAGCGAAAGGACATTTAAAAACCATTACAGAGCATAAAATCTACGTGATGCGGGAGTGCTTTAAGGTTGGCCTGTACTGGCAGGGACTGACTCATGACCTGTCGAAATACATGCCCTCGGAACTCCTTGAAGGCTTCCGCTATTATGACGATGGAAAAAGCAGTCCGAACAACGGTGAACGCCGCGACAAAGGCTATTCGGAAGCCTGGATGCATCACAAGGGGCGGAACCGCCATCACTTTGAGTACTGGCTGGATTACCGGGAGCCGGCGAAAAAGACGAAGACCGGAAAAAACAGCCCGCTGAAGGTGACTTCAAACACGGATGTCAATTCTGAGGCATTTCCGCTGCAGGCTGTGCAGATGCCACGCAAATATGTTGTGGAGATGCTGATGGACCGGATCGCGGCGTCCAAAAACTACAACAAAGAGGCATACACGCAGCATGATTCTCTTGCCTATTTCGAGCGGGGCATGGGGCATTACCTGATGCATCCGCAGACGAAAAAGGAGCTGCACGGAATGCTCCGGATCCTCGATGAGAGAGGCGAGGAAGAGCTGATGCGGTTTGTGAGGGATTATTATCTGAAGGGATATCCGATCTGAATTTGTACGCAGGCCGGGCAAGGTGATTTACAGAAAAGAGACAGGACAAATTAAACGGTGTCCTGTCTCTAACCATGTTGAGGGGAAATGGAAAAGCATAAAAGCATAAATGCATATATGCGGAGATATGGAAAAATGCGGAATATCACTCCGGATAGTTCAGATTCTCTTCTTTGATATTCTCCAGCACCTCGCGCAGATAGCGGTCGGCGAGATAGTTTGCCATCGGCAGGTTCATATCCAGATAATTGCCGCAGTCCTGCGCGCGCGCACCCGGTACCTCATCGTGAAAATCGCGTATGAAGGTGAACATTTCTTTCATCAGTGGTACGATATCTTTGGATTCGTAGTCGCCGGCAAGCAGCAGATAGAAGCCGGTGCGGCAGCCCATCGGTCCGAAATAGATGGTGCGGGAAGCGTATTCCGCGTGATTGCGCAGAAACGTCGCCCCGAGGTGTTCGATGGTATGCATTTCCGCCGTATTCATGACCGGCTCGCGGTTGGGGGCTGTCATACGCAGATCAAAGGTCGTGATGACTTCCTCTCCGACATAATCCTTTCTGGATACATAGATGCCCGGCAGCAAACGGATGTGGTCGACTGTGAAGCTTGCTATTTTTTTCATTTATCCTGTCCTTCCTTTCGGTTTTTCAAATCGTTGTACTTTCTTTCACAGAATGATTTCAGAGCGGCGGCGGTGATCCTGGTATCCCGCCAGACTTCCTTCGGAGAGCGTCTCTGCGCGATCGTCTTTTTCCGGGGGGCATCGTCGGACAGATAGACCAGCTGGTTGTTCTCATCAATGTGATCGACAGATACATACGCCATGGAATCTGTGGGCAGATTCTGGCTGGCCAGCTCGGCTTCCGCAATCCGCTTGATGATGTAGTAAATCGTGGCAAAAATCGGAACTCCGACGATCATCCCCACCACGCCGAGAATATGGCTGAAGATCAGGATCGAGACAATGACCCAGAACGCGGATACACCGGTCGAATTGCCAAGGATCCTCGGACCGATGATATTCCCGTCAATCTGCTGCAGGATCAGAATGAAGATCATAAACACCAGCCCTTCCCAGGGCTGTACGAACAGCAGCAGGATCGTGCAGGGGATCGCGCCGATGAACGGTCCGAATACCGGGATAATGTTGGTGACGCCGATGACGACACTGATCAGCAGTACATACGGAATATTGAGGAACGACAGGCAGATAAAGCAGATCACGCCGACGATCGCGGAATCAATGATCTTGCCGGTGATAAATCCGCTGAAGATCAGGTTTGCCTGTCTGGCAACATCCAGGA
Source organism: Lachnospiraceae bacterium (assembly GCA_021199235.1). Lineage (GTDB taxonomy): Bacteria > Bacillota > Clostridia > Lachnospirales > Lachnospiraceae > Choladousia. Next base: position 13,890 of record JAJQIL010000007.1, on the reverse strand, counting down.
TCCAGGTGGCGGCCTTGCGGTGATGACAGACGGCATACAGCAGCTTCTTGGCCTGTCCGATAAAGCGCTCCTTCGACATCTGCGCGTATACAAGGACGATCAGTGCGACAAAGATATTTACAATCCCGGAGATAAAGCTGATAAAGCTCTGCGTGATCGTATTGAACGTTTTGTCCAGATTGGTGTTCACCCAGTCCGTAGCATAATTGATCGCATTGATGATATAGTTGTAAACTTCAGGATTCCATTCATTGACTCTGTCCAGATAGCTGTTGAAGGTCTTCTGCATGGCCGGAAGATCGCCAAGAAGGCCGTTGATCGTCTCAAAAAGGCGCGGAATCAGGCGGCTGCAGATCAGAAATATAAGCAGAGCGATCAGAGCCAGCACCGCGGCGAGCGTCAGAACACGTGACGCTGTCTTGCCCACGTTATGTTTTCTGAGAACTCTTTCGCCGGATACTATGATCGGATCCAGCACATAGGCAAAACCCAGGCCAAGCCAGATAGAAGCCAGCGCGCTTAACATGGAATTGATCCCTTTTATAATAGAGGATCCGTTTTGCAATACAAAATAAAAAGCAATCACAGCAGCCAGTGTCAGAAATATGGTGCTGCACCAGACAATCGCATTTTTCCAGGTGTTTTTCATAAAAGCAGTTCCGATCCTTTCCGCAGTGATTATAACGCATGGATTTTAGGATTGCAATGAGTTTTCCTGCTGATGCGGCAAAAAGTTGAGCAGGCGTAACAGGAAAGAAACTGATTGCTTTTTGTATTCAAATATGTGATAGTATGCCTGTAACTGTTTAGAATCTTCACAGTTACTTATGCTCATATAAATATAGAAAGAAGGACAGAATATATGAAACAATTTCAGAAAGCGGATGAACAGGGCCGCAGTGGGAGAACAGTAGAAAAATCTCTGGAAGAGATGGAATCACTCGAACAGAAATATCAGGAACTGAAACAGATATTAGAGGGCTTCGGCAGTGCCGCGGTAGCATTTTCCGGCGGCGTCGATTCCACCTTTTTGCTGAAAACGGCATTCGATGTGCTGGGAGAAAAGGCAATTGCCATCACAGCGAAATCATGCTCGTTCCCGGCGCGGGAGCTGCAGGAAGCGGTTGCCTTTTGTGAGGAGAATGGCATCCGTCAGATCATCTGCGAGACGGATGAACTGAACATCGAGGGCTTCAGAGAGAACCCGAAGAATCGATGTTATCTGTGCAAGCATGAATTATTTGAGTCCATGCAGAAGATCGCACGGGAAAATGGCATCAGTGAGGTAGTAGAAGGCTCCAATCTGGATGACCTTGGCGACTATCGGCCGGGTCTGCAGGCAATCCGTGAGCTGGGGATCAAAAGTCCGCTGCGTCTGGCCAATCTGACAAAATCGGATATCCGGATTCTATCGAAAGATTTGGGACTGCCGACCTGGGATAAACCGTCCTTTGCCTGCCTGGCCAGCCGCTTCCCGTACGGAGAGACGATCAGTGAAGAGAAGCTGGCCATGATCGATAAGGCGGAACAGCTGCTGATTGATCTTGGCTTTTGCCAGGTACGTGTGCGGATCCATGGGAAAATTGCCAGAATTGAGATTCTGCCGCAGGATTTTGAAAGGCTGATGAAGGAACAATTGCGGGAGCTGATCTATACAAAGCTGCAGTCGTTCGGCTTTACCTATGTGACGCTGGACCTTCGCGGGTACCGGACTGGAAGTATGAACGAAGTGCTTTGAGGATTGTGTGATTATGATTTACAATCAGGCAGGAGCGGAGTCAGAATCATTTGCGCATAAAAACCGCGCATAAAAAGCCACGCATTGCCATAAAAGAATGCGTGACTTTTGTTGTGAGAGGACAGCGGCCGGTTACCGCCTCCTGTTCGTTTATGGGGGATCCGCCGACTGTCTATTCCACTTTGGAAATAAGAATACAGTTTGGCGTATCGATCTGCAGCGGCCGTCCTTTCATGACGAGCAGTTTTTTCTCGTAATCAATAGTGAAAAAGCGGATCTCATTGGTCTCGTGATTGAGAACGACAAGCGTGCGTTCTCCCGGGAACACATCCAGATCCTTAGGGTACTCGCCACTGATTGGCAGACAGCAGAGCATAGTCAGCAGTCCGGTCTCCTGATCGATGGAAAATACGGCTACGGTGTTCTCGCCTGCGTTGGATGTATAGAGATATTTGCCGCTCGGCGCAATTTTCATGCCGCAGGACGCGCTGCCTCGTGAAGTCGTGTCGCGAAGACAGGAAACGGTCTGAAGCAGTTCGAACTCCGGGGATTTTCCGGAACCGTCATAGCGGTATACGCAGATCTCATTGGTCAGATCGCAATTAATGTACGCAAAACGTCCATCCTTGCTGAAGGACAGAAGCCGCGGACCGGAATCCAGTTTGCACCGCAGAATATCAAAGAGCTTGAGCTTACCGGTCTTTGCGTTGACATCATAGATCTTTACCTGATCAATGCCGTTGTCCACCGCACAGAGGTATTTATTGTCCGGCGTAGGGATCACGCAGGTGACGTGCGGGAGAAAATTGCGTCCCGCGACGCTGCCGAGTCCAAGTCCTTTGTGAAATACACCGTCCATAACGGAACCCAGGCGGCCGGTCTTATGCGTGTGAACGACGGTAACCTTTGCGTCATGGTAGCCGCCGACAAATAAGAATTTGCCGGAACGATCCGCGGAAAGATAGCAGCCGCGCATTCCGTCTATGCCGACTTTATTGATGGAAGAGAGCCCGCCGTCCGGCAGGATTTTCAGCACCTCCACGCCTTCATCAGCGATGGAGTAGAGGTATTGTCCATTGTAAGATTTGGTCATATGGGACGCGTTGTTGACCGGGATGACCTCCCGTTCTGTCATATAACCGGCTTCCACGTCCAGATCATAAATATGGATACCGATACTGCTTCCATGTGTGTAAGTGCCAACGTATGCCACATATTTTTCCTGCTCTGCCATTGCAGTGGTCCTCCTTCTTATGCCCTGCGGATTCTTTGCTGAAAATTCAGGCGCGGATCTCTTTTACGAGTGCAACTGCTTCTGCAGTCATGCTGCGGATCTCATCGAACTTCCCTTCTTTGACCAGGGAGCCTTTTACCATCCAGCTGCCGCCGCAGGCGATGATGGCCGGGCAGGTGAGATAATTCTTTAAATTACCTGCATTTACTCCGCCTGTCGGCATGAACTTCAGTCCGACATAGGGGGCAGAGAGAGCCTTGACAGTATTTACGCCGCCGAATGACTCTGCAGGGAAAAACTTTACAACCTTCAGTCCGCGTTTTACAGCCTGCGCAACCTCGGAAGGAGTCACGCAGCCAGGAAATACCGGAATCTGTTTCTCAAGGCAGTAATCAACAATCTCCGGATCAAAGCCGGGGCTTACGATAAATTTTGCGCCCGCCGCAACCGCGCGGTCGACCTGCTCTGTCGTGAGTACAGTGCCTGCACCGACAAGCATCTCCGGATATGCCTGCGCCATGAGGCGGATGCTTTCCTCAGCCGCCGCAGTGCGGAAGGTCACCTCTGCGCACGGAAGCCCGCCTTCACAAAGCGCCTTAGCCAGAGGCTCTGCATCTTTGGCATCCTCCAGCACAACGACCGGAACAACGCCCATTTCCTGAATTTTACTGCTCATTTCCTCAGCCATATGAAAAGTTCTCCTTTTTGATTTTTTTGTTGTTGATGTTTACGGTATTTATCTGAATTTATTCTAACACATCTTATTCGGATTGCAAGTAAATTTGTTAACAGTTCAGAACAGAAGAAAAAACCGGTTGCAACGGGAAAACGGTTGCGATACAATAAAAACAATCGGTGAAACGCTGCGTTCATATTGAAGAAGCAGCGGATCGGATGATTTACAGACAGATGATGGAATATAATGCTGGAAAATGGAGGATGATACGATGTTTCAGGAAATCAAACCAACGGAACTGAATGAAAATGTATTTGACCTGATCGGAAAGCAGTGGCTTCTTGTCACGGCTGGGAAACCGGACGGTACGTGCAATACGATGACCGCTTCCTGGGGCGGACTCGGCGTTATGTGGGGGAAAAATGTGGCTTTTCTTGTGATCCGCCCGCAGCGCTACACAAAGGAATTTATCGACAGTTCGGAAACGTTGTCCATCTCGGTGCTGCCGGACGGGTACAAGAAGCAATATGGATATCTGGGTTCTGTTTCCGGACGCGACGAGGATAAGATTGCAAAGACCGGCCTGACTGTGGTAAAGGATGGAGAGACGCCATATTTTGAGGAAGCAAGACTCAGCATGATCTGCCGCAAGCTGTTTGCGCAGCCATACGATCCGGAAGCGTTTCTGGATAAAAAAACAGAAGAGGACTGCTATCCGCAGAAGGATTATCACACTCTTTATATCTGTGAGATCGAAAAGGTGCTTGTGAAAGAACAGTGATCAAAGATGTAGAAACAGATAAGAAAACAGATGAGAAAACAAATATTGAAACAGCTGCAGAAACAGATGCGACCGGAACTATGCCTGGAGAAAGGATGGAACGCGCGGACGCAGCCATAAGAACAATGGATTATGCGGCTTCCACGGTAAGGACGGTATCCTGGACTGTGCAGAAGGCGGACGGTATCAGCGTCAAACCGGCGCAGGAACAGGACAGCTGTATACAGGAGCGCAAGAACAGAAACCGCGGACAGCAGCTTACGATCGAACAGTTTCTTCGGGAAAAGGGCTGCTCACATCATGTTCTCACACATCTGAAACGTACGGATCACGGGATTCTGAAAAACGGGGAATGGGCTTACGCGAACCAGCCGTTAAATACAGGGGATGTGGTTACTGTCCGGGTGGAAGAGACGGAAAATTCGGATCAAATCAGCGCGGTTCCTCTGCCATTATCCATCGTCTATGAGGACGAGGATGTGCTGGTCGTGGATAAACCCTGTAATATGCCGGTACATCCATCGATGGGAAACCATGAGAATACGCTGGCGAATGCGGTGATGTATTACTATGCCGAACAGGAACGGCGGTTTGTATTTCGCTGCATTACCCGGCTTGACCGCGATACGACCGGGTTGGTGCTGATTGCAAAGAACGCTTTAAGCGGCGCAATCCTTTCTTCACAATCATCGAAAAGACAGGTACACAGGGAATATCTGGCAGTCACAGAAGGCATCCTGCCGGAAGAAGGGTCAATCGACGCACCGATTGCCAGATGGCAGGATTCGCCTCTGATGCGGTGTGTGGATTATGAACACGGGGAGCGGGCAGTGACGCATTATCAGAGACTGGGTGTGTATCAAATGCCGGATGAGATATATGAAGAGTTTTTTCAAAGCAGGAATCTGTCCGGACTTCAGTCTGATGCGGGGGCAGCAGGATGTGCTTCGAAGGAAATGTCTCTGGCAAACGTTCATCTGGAAACCGGGAGAACGCATCAGATCCGCGTCCACATGAAGTCCATCGGTCATCCGCTGCCGGGAGATTTTCTTTACAACCCGGATTCGGTCTGCGAATTCGTGCCGCGTCAGATGCTGCATGCGCACCGGCTTACATTTGCGCATCCCATCACAGGAGAGCCTCTTGTCTTTGAAAGCAAAATGCCGCCGGATATGCGGCGGCTGCTTGAGATATATCAGAAACTGAAAACAAAATAGCAGACTGATGGCGCCGCCCATGCGAAGTACTTTTTCGTAACTGGACGGCGCTGATTGATTATGCGCAGGGGCGTGTAAAGAAATTAGCAGCTTGCGCTGCACACGCCCCGCGCGGCGAGCAGGAGCCGTCAAGACGCCTCCTACTCGATTTTCTTAGAACATTTCAGCGGATTTTTTCAGGGAATCCGACTTTTTTCTGTACCTTGCGAAGAGTCTTCTGAGCGTAATAATTTGCTTTCTCCGCATTGTTTTTGATCACGCTGTCAATGTAGGATTTATCTTTTTCCAGCTCTGCTACACGCTTCTGAAGCGGATCGAGGACACTGACGACCGCTTCGCCGACTGCTTCCTTGAACTGTCCGTAACCGCTTCCTGAGAATTCGGCTACGACATCCTCAGGCGTCCGGTTCGTGCAGGCACAGAAAATATCGATCAGGTTGTGCAGACCCGGCTGCTCGTCGCTGTACCGGAATTCCCCGAGAGAATCCGTGACCGCGCGCTTACACTTGCGGCGAATGGTGTCCGGGTCATCCATCAGATAGATGCTGCCGTTCGGATTCTCATCTGACTTGCTCATCTTTTTGGAAGGATCCTGAAGACTCATGATCTTTGCGCCTACCTTGCCGATATAGGCTTCCGGAATGGTGAAAACATCGCCGTATATTCCGTTGAACCGCTGCGCAAGATCTCTTGTGAGTTCGAGATGCTGCATCTGGTCGATCCCGACCGGTACCACGTCCGCCTGATAGAGCAGGATATCCGCCGCCATCAGCACCGGATAAGTAAACAGGCCGGCATTGATATTGTCTGCGTGCTTTGCCGCTTTATCCTTGAACTGTGTCATGCGGTTCAGCTCGCCCATGTAAGTAAAGCAGTTCAGAATCCATGCAAGCTCCGCATGGCCGGAAACGTGGGACTGATAGTAGATGCAGTTCTTTTCCGGATCGAGTCCTGCCGCAATGTATAATGTCAGAAGTGCCCGCGCACGCTTGCGGAGTGTGGCCGGATCCTGCCGGATCGTGATGGAATGCATATCTACCACGGAATAAAAGCATTCATATTCGTCACTTAAAGATACCCAGTTCTTCAAAGCACCGAGGTAATTGCCGAGCGTCAGGTTGCCGGTCGCCTGCATGCCGCTGAACAGTACTTTTTTATCGCCAATCATAGTCTAGTCCTCCTGAAATCATTCTTTGGTCATTCTATCATTTCATATTTTATAAGTCAAGAAGCCGGGTCATGGTGCATCGGGGCTCCAGATTTACTATTCACAGCTGTGCTGTGAAAGTAACGCCCCAGATTTTTTTTACATATGCCATCTGCGAGGTCATGGCAAGCAGCAGATGGTCGGCCAGCGTGATCGCAGTCATCGCTTCCACCACAGGAACGGCTCTGGCTACGATGATGGGGTCATGCCGTCCGTGGATGGTCTCCACATGGCATTTTCCGTCTTTCCCGAGCATACTCTGCGGCTGCGCGATCGAAGGAGTCGGCTTAAAGGAGCAGCGCAGAAAAAGCGGAGAACCATCGCTGATGCCCCCGAGGATGCCGCCGCTGTGATTGCTGGCCTTATAGGGGATACCATCTTCACTTTCCTGATACGTATCGTTGTTTTCCGAACCCTTCGCATAGCGTACTGCCGTGCCGTCTCCGATTTCCACCGCTTTGACCGCACCGATGGACATCAGAGCTTTTGCCAGATTCGCATCCAGTTTATCGAAGCAGGGCTCGCCAAGTCCGGCAGGAAGCTTTTCCACGATGCATTCAACTGCGCCGCCGCTGGAATCCTGAGAGCGGATGCAGTCCTCAAGCCAGGCAAGAGCCCGCTCAGATGCTGCCGGATCCGGCATGCGCACGGGACTTTCTTCTATAAAAGAGAAGTCGATCGCATCCCGGTCGATGGCAACGGGGCCGATGGAGCTCACATATGCTTTCACTGAAATACCGAGCTCTTTCAGAAGCTTTTGCGCGACCGCGCCGGCCGCTACGCGTCCGATGGTCTCGCGCCCGGAGGAACGGCCGCCTCCGCGGTAATCCCGGATTCCGTATTTTTCATCATAGCCGTGATCAGCATGCCCGGGGCGGTACAATTCGGCGATGGAACCATAATCGCGGGAGCGCTGATCCTGATTGCGAACAAGCAGCGAAATCGGCGTACCGGTCGTAATTCCGTCAAAGACGCCGGAGAGGATTTCCACCTGATCGTTTTCCGCACGCGCTGTGGTGTAACGGTTCTGGCCGGGGCGCCTCCGGTCCAGTTCTTTCTGAATATCTGCTTCTGTAAGAGGAATCCCGGAAGGGCAGCCGTCAATCACGACGCCGATGCCTTTTCCGTGCGATTCTCCCCATGTACTGATCTGAAAAACAGTGCCAAATGTAGAACCTGCCATTTTTTCTCCATTCTGCCGCATTACCAGAGAGTAATTCGATTTGGCATGAAGCGGCTTTCGTTAATAAATTTCATATAGTATAGTCTATCAAAGCGCAGATTGGCAAGAAAAAAATCACCTTTATCGGCGCGAAGCATATCTTATGGTGAACGACAAAAATCTTTTGTCATTCACTATAGATGATGCAGGTTTAGCAGTAACAGAAAAGGAGCGGATTCTTATGCAGACAGCATGCAGCAGATATGGCATCATTCATACGGTAGAAGAAGGCGATACCCTGTATCGGCTGGGCAAACAGTATAATGTAAAGGTTTCCTCGCTGATCTACGCAAATCCCTGCGCGGATATCTATGATCTGCGCCCGGGAGATCAGATCTGTATCCCCAAAAACTGTACCGGAGAGCATTTCTTAAAAAACATTAAAAATTCGCAAGGAAGCGTGCTGCCCTGATTGACAAAAGAAAATTGGATATTTATAATATGAGCCGAAGAGATTTGCGCTGCCTGCAGCAGGAAATCTTGAGGCTCAACGAGCAGCTATGCTGCGAGTAGAAGAAATTCTCGCTGCCTGCAGCAGAGAATCTCGAGTATAAAGTCCAGAAAAGAGAAGAGGATTATTTATGAACTTTTTGAATAAGATGGAGCGGAAGTATGGCCGGTACGCGATCCGGAACCTTCCGGCGATCATGATTGCGCTTTATGTGGCCGGATACCTCATTGAGCTGATGGCTCCGTCTCTGATGTACTATCTGTATCTGTCGCCTACGATGATCCTGCGGGGGCAGATTTGGAGGCTGGTTTCCTGGGTTATCATACCGCCGTTTAGCTTAAATGTGTGGGTGATCATTTCTCTTTATTTTTATTTTTCAATTGGGAAAACGCTGGAGCGCACCTGGGGTGCGTTTCAGTTCAATGTCTATATTTTCTCCGGTATGATTTTCACGATAATCGGTGCGTTTTTGCTGTATTTTATCGGCGGCATAGACGGCGCATATTATTTCAGCACGTATTATGTATGTATGTCCATGTTCCTTGCGTTTGCGGTGACCTGGCCGGATATGCAGGTCCTGCTGATGTTCATCATTCCGATTAAGATGAAATGGCTGGGAATCCTTTACGGCGCGCTGCTGCTGTATGATATGATCGCGGGAGGAATGGCGACACGTATCGTGATCCTTGCTTCGCTTATGAATTTCCTGATTTATTTTCTGATGACACGGAATCTGAACCGCTACAATCCGCATGAGGTCCACCGGCGCAATGATTTTAAGCGGAAAGTGAAGAAGGTGCAGCCGGGGAAAGGCGATACGCGTCACAGATGTGCAGTGTGCGGACGCACGGAAAAAGACGGGGATCATCTGGAATTCCGCTATTGCTCCAAGTGTGAGGGGAATTACGAATATTGTCAGGACCATCTTTTCACACATCAGCACCGGAGAAGCGGGCAGTAGGGCTTTGCTGCAACGGTGAAGGTACTGTACAGTTACCTGCGGATATCCTTTTTTACAGATATGAAGGTTGTATGCAATGAATAAAAAAATGAACAAAAATAAAACGGAGAAAGAAGTAAACAAATACGCACAGGCAGTATCTGAGCACAACAGTATTACGGATACGGATAACGAAGGGAGAAAAGATAATACGATCTTCGACCTGCGTCCGCGGAAAATCCTGGCAGCCGTATTTACGGCGCTGGTGCTCCTGATCGCGATGATTCTTGCCATTCAGGAATCGGGCATACAGACAGGCTATGTTGTTCTCTCACTGGCGATCTGTGTCATTTCTGCTGTATTCGTCCTGATGGATTTCAGCTACGGACGGGTGGTCAGTGCCATTTTTGCGGTATTGCTTCCGATCGGCACTCTGGTCGCTCTGGAGAATTATACGCATGTGATTACAGATCTGTCAGTCATGATCTTCATCCTGAACCTGCTGTTTTTCTACGTGTTGTATGGTCTCATGACATTCCTCTTCGGTAGCGTAAAGCGGGGATTTCTGGCAGCTACGCTCATTCCGATGATTTTTGGACTTGCGAATTATTTTGTCGTGAGCTTTCGGGGTACCCCGATCGTGCCCTGGGATTTCCTTTCTGTCGGCACAGCGGCTTCTGTGGCGGGCAATTTTTCCTTTACTTTAACCTGGAAAAGCTATTTTTCCGTGATTGCGTTTGTCTGGATCATTCTGCTTTCCTCCAAATCGCGTGTCCGTTTTCAGAAGAAAAAGATCCGCATTCCGTTTGCGGCGGCGTTTCTGGCCTGCATGATACTGTATGTATCCGGCATCCAGAACAGCAGCTTCCAGAGCTTTTTCGGCATGGATACCACACTGTTTACCATCAATGTCTTTTACCGGAATAACGGCATTGCGGCGGCATTCCTGGGCAATCTGCGTTTCCTGAATGTCGAGGAGCCGGATGGCTATTCCGTGAGCGCAGTGGAAGAGATCGCGGCGGAATATTCCGGGGATGATGAAGATACAAGTACAGTGAGCACTGCGGAAGATGTCACACAGTATCCCAATATCATTATTGTTCTTGATGAGGCATTTTCGGATCTTTCTGTCTGGGGTGATTTTGAGACGAGCGAGGAAGTGATGCCGTTCTTCAAATCCCTGCAGGAGGAGGCAATCGGCGGAGAGGTCTATGTCTCCGTGAAGGGTGGCAATACCGCGAACACCGAATATGAGATCCTGACCGGCGACACGATGGGCTTTCTTCCGGCGGGCAGTGTGCCCTATCAGCAGTACATCAAGAGCGAGATGCCTTCTCTGGCCTCTTACTTAAGCTCTTTGGGCTACGGAACGATTGCCATTCATCCTTACAATGCGTCCGGCTGGGATCGGGATAAGGTCTATGAATACTTTGGCTTTGATGAGTTTCTGGATAAAACGGATTTTGTGAATCCGACCTATCTTCGCAGCTACATCAGTGATCAGTCTGCTTTTGATAAGATTATTGAACAGTATGAGGAAAAGGACGACGATGAGCGGCTCTTTACCTTTGAGATCACGATGCAGAACCACAGCGGTTACAGCAAGGATTCACCGGGCTTTGACGCTTACATAGAGCTCACCGAAGTGACGAATAAGACGACACAGGTGCTGGCAACAGAAAAATATCTCACTCTGATGAATGAGACGGATAAGGCCCTGCAGTCACTGGTGGAATACTTCGAAGAACAGGACGAGCCGACGATCATACTGTTTCTCGGCGATCATCAGCCTTCCGACTATATCACGAACCAGATCCGCCGAATCTGCGGCGTGGATGAGCCGGAGACGGTCGAGGAGATCCAGCAGGGCTATCGAGTTCCGTTTGTGATCTGGGCAAATTATGATCTGGAATCAGAATATTACGAAGGGATCAGCGCCAATTATCTTGGCGGTATCCTTCTGGAGGCTGCCGGTGTCCCGCTTACGGAGTATCAGACTTATTTAAGCGAGCTGATGGAGACGCTGCCGGTCATCAACGCGAACGCTTATCGCGACGCGGACGGCACCTTCTATGCCTGGGATACAGACGACACTTACGACAGCATTCTGAATATCTACCAGATTCTGCAGTACAATCATCTGGTGGATTCGAAGAACACGCTGGTGTCTTTCTTTGGCAGCTGAGATGGTTTGTTTACAGGTGGAACCTGTAAGAGCATCCGGCCAGTTCAATCGCTGCGCGATGGAGCCGAATGCCTGATATTGCTACATGCTGCGTTTTCAACCCTGATCCCGCAGCAAGTGAGAGGTCAGGGTGTGACCAGTATCCTGAAACTACATAATAATATGACATAAGAGGAGAGCAGAGCAGTTATGAAAAAAACATTTGTCACAAAAGAGCAGCTGGAAACGATCACAAAGCAGTACCCGACGCCGTTTCATCTTTATGATGAGGCCGGTATCAGAGAGAATGTTAAGGAGCTTTATGACGCTTTTTCCTGGAACAGGGGCTATAAGGAGTTTTTTGCAGTCAAGGCGACGCCGAATCCGTATCTGATCAACATCCTGCACGAATACGGCTGCGGGACGGACTGCTCCTCCATGACGGAGCTGATGCTTTCAGAGGCGATCAGCATTAAAGGCCACGATATCATGTTTTCCTCCAACGATACGCCGATGGAAGAGTTTAAAAAGGCGGCGGATCTTGGCGGCATCATCAATCTCGACGATATTACCCATATTGAAAAAGTGGAGCAGGCTGTCGGCCGGCTTCCGAAGACCATGTCCTGCCGTTACAACCCGGGCGGACTTTTCAAGATCAGCAATGACATTATGGACAATCCGGGTGACGCCAAGTACGGGATGACGACGGAGCAGATCGAGGAAGCCTTCCGTATCATGAAGAGCAAGGGAGTGGAAGAGTTCGGCATCCATGCGTTTCTGGCGAGCAACACTGTGACAAATGATTATTATCCGCTGCTCGCGAAGGTCCTTTTTGAGCTTGCTGTGAAGCTGCAGCAGTCGACCGGTGCAAAGGTGAAATTCATCAATCTCTCCGGCGGCATCGGGATTCCCTACCGTCCGGATCAGGAGAAAAATGATATTTATAAGATCGCCCGCGGCGTGAAAAAGGTTTATGAGGAAGTGCTGGTACCTGCCGGAATGGGCGATGTGGCGATCTACACCGAGCTCGGCCGGTATATGCTGGCACCATACGGTGTCCTTGTGACCCGCGCGATCAATGAAAAACACACGCATAAGGAATACATCGGTGTGGATGCCTGCGCTGCGAACCTGATGCGCCCGGCTATGTATGGAGCCTATCATCATATTACAGTCATGGGCAAGGAAAATGAGCCCTGCGACCATGTCTACGATGTGACCGGCTCCTTATGTGAGAACAATGACAAGTTTGCGATCGACCGCAAGCTGCCGAAGATCGATATGGGAGATCTGCTCGTCATCCACGATGCGGGTGCGCATGGCCATTCCATGGGATATAATTACAACGGCCGCCTGCGCTCCGCGGAGGTGCTTCTTAAGACAGACGGTACGACACAGCTGATCCGCCGTGCCGAGACCCCGAAGGATTATTTCGCAACACTGGATTTCAGCGATATTCTGAAGGACATGGTGTGGTAAAAAACATACAATAAGAATTTTAAAAAATTCGGTGGATGGCATCTCAGAACTGTCTGGGATGTCATCGTACTGTTGACATGATTATGTGCTTATGGTTTAGAAAGGCTTGAGAATTTCTATGAAAAAAATCAGTGAAATCGAAAACTTCTGGAAACGTCTGCTGATGTGTGTATGTGGTGTCATTATCTGCGCGATCAGCGTTGGCTTTTTCAAAAGAGCCGCATTTGGGGTGGATCCTTTTCAGGCGTTCATGGCCGGGCTGAACTCCGTGATACCGGTCTCTTTCGGTACGCTGTACGTGATTGCAAATATTATTCTGCTGCTGTTTGCACTCATTGCCGACCGGCATTACATCGGACTGGCTACAGTCATCAATCTTTTTCTGGTCGGCTATATCGTGGATTTTTCACATCAGATGCTTCTTCGTCTGCTTCCGGACCTCGGTATGCCGGGCAGAATCGTCTGCCTGTTGATCGCCATCGTGATCATGTGTCTCGCGTCGTCCTTTTATTTTACTGCCGATCTCGGCGTTTCCACCTATGATGCCGTGGCGTTGATCATCACAGGGACATGGAAGCTGGGACAGTTTCGTTGGGTGCGTATTGTCACCGATCTGGTGTGCGTAGCAATTGGCGTGGCACTTTATCTTATATCAGGAGGTACATTGTCCGGGATAGGAGCAGTCGCCGGTGTCGGAACCATCATTACCGCGTTTTTTATGGGGCCGCTGATCGACTTCTTTAACCGCAGGGTGGCGCAGCCGCTTCTGGAGCGATAGAAG
>JAJQIL010000030.1:35295-127318 GCA_021199235.1 Lachnospiraceae bacterium | reverse complement strand
CCCCCCCGTCTCCCCCCTCCGCAGCGTCATATTTTTTAATGATACCGCGCTGATCGTGTTTTTGCGCTTCTTTTTGGTGGTCTGTGTGAGTTTCCGTCGGCAGTTCTGTCTGTTCCTCGGTCGGCTCTTCCGTCGGCGGCTCCGTTGGCTGCTCCGTCGGCTCCTCGGTTTCTGGCTCCACAATGTTCTCCTCAGCCTTGGCGTTGACTGTTACATCATAGTTCCAGCCAGTCTCATCTGCTTTCAGGCTCGGAATGCTCACCAAAGTCGCGCTGTTGGTGTAGATCTTCTCTCCGATCGTCAGGCTTTCTCCCGCCAGAAGATACAGGCCGGTCTGCAGTTCCGTAAATACCGCCGTGCCATTCTCATCTGTCCTGGCTTCCTTCGCGGCTGCAATCGCGGTCTGTGTCACCAGGTATTTTATACTCTCCGTATCTGTTTGGTAATCTGCATCTTCCGTTTCGGGATCCGCGTTTTCTGTCTGGAGGCTCTCTGCCTCTGTCTCTGTCTTCGTCCCGGAATCCGTCTCTGAGGAATCATCATTCAGCCAGGAGACCAGCGTATTCACCACCGCTGTTACGTCATGGGCTTTTTCCAGACTGTTCAGCTGCTCATTTGTCAGACCGCTGTCCGCGAACTCATCGGTCAGAGAATATGTCCCGTTCGCGCTGATGGAAGCAATCCGATAAAGCCGGAAGCAAACCCCCGGCAAGGCCAGATTGTTCCCCGCTTCCGCGTCTGTCCCAAAGGTATAGCTGACTGTCAGAGTCCCTGTGGTTTCCGGATTAACCGCCTCTTCCGTTGCTGCAGCGCTCGTATAGAACAGCCCGCACAGCAACAGGCAAAATAAACATCCCATCTGACGAACGAACTTTTTCATCTGAACTCTCCTTTTCATACTCATTCCCGATAACTGCTCCGTATCTTTGCAATTACTGCTCTGTATCTTTGCAATTATCATGCCGCTCCTTTGCATTTATAACACACCCATAACAGCGGACGCACAAAATTCCGCTACCGCCGTTTCCGCCGCGCGCGCAGCAGCAGCGCCAGCAGCAGTACAAAGGCGATTCCGATCGCCGGAAGCCCGTAGGCCATCCAGGCGTATCCATGAAAGCTCAGGATCTGCCCGGTCTGCGTCTGCTCCTGTTCCTGCTCCATGTCCGGGACATATTCTACGCGTGTCCCGTGCACCAGAAGCCGGTGCGTATTGATCCCGTAGGGCGTGCAGGTCACGATCGTGGCCAGATCCTCTCCCGCCACCGTCGCGAGGCTGTCCGTCTCATCCGGCTCCACCACTTCGATGCCCGTCACCTGATAAGCGAGGACATCATCCAGTATATAAAAATAGAAATAATCTCCCTCTTCCAGCAGATCCAGATCGGTCAGAAGCGCCGCGGACGGCAGCCCTCTGTGTCCGGCCAGCACGGTATGCGTACCCTCGCCGCCGACCGGCAGCGACGTCCCGTAAAGATGGCCGATGCCTTTCTGCAGCTCTTCCGTACCCGTCCCGTGATAAATCGGCAGATACACGTCGATCTTCGGGATGGAAAGGTAGCCCATGATGCCGTCGCCCGCAAGGTTCAGAAGGGACTGGTAAAGGGTATCCTTTTCTGCCGCCGGGAGTTCCTCGGTTTCTGATTCATTTTCCGTTGCATTCTCTGTTACGTATTCTTCTTCGGTTTCTGTTTCATTTTCTGTTATGTATTTAGTTTCATTTTCTGATCCGGCAACAATATCTGCTTCTGCTGTAGCATTCGCAGTCTCCGTGTCTGCATTCTCCGTGTTCTCAATCGCTTCATCCTCAAATGCGCCGTCAAACGCATCGCCGATGAGATTCCCTGTCAGGTTCGCGTTGTACTCCCAGGCTGCCTCCCACATCGCGGACAGATCCTCCGGCGCAGCTGCTTCGACTGCCTGATCGTAGCTCTGCGTGAGCCTCGACTGCCGGTAGTTATTCCAGAGATTGCTCACCGCCGGATAGAGCACCACACCAAGTCCAACCAGAAAAACCAGCATCCCGAGCAGCACCCGCAGATTGATTCTTTTTGAACGCGTATTTTCACGCTGTTTGTCCTGGTTCTCCTGCGAACTCATGAACCGGTTCCCTCCGCTATCGTATTATTCCATCTGTTCTTCCGGCCATTTTCTTCATCTCGAAATATTCTCTCACTTCTTCAGGCGAAATCCACCCTGCTTTCTCTCCTGCATTCTTTCCTTCTGCAAGTTTCTCAAGTAGACAAAATGCATCAAGCCTTTTCTCATCACTCTTAATATTCATGATCGAGAATCATCGCCTCCCGCAGTATCTCCTGCTTCCTGGTCTATCGCATCCACACTTCCCGAAGGCACAGCAGCCGCTTTTCTTCGGTAATGTAACTTATCGGAAGGAGAGGACGCTTGCGTACTCTCACCCGATAAGTTAGCGACAGAATCGTCAGATTCTGGAGCATTATGAGAAGCGGTTTTCTTCTCATAATACAGCCGGATCAGCACCGCCGCGACCGCCACGGTAAGGAATCCGATCAGCGCCACCAGCACATAGTTGGTCATCAGCGAGGACGTGCTTTTGCCCGTCTCTTCCTCATATTGTTCTTCCGAATACTCGACCCGGTGCCCACGCACCAGCAACCGCTGCGTGTTCACGCCATAGGGTGTGCAGGTCACAAGCGTCACATAGTCCTCGCCCTCCGCCGGCATCAGGGATTCTGTCTCGTCCGGCTCCACCACCAGAATCTGGTCGACCTCATAAGCGAGTATATCATCCAGAATATAAAGGTAAAACTGATCCCCAATCTCCAACAGATCCAGATCTGTAAACAGCGACGCGGACGGCAGACCCCGGTGCGCCGCGATCACCGCATGCGTCCCTTCTCCGCCGACCGGCAGCGACGAACCGTACAGATGCCCGGCGCCTTTCGTCAGCACCTCATCATCCGTCCCATGGTAAATCGGAATCTTTATGTCAATCTTCGGGATCTCCACATAACCCATAATTCCGTCGCCGGCCACATTGAGAAGACTTTCATACATGAGGTATTCTTCGTCCTCTTCCTCCGCCTCCTCTTCGCCAACGGCAAACGCGTCCGGCACCCGATACGGAGTATGCGTGTCATTATACTCCCACGCCGCCTCCCACAGCTCCCCGTACTGATCCTCGTCCAGGCTTTCCACCGCCGCCTCATACGTATTGGCCAGACGCTGCTGCCGGTACGAATTCCAGAGGTTGCCCACCACCGGGTACAGCACCAGCAGGAAGCCTGCCGCGAACAGCAGGATCAGAGCGGGATTTCTTCCCCGGGTCTTTGCTGTTTTCTCTCTCCGTCTGATCTTCCTCATTACAAAATTCCTTTTTTCACGCAGCCCGTCACGCTTATTTTTATTTAATCTTTAGCTTATCCTCTAACCAGGAGATAATAATTCCGCAATATGGTGTCAAATGCTGTTCGTGTACCAAACTTACATATGTACGTCTCAACTCCTGCATATAAGCATCCTGTGTTTTTCCTTTACATTTCTTTGCAATTCGGGTTTTCTCTGCCATCAGAACCTTTTTCCGTGTCTGAGGTAATGATACAGCTTCACAATTAAGATTTAAGGTTTCTGTCACATCTTTGTTATTCTCCCAATAGTTTCTCCAGTTCCAGGGACGTCCTCGCCGCTGCGATGTCAGGATCTGTTGTTCCAACAATATCCTCTATCACTATCAATACTTCTTCTGCTGTATTATAGTCTTTCTCATCCATGCAAGTGTAGAATCTATCCAGTCTTCTTTGGATATCTGCCGGTCTTTCCGATACTTTCATGACCTCTCTCAGGATAGAATTTGCATCCCGTCCGTAGGTCTCAGCTGCCGGCCTGTAAATTTCTCCATTGTCCAGAATCCGGATCTGCTCTCTGGGAACCGAATTGATAACCGCCGGCGCATGTGAAGTAACGATAAACTGGATACCTGGAAAAACTTCATGCAAATCTTTCAGAATCGTCTGCTGCCACTGCGGATGTAAATGAAGATCTACTTCATCAATCAATACAATTCCTGGTGTCTCTTCCAACACCCGTTCCCCCAAATTGGGGTTCAAAACCGCCATGCGGTATGCAATATCCCCAATCATACTTAAAGTATTCTTGTAACCGTCACTCATCTCATCCATCGCGAACTTCTGAACACAGCCATCTGATGATTGGGACTCCAGAACCAGTCTATGTGTATCTAAATCAAAAACGAGAGATGCATTACTTGCCCCACTGATTTTCTCATAGCTTTTACATATCGCTTTTTCCACTGTCTTTAAAAGCAATGATGTTCCCAAAGCACCCGTTTTCTGCTGATCCTGCAGGCTCTTCAAAGTCTGCTTCTGAAACCAGTTCAGCATTAATTTTTCATTTGATTCAGCAGCCATACAATCAACATATCCAACCTGACGCTTGAACTCCGTCAAAGACTGCATGTTACGCTTTTTTTTCTGAGCATATAACCGTCCGGTACCATAATAAGAAAGGAGCGGCAAAACCAGTGTCTTATCTCCTGTCATAATCTGATTTTGAACGCATATAGCAAGCTCTGTTAATTCACCCGCATCTTTGACTGTAGTCTTACTGTTTGCAGAATTCAAAGAACGAAGCCATTTTATATCACGCTTACCACAGCAATCTCCCCTGCTCTCAATCCTTACCGGAAACTGATGCTGCGGATCAACCGTTCCATTCAGATCATGAAATTCATATCGGGCATCCTCTTTTAATATACTCCTGCTGACTCCGCCATCGATGCCAAGCAAAAAAGTACTGATTGAAACCGCCACTGCATCCAGAACAGCTGTTTTACCTGCTCCATTTTTACCTACAATCAGCGTTATGTGATCATCAAAGTCCATCTCCGTCTCTTTAAAGCATCTATAATTCGTGATACTTACATTCCTCAACTTCACAGCTTGCCACCCCGTTTTTCTCTGTTCGCAACGCAGAAATACTGTTCATGCAGACAAATTCTTTTACACTTCCTATATCCGAAAAAAGCAATGAGATCTATGAAAGTAGTTTAGCACATAAAACCAGTATCAACAAGCAAAATATCAAAGTGCAAAACAGCAAGCCGTTCTGAACTGTTAAAAATAGTATTGGTACTTCCCCGCCTGATATCGCAGGACTCCAACCACCCGCTGAAGCTCTCCGGCAGAATACTCACCATCCAAAGCCTCAAGAGATCCTTTTGTGTTTGTTTCCCTGCCGGTCAGATTCCTGTCTTCTGCAGCAATCTGCCAAAGAGCGTCTGTCAGAATCATTTCTATTTGACTTCCTGAAAAGTCGAAACGAAGGAATGTCCCATACAATTCCTCCGCCGCATCCAGCTGCTCATCAAAATCAGCAGAAAACGGCTTTGCTTTTATTTTCTCCCGACATTTGTCAAGTCCGTTCTCCAGCGGATAATCTTCCTTTGTATCCGAAAAAAGAGAGAGACCCATATCAAAAAACGGACAAAGCCGCCAGTTTTTTTCTTCTCTATCATAAAGAACCGCAATATTATTTGTATGACGGTCTTCGTTAAGGAAAAAAGCATCCATTTCCAACATTTTCGTAAGGTATTCCCCAAAATCCCGGATGCCAGTCACATTGCGCACCAACTCCTCCGTATAGAGGATTTGCTCCCTGCACGAAGAGATCCTGGACAATTCCTGTGCCAGACCGAAACCGGAAAAAATACGGGACAGGCGCTCCAAAGGCACCAGCTCTTCATTTCCTTTGAGAAAAGACTGACTGCGGCACCCACGATATACTCTATCCTTATATCGAATATTTACCGGCTCATACTGTACAAAATCCGATATCGTCGAATGTTTCAGCAAAGCTGAGACAACGGTCTCCGCCAGGCTCTCAAAGCCAAATCCGTCCGCCTTGTACCACCAGCCATCCTGAAACCATTTCAGCTGGTTCCCCTTTGAGGAATGATCATCTCCGGTTTGCACCGTCTTTGTATGGATTTCTACCATACGCATATAAATCCCTTCTCCCGTCACTCTATCAAAGTGTCACCGTGCCTGTCCGGGCGAAAATACCAGATCCGGATCCACTGGAAATCTTCCGCCATCCTTCCCTGCGTTTTCTCAATAATCGAAAGCGGATCATAAAAATCCAGTCCAAGATCCGAAAGCACCAGATCAAGGTGAAATCTGGTTCTCGGAAAACAGCGGTTTTCGAGAAACTCTTCGAACTCCTCCCAATCCGGGTATTCTATAACCCCGAATGCCCGGTGGATCACATCCATCGTATGGTTTCTGATCACGATTTCCCGATCCCGGAAATTAATCAGGATCACCGTACAAAGTTCCTCCCCGCACATATAATCCATGCGCATCGAATACTTCTCAAGATGATCAGAGCCAAACTCTCTGTTCAACTCCGCCCATTTTTCGTCAGAACGAATCACGTTCTTATCCTGTGGTTCTGTACTGACCCTGTAGCTGTCCGACCGGTTATCACTGAGCGCTTCGATCACCGAATACGGATTATACAGCCGAATGCCGGAAAACGTCTGATATCCATCATACCGGCATGCCAGATCTTCTCTGGTCAGCTTCGGCTCCTTTTGCTCTCTCCGGTATCTCTGATAAAGGTCGTCTACTTCCTCATCCGTAAAACCAAAATATTCACTGTATCTCGCGTGCGATTCCATCGTATAATCAGAAAACATATTCAGATCCAGGCCGTTGGTGTATTTTGCCACAGGCGAAACCCCTGTCATATAAGCCATCTCTACATATGGTTTATCCTTCAGAAGGTTGCTCAGGAACTTTGTAAAAGCTTCCCGTTCCGCGTCTGTAACAAAATCCTGATGATAAATATAATCCCACTCATCCAGAACAAAGATAAATCTTTCACCACCGCAATATTCATAAACGGCCGTCAGCGCATCCCAGAGGGCATCTTCTTTCTCAATCTCCGCTTCCGGAAACGCCATTCTCAGATCCTTAAGCAGACGTTTCTTTATCCTGGCCATATAACTTGCGTAAGTCACCGGTTCCTCCGGCAATTCGTTAAACGAAATACGAATGACATTATGCGTATTCAGATGCTTCTTATACCAGTCATAAGACGCTGCCTGCAGCGTATCAAATTCCGCACTGCTGTCGATCCCTTTTCCGAAATATGAGGCGATCATATTGGCAATCACGGTCTTTCCAAAGCGACGCGGTCTGGTAATGCACACATATCTGGGATCACTGCCTTTACTTCCGCCCTTCTCTGCCGGGTTCTTTAATTCCAGAATCGGCACAAGTTCTTTCAGAATACCAGATTTATCCACAAAATACGTAAGCGAATAATCCGCCTGAAACAGGCTGTACGCGCCTGTTCCATTTAAATAAAATCCCATATGTCTCCACGCCCCTTTCCCAATTGAGCAGAACAGCCTTTCGTGATAAACCTATTCTGCTCAATCAGGTTGGAAATGTCAAGATTTCTTTTCTCCGTTTTTGATTCGCCAATCATCTCAAACAGACTAAAATCAACATACGATCAGGTTTCCAGAAGAAAATCCATTGCACGAACTACCTTAATGCCATCCTGCGGCTGAGGCATATCGCACTCCATCGCGATCACCAGTTTTTCGTAGTTATCCTTTATCTTACGAAGCGGGGCAAGCTCCCGTTTCCGTGTTTCAGGAGCATTCATGCTCTCCGTGACCTGAATATATTTTTTCTCGTCCGCTTTTGCCGCAATAAAATCTACCTCTTTATTATCAATCTTACCGATCGCAATCTCATATCCGCGCCGGATCAGTTCGAAGAAAATAATATTCTCCAGAATATGCCCGGTATCTCCATCCCGATACCCCAGGAGATAATTCCGCAGTCCTGTATCGACAATATAGTATTTGCCAAGAGTACGCAGATATTCTCTGCCCCGGATGTCAAATCGTTTTATCTCATAAAAAATATATGCTTCCTTTAATGCCTCAATATATGCCTGTATCGTCCTGACAGCTGGTCTGGTCTTCCGCTTTCCTTCCTCCAGCAGCCCTTCGTTTGTAAGCGTATTCCCAATGGAGGTGGCAGAAACATTGCTGCCAATATTATCAGCAAGAAACATGATGATCTTCCGGAGCAGAACCGGATCCGTAATCATATGCTGACCCTTCCGCCGCTCCCGTTCCAGAATGTCATTGACCACCGCTGCCGAATACACGCCGTCCAGCGCAGCCGCTACACGGTCCGGCTCCAGACCGACATCCGCAAGCATGGGCATCCCGCCATATCGGGCATATTCACCAAAAAGTTCTCTTGTCTCATAGACATCGCCATCTGCATCCGTGATACGCTTTCGGGCCGTACCGGAAGGCGTCTTTTTTTCTGTCACGATATATCCGTGAAAATCCAAAAACTCCTTAAAAGACAATGGCAGCACCTTAATTTCCACATATCTCCCCGACAGATACGTAGTCAGCTCTGAGGACAAAAGGTACGCGTTTGAGCCTGTGATATAAATATCAGAATCAAAATCGACCCGGAATGAGTTCACCGCGTTTTCCCACCCGGGTATCCGCTGTACTTCGTCAAAGAACAGATACATCCGCTTATCAGGGATAATACGCTCTTTCACATACTCATAAAAAACTCTGGCTGTCATGTCCGCATACGCCATAGACTCAAAATTCATTTCAATGATCTGCTGACCCGGAACGCCGCTCTCTTTCAAATGGCTTATCATAAGCTTCATCAGACTGGATTTCCCGCAGCGGCGGATACCGGTGATCACCTTGATCATCTCCGTATCCTGAAAAGCAATCATTTTGTCAAGGTACAAATCCCGCTTCTTTAATTCATGCCTGAGCATAGACGCCACACCACCTTTCTGACAGAAAGTATGTCATAAAAGGGCGCGGAAGTCAAGGTTTGTTGCATTCGTTCCACAAACTTGTTGTTTTTTTTGAGTTTATGGCATTCATTATCATATCATGAACACTTTTTTGCCTCAATACTCGCTCGAATAACATCCTTCTCCGGGAACTCCGTCTGATTCAGAGACCGCTCTTTCTCATTTGTAATAACTCGCCGAATGGCCTCATACTCCGGCCGCAGCCTTTCATATTCTGCCTAAATTCATCGTCTTCCATCAGATCCGCTTTCACAGCCTCAAACGAAATTCCCGGTTTGCTCATTTGCTGTCACGCTCCTTTTTCAGACATACTTCGCATCATGTGCGAAGTACTGTCCCGAATGATTACTGTCAGGCCTTCTTCGCTTTGCTCTTGCCCGAATTGATCAGCACCAGAGCGAGGATCATAATTGCCACACCCGCGATGGTGAATACGATGATGCCGACGCTGCCGGTGGCCGGGAGGGCAGCAATCTTGGTATCGGTGACAGACATACCAAACGAACCTGTATTATCAGAGTCAAGGCTGATAATCCATGTACGCTCAGATAGCCCACTTGTTGGTTCATCATTTGTCGACCAATTCAAAGAACCCGAGGCGCTACCTTGATTTTCAGATGCTGCTATCGAATCAATTTTACTGGTAAGGTCACCCTGCGCATTCTTTTCTGCTGTTATCTTTACTTCCAGAGAATTGGTATTCAAACTATAACCAGCCGGTGCCTTTGTCTCCTTTACAGTATACGTTGTATCCGCATCAAGCCCGATAATCGTAAATGTGCCGTTTGTGCCTGTAACAAGTTCTGTCGTTTTATTTGCGTCCGCTGCCGTCGAGTCCGCCACTCTGTAAATTGGATCACCTGATGATGTGGAAGAATCCGTAACGAAACTGATGGCACTTTCTAATTCATCAAAGATCTGGAACGTGGCATTCGATAGTACACTTCCTGTTTCTTCAGTTTCCCCGTATTTTGTAAGTGTTGCGCCATAGGTATAAACTTCAGCATTAGCTTCAGCGGTGTTCTCGGCATGATTCGCGTCCTCATAGATCAGGGTTGCCGTATTCTCTTCTGCCGTACCAGCCTCCGCCTCTGAAAGCAATTCTGCCTCATATACAATCACTACCTTTGTATATGGGTAGGTACACGTCCCCGTTTCACTGTCATACTTACAAAAAGTAGTAAAATAAGAATCTCCGAACTGAACCTTTAATACCGCTCTTGAAGTATCCGTTTTTTCCGTATAGACCTGTTTATAGTCTGTTCCTTTTGTCAAAGAAATCCTCGTTCCACTCGCATCTTCCCCATACACCGTTACGGAGTTTCGATTCACCTTAATATTATTGGGAATCACGTCTTCCACTCGGAAGCGCACTTCATTGTTTGTGGAAACTGCATATGGAAATCTCGGCACATCTACAGTGATCTGATAATAAACCGTATCACCAATCTGGGCATCAACTGTATCCGCGTAAGTATAAGTCAATGGATCACCTGTCGTTGTTGCTGCTTCTCCGTCAGATACTCCCTTTGTGATACCCAGCAGGTTTCCTTTTAAAACCGCGCCATTTGATTTCAATTTCCAGGAGTCATCGGATGTCCCGGTCGCTTCCACGCTGACAAACATATTCAGAAACGCCATGTTCGTGCTGCTTGGAATCACCAGGTATCCTCCTACGCTCAAGTCTATTTTTGCATTACCTGTATCACCAGACTCTGTTGCTTGCGTTATGGTCCAAGGATTAGGAGAATCTGTACTGGCAAAAGTATTTGCACTTGCAGGCGTATTTTGGGATATATACGCAGCCAATATGTTTACGATCGTTGTGTCCTGCTCCGTCGCGGATGTACCATCCGTTGTGAGCCCGGCAAGGGCTGCTATTGCCTCTTCCTCTGTAGAAAAAGTAACGCCATCAACCAATGCCTTTTTAGCCCACTCTGTCAGATGCCACTCAAATCCAGAATCACTGTCATAGGTCGCATATACAACCCGGTAAGCAGTAAGACTAAAATCAGTCGCCTCATCAGGGATCCCTGTAATTTTTACAGATGCTTTATTCGTCACCACATTTGCTTTGCCATTCACTGTGCCCGTCTTCAATGTCCCTGCAATAGTTGTCGACGCCTCATCAGCCTTCACTCTCGGTGCCGTGCCCACGCTCAGCACCAATACCAGCATAGTCAGCAACGCAGCTGCTCTTTTCCATATTCTTTTCATGTAAATCCTCTCCTTTTCTTTGGCGGTGTCCATCCGGCACCGTTTGGGTTCCCGACCTTTATAGTAAACGATATAAATCGTTTTACGATCGGGAACACAGAGTGTCCGAAACGGACACGCCATGAATAGTTTCCGGGAGCCATCATCAGAGATTCTGATCATGGCCTCCTCTGCTTTTTTATGACTCCTCGTAGCTGTTCAGTACCTCCACAGTTACAAGGAAAAGCTCATTTAATCAAGAAGCGGTCAAAGCAGTTTCCCCGGAAACCAAAGGATTGGTTTACATCAGAACCGGTACGGTATGAGCGTTACTTCCTCATCCCCTGTCCTGCCTTTTCTTTACTTTTCCCGCCATTGATCAAAATCAAAGCCAATATCATGATCGCCACACCGGCAATCGTGAATACAATAATACCAATGCTTCCTGTTGCAGGAAGTGTTCCTAACGTGGTATCGGTGACTGACATATACATATATGCATCCGCAGCTGTATGATTTGTGTCAGTAGCATCTGCCTTCCAGGTTTTACTGGTGCCTGTCACTTCGGAACCGCTCGATGTATATTCTGTGCTGCTTACCGAAGCTACATTTCCTGTCAGAGCTCCACTTGTATCATCTGTCTCCGCCGATATGGTAACGGTTATGTAATTTGTGTTCAGGCTATATCCGGACGGTGCCTTTGTCTCTTTCACGGTGTAGGCTTTACCAGCATCCAGTCCGATGATGGTGATTGTACCATCCGTTCCTGTGATAATATCAGTTGTCGTAACCGTATCATCTACATCTGCCACACGGTAAATCTTGTGCGCATCCGTAGAGTCGCCATCTACAACAAATTTCAGTGTCGTACTGCCATCAGATACCTGAAATGTCGCATTAGCAAGCGCTGTGGGAGTAGTGCCATCGTCAGTTTTTGTAAGCACTGCACCATAGGTGTATACTTTTGTTTTGTCTTCGGCCTCATTTGAAGCTACCGTTGTGGTATAACTAGAACCATAAGAAAGTTTCGCCGTATTTTCATTACCGGTTGCAATATAGGCCGATGAGAGCACCTCTGCATTGTAGGTGATGTAGACGGACTTATATGTATATGTTTCACTACTATAAAACGTATCCAGATAATAATTCGAGAAATCTACTGTCAATACACCAGAGGTATCATCTACACTTACCTTATAATTCTCTTCGCCTGTAACTCCTTTGGTCGAATCATATGCCGTCAGCGGTGTTTTATCACCAGCAGCATCAACCCCATACACCTGCACAGTTGACAGATTAATGCTCACATTGGTCGGTGTATCAGTAATCTTAAATTCATAGGTAATACTGTTAGCCGGGAACTGCGGTACATTGGCGGTAATCGCGTAGTACACAATATCGCCGATTCCTACAGAGGCGTCATCGCCATATCCTGGATTATATTCGTCTGAAATATCATCGCTCACCTGTTTAGTAATCCCGTTCAGCGTGCCTTTCAGTACTGCGCCATGCGCTGTCGTTTTCCATGTGTTATTGGCATTACTGTCAAGCTTTGCATCCACACTGACCATCATGTTTAAAAACGCCATGTTTGAGCTTGTCGGAATCACCAGATAAGCACCTACCGCAAGATTCGTGGTAACTGTTTCATCTTTCGCTTTGTAGGACGACCATGCATCTGATATTGTTGCGTCTGCCAAGGCAGAAGCATAGGTCGTATCAACAGTAGCCGATGCGAGTGCGTTGATCAGATCCCTCTGCTCGGTAGTGGTGTTCCCATTCGTTCCCAAATTCTGAATTGCCGCAATGGCAGATTCTTCTGTCTTGAACTTGATGGATGTCTCTACTTCTATGGTAGAATCTACCAGTACACTCTCTGCCCAAGCTGTCAGATGATACTCAAAATTATTTGTTGTTGAGTCATAAGTTGCATACAGAATCTGGTATGTCGCAAATGTGAGACTTTCAGCGTCTTCTGGAATCTCACTAATCGTAACGGTCTCTGTTTTGTCAACTACATTGTCTGTACCAACACTAAGCGTTGTCTGACCTGAATTATTGCTGTCTGTCGCTCCGGCCGTTACCCCCCCTGTTGCTGCCGCCAACGACATTACTGCCAGCAGCGGTATCAGCTTTTTCCATACTTTCTTCATACTCATTTGCATCTCCTTTTCATTCATTTATGCGGTGTCCATCCGGCACCTTTGTTTTCGCGTTTCACCGGGTCATTGCTTTCGCAGACCCATTTTTTCTTTCGGTATCTGATCGGACGTTCTCATGCGCCCGGAATCATTCTCTTATCCGTCACGGCTGTTTGCGATATGTTTCTCACGCAGCAATTTCTCCGGCCTGTGTATTTCACGAAATTGCATTCCACATATATGTATTCCTTTCATTTGTATTTCACTCACTTTTATTTCACCCATTCGTATCCCCCCTTATCCATGTTTCCGGCATATGCCCATCCGGTGCCCGCCTTTCTCTAATCAGTTTTTCACGCATATGCTTTCCACCTCTTTCTTTCGTTTATCGCCAGAGCCGCAAGCATCAGTGCAACACCCGCGAGGGTCGGCCAGATGATGCCGACGGAGCCGGTCTGCGGCAGAGAATAGATGATCTCATCCTCCATCTGAAACGATATGGTGTACAACGTACCAGTACCTGAGCTGTTGGTTTCAGACGCTACGCTGTATACAGTATTCGTACTGCCCTCTTCATTATCTGCATCGGCTGCTTCAAAAGTTTCTGAACTCGTATTTCCATCCGCATCCTGCACGAGCGTCACGCTGATCTTGGGAACATTAGTCCAATTCTCATCATCATCCTTGCCATCAACATTCTCATATTCGATCGTTATCTTCCACACGCTCTGATTCAACTCATACCCGGACGGGGCGACGGTCTCTTTCAAATAATAGGTGCCCGCTTCCAGCTTGCCGATGTAAAGCGCACCGGTTTCGCTGCTCGTAATAGACGCACCGCTTGCCGCATTCGCGCCGGATGTGCCGCTGGCTGCTGTCGAGGCTGAAGCAGCTTTTGTGCAGTCTGCATCCGTGTAGAGCGTAAATGTCGCATTGGAAAGGTACGATGTCGATGTATTATCCTCGTCTGCGATGATCTTGTAGAGCTGCAGCTCATAGAGGATCTGGGTGTTGGTTGCCTTTGCCTTAATCACTTTAGCTGATGATGACGAGCTTTGCGTCTCAGTATATTCGGTCTCTGTTACAAAGCCTGTCAAAGTCTTGGGTGTCGTGTTACCACTACCGTCATCCACTTTCTCTGTTACGTCGCCAAGACTGTACGTGATCTCACCATACTCATCCTCTGCCTGCAGGTTGATGGTTCCCAACGTCCAGGTTACAGTGCTTAACCCTGTGGATGTATCCCTCTGTGAAGCCACGGTCAGCGATGGAACCGAGTAATCTGTTGTTGGATCGCTCGCTGTTGAAGCCGCTGTACCATCTCCGCTTACAGTTATATCGTTAAATCCGAGACTGCTCTCCTTTGAAGTGTACTTCGCTGTTACGGTTCCGGCCGTGGTTTCTCCTGACAGGTCCACAGTGGTATTTGTCGCCTGTTCCAACACATAGGTGTTTTCATATGTGTAATATGCACTCGCAGACACCCCTTTCGACGTTCCTGTCACGGTAATTGCGACCTGTGTCCCGGCGGCAATTTCATCGATCATGTTCTCCCATACTTTTTCCACCGTCAACTGCCTGTAGTAAAAACCAGCATTCTGGTTTCCTTTCTCATATGGGCTTGTCACAACGCTTTCTTTCATTTCGATACCGCCTATGTACGCCAGTACCAGAGACGATGATCCGCTATCTGAGCTTTTAATGCCTCCATAGCTTGCCAGGGCACGGTTGACTGCCGCTGTATCCGATTCCGAAGAACGGTCTGTTGTTACGCTCAGCTGTCCAAAGGGCAGGGGCGTATCATTCGAGTCTGCTACCGTGTATTCCTTACTATCGTTGTCGTTTTCGTCCTTAAATACCACGTAATAGGTTCCCGCAGCCAGCTCCGTGAAGGAATATGCGCCATCTGTACCGGTTGTCTGAGGCGTGATGAGATTTCCCAGTACACTGACCGCCGGATACAGGGTCACAGACGTTCCATCGGTCTTTGTAAGCGTCAGGGGATAAAGCTCTATCGTTGAAGTATTCGTACCTTCTGTTATGGTCTGTGTACAGGAAATAATATTACCCTGTTCGTCTTTATTTACAGTCACAGTTTCACCATAATAGTTATAGTAATCCTGTTCATCCGTCGGCGTCGTGGAATACAGGTAAACATCAATCCCCTTCAGCGTCTGATCTGTAGTTCCTGACACCGTGTTATAAAGTCCATCATGATCCTGGTCAAGCCAGGCGATACCTGAGAGGATTCGATTGATGTAACTTGCAGACCTGATTTTACTTGTAACAGATCCGCTTGTGCTGCCCTCGCCTGCTACACGGTAGAATGTACTCTCCGCATAGGTATTTTCACCCGTCTGTACGCTTCCGTCAGTATCGGCGATCAGAATTGTCTCCACGCCGGATGTTGTGGAAGGTGAAAGGGTATAGGACATCTGTACATTCTCGCCTTGCTTCACATTATTTAAATATACATAAAACGCGATACCGGTCTTTGATGATGCCAGCTGGGTGAGCATTTCCTGATATGCTTTATCCAATTTAGTCAGGTCGAATGTGACCGTGTAAATTCCGGTAGTTGAATCATTTACAATTGTTTCATAGTCCTCCTCCTCTGCCCACGATACAGCTGAAGACGACATACCACTTAGATAGGTACTTGCGTCGCTTCCCGAATACAGCACACATCCTCTTGAGAGCAATCTGTCCAAGAGCTCTGCCTGCGCATCCGAATCATTGCTATATGTCGCATCTGTTTTGAAAGTCACTGCACCATAGGTTAAGAAGTTCGTTAAAGATTCAGGACTATCAAATGTCAGCGTAAGCTCTGTCACCTGGTAGCCGCCGGTAAAGTGCGTCCCGCGGTCACCATCTCCATTGTACGGAAGGACATTCCCGATTTCTACGGATCTGTTACTGTCTGAATTGTTTCCATAGTACAGGTCAAATACCATAGATTCGCCGAGCTCCAGCAGGCCGCTGCCTTCAATCCAGATATTATCCCCCGAAATCTTTATCACGGAAATGCTGACGGAATCTTCCTTGGCATACGTACTGATCTGGCCGCTCTCCTCATAGGTAATGTTGATCGCAGCCGTAGTTTTGAGCGTCTCTCCGTCTTTGACCTCATCCGCATCACCATCGTTTGCCTTCGGATTCCCGATGGTGCACGTGTAATTGATGGTGGGAAGCGCTTTACTGATATCCGTTACGCTTGTCTTTAACACAATCGTCGCGGTACCATCACTATTTTCCGTATAGTCCACATCCCAGATCAGTTCCCCTTCCTGATAGCCTGAGCCTGTATAGTCAAACTTCAGAGATCCCTCATCATAGTTTAAGTGGTTCGGGAGTGATATTGTAATTACCACTTCTGTGGACTGGGTGCCGTTTGTCACCAGCTCGCTGCTGACGCCGCTGGATTCCTCGATCGTCGGCGTTACTGTGAAACTGGCGGTACGGTCATTGCCAATACTGTACGTCGTCTTTGGCGTATTGGAACCCTCAACCGTATCCGCGACTTCAATATCTATGCCGCTTTCCATGGTGTAAAGAAGCAGCGTATTGCCGGAATACCAGCCTGAGTGGGTGACTCCCACTACCCAGCCGTTTTTGTACTCTGTCTTTATGTAGCCATTATTATAGGTCTCAAGCTTCGCATTTCCTGAATACTTATAGCCGCCGCTCGCACTAGAATAGCTGTTGTATGCGGTCGTATAGCTTTCCGGATAGCTGCCGTTCGCGGTTCCATAGGCTGTAGCACCGTTTGCAGCCGCATATACGGTACTGGTCCATGTGAAGTTAAACAACTGGTCAGATAAGGTGCCACCGCTCAACGCGTCCTTATACTCCGGACGGTAGGTGGTCCAGCCCCGGACATCGTTGGTGGTACAAAATGTCTGCCCTGCATCTTCAAATTCATTCGTAACATCCATGCGCGAGGTCACTGAGATACCCCGGTCATTGCGGATGCAGCAGTCGCGGAATTCATATAAAATGCCTACGCATACGCCCTTGGAGCTTCCGTCCTCGTTGTATCCAAAGTAATCATAGAGGTCCTGCAGGGTCGTAAAGTAGATCAGATCCTCCTCGGTTGTCTCATCCATTTCGCCCACTGGAGATGAATATCCTCCTCCATCTGTTGAATATGTCCAGTTTGAGCCGTCCGTCTTTGCGGCATAAAGAATGGTGAGTGTATAGCTCATGGTCTTTGATGTAGACCAGGATGCCGCAGCCTCCGTTGTCTTGATTCTGAAAATTGTATTTCCGCTGCCATCCGTGATGTTGTTCGTCTGAGAGGTAAGCGTATACGTCTGATTTACAATCTCAAGCGTCGTGCTCGCCGGTGTGTAAGCCTCGGCATCAAACTTCTGTAAAAGATTCAAAGCCGTCAGGTAATCATACTCGATGGCATTGTCTTCCTGCGCGTCAAAGGAGTTATTATAGTGTATCGAAGAAGTACTGTCCGTTGTATCATACGTATTGCTTCCAAATGTCACGTCGCTCCCGATATACACCGTGGAGCCAAGAGCCGTAGTGCCGGTGCCATACTCATCCTTACTGGTAATACTCCCATTTGAAGAATTATGGAAGTAATTTGTCTTTGTCAGGACTTCTCCCTCTCCTGAGGTCACATATAGTCCGGTCTGCGCGGAAGTATAGTTGTTAAGGTAGGTCACCTCACAGGTAGCATGCGATGCGTATTGATCGTCTCCGTACCATTTTACAAAGGATGCCAGATCTTCCGAGGAAGGATCCGATGTATCGCTTTCCTTCACGTTTCCCGTCGAATCCGAGATACTCAAATCAGATACGAGGCCTTCCATGCCTACAGCCAGATACCCGTTTTCACCTTCCACTTCCTCTGTGTCAATCGGGAAGATCACCTGTATGTAACCGGCAGAAAATGCCTTTATATAGTTTCCCGTAAAGTTATCGGTACTCCCATCGGATGCGGCATTGGGGGTTATGCTGCTGTAGGCGGTGTCTATCGTATATCCGCTTACGGAAAAATGTACGGATGTCTGTGTGTCTGAACTGTCCGGCTGGCTGCCTGTGGCCGTCCATGCTCCGCCTGAATAACAGCTTGTGGTATTTCCTCCTGTGTTAAAGGGCGCTGCGTTGTAGGCGTACTGTGTGGTACTGGAGACATCATCCTCGTCGTTCCAGTTCATATTCACGCTTCGCAGCGTATTGTTCAGGCTGTTTCCGCTCTCCGTGTCCTCATTGGCTTTATAGGCCCAGATATAGGGCGCCGCATAGACTGCGTTGCCGTCTTCATCCGTCAACTGCTCACCATTAAAATACAGGGAGCCGGTAAGTGTCAGGTCAAACTCAATCTCACCTGCAGGGGACGCCATGCCCATCTTCCCCTTTGAGGTGTTGGAATTCCTCATAGAGAGCGTGATCCCGTATCCGAGCATCGTGCCGTAGACAATGGAATCATCCCCCGCTTCCTGTGCTGCTTCGTAAGCGGCTTTTGTCGTCTCCTCGCCGGTAGACAGGTCAAAGTAGCCTGTGTAGGAAAGCTCGGTATTCCGCAGGAGCGTCAGGTCATACATGCCTGCCGCAGATACTGTCACGGCAGTGGGCGTCACGCTGGGCGCATTCTTTTCATTATCACTGTTCCCGTCTACCCACGTCTTAAAGGAAGGCTCCACCAGGGAACCATTTTCCATGCCGTTTACCCTGACCGTAATCGTTGCCGTCTGATTGCCGGCCTCTGCCTTGCACTCTATATATCCGGTAACCGTCTGAGTCTCCCCATCATCAGACTCCGTTATGACTGCATCTTTCAGATTTGTAGAATCAAACTCCGCTTCCGTGCTGGAAAGAGGAAGAGTCGCTTCCACATACAGAAAAATCGTCTCACCTTCTGAATCAGAGGCATCTCCATCTTCATAGGTTATGTTAAGGCTGTATGTGATCTTATCATAAGAACGTACCAGACCATTGCTGTTATTGGAGTCATTCCCGGCCGTCCACTCTGCTGCCAGAGGGTTCTCCGCAGAAGTGCTATCCCAGCTTGCATCCTCGAGCGTTTCACCAGTATCAGCATTTTTGTACGCTGTGACGCCGCCATCTTCCTCATCCCAGCTGTCAGTTGTCCCATCCGCAATCTTTGTAAGGGTGATGCTCTTTGCATAAAATGTCGTAGTAGCGGATATCGTCGGCTTCGACTCGCCATATTTCTCCGCCGTCAGCATCAGGCCGGTACTTGATGTGATCTTTTCCGTAATATATTGTCCGTATCCGACATACTCTGCCGTGCGATCTGTTCCCGTGTAGGTATCGTCCTTCCAGACATTGTAAGAAGCAGTATATTTTTCGTCAGTATAGTCCATATCCGCAGCACGAACCAGCGTGGCTGTGGGGTAGCTTGTGCCAGTGTAGGTATAGCCGTCCTCTGATACGGAGTACACATCATTTCCTGCACTGCTCAGATTCGATATATTGTCACAGAGGACGCCACCTGTCATGGTAAAGGTTCCGCCCTGTGTCGGATACTGTACCAGCCCGCCGCCATACTCCGCGGTATTTCCCGTAATCTGGCCGCCGCTCATGTTAATCGTGCCGTTGTATTGGTAGATACCGCCGCCGCGGATGGATGAGTTATCTGAAATCACCACACCTGTCTTTATGTTCAGTGTGCCGTTTTGCATAAAGATACCGCCGCCACCGCCGATGGAGGCATCTGTCGAGCTGGTGCCGGTGACGGAGTTATCCGTCACCTTTATACTGCCTGAAAGCGTAACCGTACCGCTGTTTATGTAGATACCGCCGCCTTTTCCTGTGGCGGTATTTCCGGTAATTTCGCCGCCAGTCAGCTTTACTGTCCCAGCATACACATAAACACCGCCGCCGTAGCCGGTATAAGTGTTATCCGTATTTCCAATCGCTGTGTTTCCCTTGATGCTTCCGCCCGTCATCTTAAAGGTACCGCTTCTGACGTAGACAGTACCAAAGTAGGAAGAATTGCCGGTAATGACGGCATCCTCCTCCAGGATAAAGGTTCCGGATGTGGAATTTAAGTAAACAGCAGCTCCGTAAGATTTCGTGGAGCAGTTGTTTATGGACGCCGTGCCGGAAAGGATAAAGGTACCGCTTTCAATGTAGACGCCGGCTCCGCCGTAGGAAGCATTGTTTTTCGTCGTTCCGCCGGCAGTACAGTTCGCAATCTGACCGCTTACCATGGTGACATAGCCGCCGGTGCATACATGGATGCCGCCGCCTGTAAGAGCCGCTGTGCCGGTGATGGTGCCGATCGATTCAGAGCCTGCGCCTGCGCCAAGTGAAGCATCATCATGTACGGACTGGTTTACTGCAATCAGTTCACTGCAATGTTCACAGTAATCATCATCACCACTGACAGCAGATGAACTGTACTGCACATCCTTTATAGTCAGCGTACCGTAGCATGTGATGGCCGTGGTGTTCCCCTTCAGCGTATAACCGTTCAGATTCAACGTAAGTGTCAGGCCGCCCGAAACCTCCACGTCACCCGTAGCATCATCCACCATGATGATCTCGGGGCTGGTGATATCTGTGGTGTAATAATATCCCGTACCATCTGTTTTATCCGCCAAAAGCGCATCCGCTGCTGACTGAACGGATGTGAATGTCTGATATCCACCATTGCCGTCATTTAGCGATGTATTCCAGATCACTGCCACGACTGTGTTTGTCTCGTACTCCAGTGTATACGGGTAGGCTTTCTTTACCGGATCGTAGTCAATGGACGTAGTGGTCACAACGCTGGTGGACTCGTTTAGCCAGCCGATGCCCTTCATTCCGTCATCGTCGTCAAACATATCCTCCGCTTTGAGAAGCGCAAGTGCAGTGTTTGCATAGCTCGAACTGTATTCCGCGTAAACGTCCTGTCCCAGCAAAGCTGTGTTGCCATAGACCTGACCCACCGTGGTTTCCCCACTTGTTGCATCTGTTGAAGAGCCCAGCTCAAATGACGCGGAATTGCTGGCTACATACACACCGCCGCCCTGGCCGCTGGCGGTGTTATTTGTCACCGTGCCGCCGGTCATAACCAGCTTATCATAATTTCCTATATAGATTCCGCCGCCGGAATCCGTCGTAACACTAGACGTGTTATTATAAATCCTGCCACCTGTGATGGTATCTGTGGCGGCCTGATTATATTCAACATCGCTATAGGTTCCGCCATTATATGTATTAGCACTTTCAACCAGGTACACACCGCCGCCCTTGGTCGCACTATTGTCATAAATCTCACCGCCTGACATATTGAAATCCGTGTATGCCGCGTAGACACCGCCGCCAGTTGAGGCGCCCGTGTTATCATGAATTTTTCCGCCAGTTATATTTAAGGTGCCGTATCCACTGGTGTAGATTCCGGTGTTTCCGTTATATGCAACCTCCACGCCATCCCCAATATTCAGGACATACTCACTGCGGGTTTTGTAATGGTTGTTTGACTGCCTCATGTAGATGCCATAGCCAAAATTATTAGTGATGGTCGTATTTGTAACGGTCACTATCTCGCCCATATCATTTTGCAGATACAGATCCAGGCCGTAGCCGCTGTTGTTCGAAATATCACTCTTAGTAATAGTTACCTCGCCCTGAATGGTGCCGCTGTTGGCATGTATACATACAGCACCCGTGTTTGTGGCCGTCGAATTTCCTGTAACTTCTATATCACTTACGTCCACGAATGAGCTGGTTATGTAAACTATATATCCGCTTACAGTGCTTTCATTACCCGTGAAGGTACAGTTAGTTAACGTACTGCCATTTGCCACTGTGTTCAAATAAAGTGCGGCGCAGCTTGTAGACGATGTATTTTGGGCAAATGTACAGTTATCTATTTTTGCCACACCTGTGCCTACAATCAAACCTGCATAGCCAGTTCCTGACGTGTTTCCTGTAAAATACGAGTCAGTTATGGTATAGAGCGCGTTTACCCCTGGATTGCCGCTGGCGTTAACATACATGCCGCCATACTGGGCTGTTGAGTAGTTATCTGTTATGTGGGAGCCTGTTATCGTCGCATTCGAAACGCGCAGTAAATAAGCACCGCCAACCTCGGTTCCCGCCGTGTTTTCTTTAATGGTAGCATTTTCTATCGTAACCTTTGGCCAGGCTTTCTCGCTGGTGTTATATGTGCTGTTCCATCCAATGATATAAAGTCCGCCGGCAACGTTTGTTGAACAGTTGCCGCTTATCTCTGATCCGTTTATCGTGACAGTTTCTGTATATCCCTTATAAACGCCGTCAGTAACACTATCACCACCAGCATTAAAGCAAACTCCACCGCCCTGATATGCCGTGTTGCCACTAATAACAACATCCTCACCCATGGTCAGGTAGATGTTTTGGCCGGTCATATAAATTCCGCCGCCCTGATATGCGTAGCAGTCTGTAATCATGGTAGTACCTTTCAGCGTAACCGAGTTCCAGCTACTTGTGTATATACCTGCTCCGTTGTATGTGCTTGAGCCGGAGGCATCCGCCTGTTCCACATTTCCAAAGCCGGTGATCAAAACACTGTCAACCGTCAGGTATGTTTCGTGGTCCACATTTCCTGCAGGAATGTATATACCATAGGGGAAGCTGCTGGAATTTGAGTCAGCAACTGTGATGGTACCCACAGCACCGCTTTCAGCATTTGCAAATGTTCCCGACGTACTCCGTATGTTAATGTCCATCCCCACACTGTTTGCGTATTTTATATAAAATCCATAGTCTCCCGTGGAATAGACAGTGTAGCCGTTTAGATCGATGGTAAATTTTGTTCTGGTAGCTAAGCCTGAGATACTTAGGCTCTCTTCTACATCACAGAGCAGATAGATGGTGTCGCCAGTTTTGGCTGCGTTTATGGCTGCCTGAAGTGTGACATAGGCTGTTCCGGACGCGGATATTACTGTTTTTTCCGCGTTCGTAGCTTCATCCGCAGTTGTCGAATTCGTCGTATATGAATATGTTCCGTCCCCGTTATCAATCTGATAAACCGTATTACCGGATGTGGTTTCAGCAATATACGCCACATAGCCGCCGGAATAATTCGTGGCGGTGAGGGCAAATATGTGGTTTGATGTTGATCCGCCAGATGTAAACTCTTCCGTATAGTAATACGGATAGCTGCTGTCATCTCCATTAGAATCAAACCAGCTGTTATAAGCGTCAATACCCATACCAGGCGCAGCCAGGAGGCTGATGCTTCCACCTGTAATGGTCGCATAGATATCATTTGCTATATTGCTGGTGGCTGTGTTGCCGTAAATTTGGGTATCATCACTGAAAGTTAAGTTGGAATTTATATTGTTGCTGTAAATTCCTCCACCTGTAACAGCAGTATTTCCCGTAATCGAGCCACCGGTCATGTTAAACAGAGTTTGGCTGGCTATATACATTCCGCCGCCCATAGACGTGCTGGAGGAGCATGTGTTGTTCGTGATGCTTCCGCCGGTTATCTCCACATTAACATATACATATACATATACTCCGCCGCCGCTTCCGCCCTTATTAGCCGTGATG
This sequence comes from Lachnospiraceae bacterium, assembly GCA_021199235.1. Taxonomy (GTDB): domain Bacteria; phylum Bacillota; class Clostridia; order Lachnospirales; family Lachnospiraceae; genus Choladousia. The sequence continues at coordinate 103,595 of JAJQIL010000030.1, read as the reverse complement.
GATCCTGATTTCATAGTGAAATTCGGGGTTGACGCGGTTTTATAGGTTGAGGAGGTGTATCCGCTAAAAACAGCCAGACCGCCACCGTTACTTGTTGCAGTATTCCCTGTAATGGTGCCGCCGTCAAGTATGAAGGTTCCATTGATTTTATTACCTGAATGCCCCGCTACAAACACACCGCCGCCTAATTGTGCCGTGTTTCCGCTGATGGTACCGCCTTTAAATGTGGCAGTTCCGTATATAAAGAGACCTCCGCCACAGTAATTATAGTTAGTGCCATTATAATTGTAATAGGTTCCGTCACCGCCCGTGATAAGGCCGGTGCCCTCCGCACTGCTGTCATCTATCACAAGAGTGGCACCTGTATCAACAGTGATTACGCTCTTTGCAAGACCGGTAAGCGTGCACCCCGCCAAATCCAGTGTGACACTGACATCTGTGGGGATGGTCACATCCTCGCGGTTGTCGTCCAGCATGATGATGGTAATGGTGCCATCCGTGCCGCCATATGTGCCGTATACGCTGGAGTCATTTTCAACCGCGTCCACAGCCTCCTGAACGGATGCAAAGGTTTCGTACTCACCCTTTTCCGTGTTCCAAATCTCTGCAATTGCTGTATCTACTGTCTTATAAATAAATGTGTAATATTGTCCTGCCTGCTGGGTTGAGCTGGTGATATAAGTGCTAAATGCATCCTCTGTAGTGGTGTCATCCACCTCATCATACCAGGAAACACCGGTTATGTCGTTTGCATTATCAGTAAATGCACTGGCAGCGCCCATCGATAAGCTCGGGTATGCCTTGCCTGTTGAGTTATCGCTGCTGACGCTGGTTGAATTATAGCCCAGCGCCACATCATTACCGTAATTGACAGCGGTGGCCGTGTTGTCATATATAGCGCCGGAATCAGTGCCGCTGATTTCTATAGTTGCATTCTGACCCAGGTAGCCGATAATATACACACCGCCGCCCCTCTGGGCTGTGTTCCCGGTGATGATTCCGCCACTAAAGCTGAACAGATCAGTGGCATACACACCGCCCCCGTAAGAATAGGCGCTGTTGTCATAGATTTCCACATCACCCTTTATATACAGGATGTTAGGATATGAATTTTCATATACACCACCGCCGTTGCCGGTTCTGGCGGTATTATTATAAATTTTACCTCCGGAGATAGAGCTTTCCGGATTTATGGAGCCGGCAGTTCCCGGTACGATATAGACACCACCGCCATTTGCTGCGCTGTTGTCATGAATCTCTCCTCCTGACATATCAAGAGTTATCGCGCCCACACCACCGCCGTTGCTGTTTGCGTAATTACCATAAATATATACGCCGTCATCTATTTTTAGTCCCCATCTACTGTATACGCCGCCGCCATGCAGATTGCTTGTATTATCATAGATATATACGCCGTCATGCAGCCAGATGGTGCCTGTCGTATTGCTGCCGGAATAGAGTCCGGCACCGCCGTAATTAATTCCCCTGGAATAATTATCATGTATGGTGATATGACCTGACAGATCCATGCCGCCGGCATTTACGCACAGGCCACCGCCGTTTGTTCCCGCACTGTTTTCATAAACATCTACATAACCGGTTGAAGTGATGGCATAGCTGTTGGAAGTAGATGAGTATACACCACCGCCCACGCCGATTGTGGACACGTTGTTGCAAATCTGTATCGTAGTATCTGTACTATCCCCGCCGGCAAGCGTCAGATATCCCTCCGCGTAGATACCGCCGCCGCCATTATAGGAGGTGTTTCCGTCGAATTTTGCTGCGTCCTGCAAAACCAGGGACGAGGTTGCTGTAGTGACATACATACCACCGCCATAGTAGTCGGCAGAGTTTCTACTAAATATACCACCCGAGACAGTGACCGTACATGCGCTGTTACCTGCAATGTAGACACCACCGCCGTAGCCAGAGCCGGACGTGGCAGAAGCGACTGCCTTATTTCCTGAAACAGTCAGGTTTGTAAATGTAGCCTCCTGCGCGTAGGTATATATGGAGATACCGCCGCCAAGTGTGGCACCAGAGTTATCTGAAACTGTCGTGTTAGTCATGTTAACGGAAGCGTAGGCATGGGCTGCAGTACTACCGATACTGATACCGCCGCCATAGGAATTAGTGAGATCCGTACTGTCAATGATGTTACCAGATATCTCGCCTCCTGTGGATGTAAATGTGCTTCTGCTGGCACTGGTGCTGTACAGGAAGATACCGCCGCCAAAAAGGGCTCCTGCTGCAGAGATCGTATTGCCGTTAATCCTGCTGCCGCTTTCGAGAATCAGGCTGGTTCCAGCGTTTAGCCATATACCACCACCATTGCCAGCTGCAAAGTTTCCTGAAATGCTGGAGCCGCTGATAACTGCTGTAGGAACAGCCACGGCAAAATAAACGCCGCCGCCCGCTGCTCCTGATGTGTTGTTATCGATTGTTGCACCCGTGATGTTAAGAGTAGTGACAGCCGCGCCAAAATAGACACCGCCGCCTTCGCTGGCGGATGTGTTGCCCGAAATGGTTGATGAAATGGTAAGTGTGGTCAAAACACTGTTAAAATAAACACCGCCTCCATAGCCGCCGGAAGTGTTGCCGCTGATGGTAAGACCTGAGGGGAAAGTGATGGTTGATTTTGAGGCACGGTTTGCCGCCAGGCCGCCGCCGGATAATCCGGACTTGTTGTTGGAGATCGTGCCGCCGGTCATGTCTTTTATCTGGTCCGCGTCATAAAGGAATACGCCGCCGCCGTAGCTCGTAGCTTTATTCGAATCAATTGTACCGTCCGTCATGGCAAAGGTGCCGCCGTTCTCCACCAGCACACCGCCGCCATTGCCGGAGGCAGAGAAACCGGAGATCGTGCCGCCCTGCATGGTAAAGGAGCCACCCTGCGCGACGATGACACCGCGGATGTTGGAAAGGGATGCGGTGTTCTGAAGTGCACCTGTTCCGCCTGTACTGCTGTCTGTAAGCGTCAGAGTACCGTAGACTGTGACCGCGTTCTTATCCGTACCCGCCGGTGCAATGGTGTATCCGGCAAGGTCGATCGTAACATTCACACCATCCCAGATGACAAGATCTTCGGTATAGTCCTGCGTGAGCGTGATCGTACCCGTGGAGGATTCGTCGACAAGCGCCGTTGTCGCGATGCCATTCTCCTCGGAAGCTGTGGCGATGCCATTCTCACTTGCGGTACTCACTCCGCCCTGCTCATCATCCGAGCCAAGCAGCGCATTGATCTGCCCCTGCAGCGTGTCCGGATCGTCCTCCGCCGCCGCGGCCGCAAGCAGCTCATAGGAAGCCACTTCCAGCATTTTCTCGCTGAAATAATACGCCTCGTCGTCCTCAGCAAATGTCACCTGTACCGTCGTCTTATAGTCCGCGTTTGCCGTCACGGTAAACGCCGTCGTGTCCGCATCATAAGAAGCGACCGTGTTCCCTTCTTCATCCAGCACGGCCGCGCAGACATACGCGTAGCCGTCATACGCCGTCACGGATACCTCGACCGGTTCCGTCACCGGCATATTGACCTCGATGTCATAGTCGTCGCTCATCATGTCCGGCGTGATGTTCTCTGTGTAGCCGTCTGTATAGGTCAGGCAGATTTCGCCGCCCTCGGAAACCTCGTAGACAATGAAGTTATACGCTTCCTCTTCTGTTTCTATCTCGGTCTCTGTCCCGGTTTCTGTTTCTTTTTCGGTCTCCGTTTCGGTCTCGGTCTCTGTATCGGTCTCCGTCTCGTTCTCTGTCTCCGTCTCGGTTTCCGTTTCGGTCTCCGCCTCGGTCTCGTTCTCCGCAAGCAGTGCTTCGTATTTCCACTGGATAATGGTCTGGTCCTGCGCTGTATTTTCGACCTGCTCCCCGTCCACAAAATAAAGCGCCGGCAGCTCGTCTGTCGTTGTGACCCCTTCCGCGACCGCCGCGTAGAAGACATACTTCTCCTCTTCCCCTGCGGCGATAGTCTGATCCACCCAGACGACAGCCGAAGCATACGGCTCCAGCGCTTTTTCCTTATCCGTACTGTTTTCCGCGTATTCGGTCAGTTCATCCAGATTCACCTGCGCGGGAGCTCCAGACAGATTGCTGATGTCCTCGATATAATACCATGCATCCGTCTGATCCTCCTCCACGGATGTCTCCGCAGCGAGAGTTTCTTCGTCTTTCTCATACCAGGTCAGATTCTCCCCGAACACAACTTTAACAGACACGTCCTCCGCGTCCGTATCTGTCGAGATATTCTTCACTTTGAGCGTATATTTCACCGCAAAAAATCCATTCTCATTCGCGTTCCCATCCGCATCTTCTTCATTCGTGGTGTCGATGAAAACCTCCTGCGTAATCGTCGTATCTAATGTATAAGATGCCCCCCCGTCGTCGTCAGTTTCTGTCTCCGTCTCAGATTCGTTTTCGTCCCCGCCTGCCTGTTCTATCTCACCGTCAGAATCCGTTTCCGCATCCGTGTCTGACCCTGATGTCAGGTCTGCCAAAGCTTCCGTCTCATCCTCTGTATCCGTCGTGGAACCGGTCCCTGTCTCTGCAGCGGTCTCCGTCCCGGCTTCCGTCTCTGTATCAGCCTGCTCCGTTGCTTCGGTCTCCGTGCCGGACTGAGCCCCTGTCCCTGTCTGCGCGTCTGCGTCTGTCTGGCTCACCGCTTCCGTCTGCGCAGCTGCGTCTGTCTGTGCCGTCGTCTCTGACTGTACGGCCGCATCCGTCTGGGCTGTCGACTCTGTTTGGGAAGTCGCCTCCGTCTGAGATGTCACCCCCGTCTGCACTGTCGTCGTCTCCGTCTCGATGGTCGTCTCAGCCTGCACGACCACATCGCTCTCTTCACTGATCGCTGTCGTCGGCGTCGACAGATTACACAAAACTATGGCCACCGTCAACATCCACGCCAGCCATTTCCGTGATTTTTCAAAATTATTCCATTTCATTTACCTGCAAGCCCCCATTCCAGGTGCAGCCATTACCGCACATCCTGTCTCATGCAAGACGGTACATCCTGAAGCCGTATTCCAAAGAAACCGTCATCTTTATTCAATATAGCAGCCTTCAAGTTACAAAGCGCCATTTTTCTTTTTAGTGTTCGAATATTTTCTCACGATTTGTGTAATATGTCAATACTTTCGACGTTTGCGAAATAATTTTCGTTAATATTTTTTTCCTGTTTTTATAAAGATTTTTAGTTTGAAGTGACATTATCTGTAACTCTGTGCCGACCGGGCAAATCAAACCTTGTGACGCGTGGTAACACATCGTCGACTGTGCGTTCCATTTCCTGGCATATTATTGAAACATCTAATCCGCGTCTCTTTTTTGTTTTAAATTGTTATTGACATTTATCTTTCTGTATATTATATTGTCTTTGTTGCATTAATATAGCAAAATAAATCAAATATGTCAAGCTTGCCAGACCATGTTTTTTTTATTATAATGTTTATAAAAGCCGTAGCAAAAATAAAGATAAGGACGGTAACAACAATGCCCGAGTGCCAAAATATCGAGTGGAAAAGCAAATGGAAAGATGAATATTTGGAGTGGATTTGCGGCTATGCTAACGCACAGGGAGGAAAAATCTATATTGGCTGTGATGATGACGGAAAAATTATTGGCATAAAGAATGCTCACAAATTGAAAGCTGGGGACGTGGAATTGAAAAAATCTGTTCAGCCTGTAAAAAAGACGGTGTACCGCAGCCTGTTTACACGATCAATCCTGGTGATATCATGATTGAATTTACTGCGCCAGAGGACAGAGTTATTCGTTCCTCCAAGGTGACTGATAAGGTGACTGATAAGGTGACTGATAACGAGCTCGCTTTACTGTTGCTTCTCGCTGAGGACCCCGGATACACCATGCCACAGCTTTCAGAAAAACTGGGAATCAGCAGAAAAACAATCGCCCAGCGAATAAAGCAACTGAAAGAAAGGGGCGTTATTGAGCGAATTGGTTCTGACAGAAAAGGTTATTGGAAAATAAACAACCAATAAAGCGAGAGAAAGGGGGCTATGAACGGATGAGTGCAGAAGCGGAAGAATTATATAATCTTGGAATAGAGGATGGCATGGAGAAAGGTGCTGCACAATCAACAACAGCGGCAGTAATCCGAATGCTGCAGGATAAACTTCCTGTCGAAAAAATCGCGGTTTATCAGAATATGTCGGTCGATGAAGTGCGTAAGATTGAAGCTCAGATGCTGGCAGAAGTATAATGTCATATTCTATTAGCATAATATTTCATTTCGGTCATAATTTTCGTATGCGCAGCAACAGCTCTGTGTTGATGCACAGAGCTGTTGTCCAAGTACATAAATGGTCGTTTTATTTTAACACAAGAAACGACTGCGGCTCCATGGTAATCATTCCGTCCTCCGCATTTCCTTTGCCAATTGAGAAACGAACCGTTCTGTTTCCCACATCAGCTGCGGCAGTCACTGTTTCCAAAGACGGGTTGAGCGCAAGCAGAAGATTTCCTCTGCGGTACACAAAAGGCAGTTTCCCGCTTTCCGCATAAACCACCTCAAATCCTGCATCCGCCTGCAGGTCTTCTTCCTCCTGGCGAAGTCGAAGCAGAGCTTTTACGGTATTCAGCAGTGAATTTGCATCCATTTCCTGCGCAGCCACATCAGGAGCACCTGCGGAAAGATCCACAGGAAGATAGAGATCTTCCGCCGAGCCGTCAGAGAAACCTGCATTCTTTTCAGCATTCCACTGCATCGGCGTACGTGACCCGGTGCGATGATACCCGCCTTCCTTTGTCGGCAGCTCCTGGTAACGCATACCAATCTCATCGCCATAATAGAGATACGGGACACCCGGCATTGTAAACAGGAATGCATAGGCGAGCTTCAGTTCCCTGTCGTCCAGATTGTATTTTGGCCGGAGCGTATCATGATTGCAGGTCAGCATACAATAATATCCATGTTCTTTTGTAGCAGCATAATCCGGCAGATACTCGTTCAGGAAACGGGTAATGTCCCCTTTCCCGTCCTTTTTGAAAAAGCTGTTGTCCTCCCCGGTCTCATAATCCCGCATCAGCGTATTATACCCGTTGCCGCGTCTGTTGAGATAAAAATCCATGTGGAATCCGGCCGAATTCAGCGCTTTTACCGGATCTCCCCACTCAGAAACCATCGCCGCCTCCGGATATTCCTCATCCAGCATTTCCCGGATATTTCTCCAGAGAGCACAGGTACCGGATTTTGCCTCATCGTCATTTTTCACGAGGGACGCAGCCATATCCACACGGAATCCGTCGCACCCGTGGTCCAGCCAGAAACGCATCACATCTTTCATCGCTTCTCTGGTAGCAATGCAGTCCGGATGGTCCGGCGGAAGCTGCCACTTTTCCTCGCAATTCAGGAATCCATAGTTCAGCGCCGGCTGACACTTAAAGAAATTCAGCAGATATACTCCGCCTCTCTCACTCTCTCCGCCGATATACGGATACCCTTTGATCGGTGCAAAAGGATGGTCAGTCCATACATAGCGGTTCGTATATTCGTTGTTTTCTGCCTTCTGACTCTCCCTGAACCACGGATGTTCTTCCGAGGTATGTCCGGGAACCAGATCCAGCAGAATATGAATTCCCTTTTTGTGCGCCTCTTCAAAAAGACGATACAGATCGTCATTTGTTCCGTATCTTGGAGCAACCTTTTTATAGTCACGCACATCGTACCCCGCATCTTTAAACGGAGAATCGAAACACGGATTGATCCACAGGGCATTGCATCCCAGTTCCCTGATGTAATCCAGTTTTTCAATGATACCGTTAAAATCTCCGATCCCGTCTCCGTTGGTGTCGTAAAATGACTGCGGATAAATCTCATAAAACACTGCGTTTTTTAACCATCCTGGCATTCTTTTATCCTCCCGTTTTTTCCAATACGTGTTTCCGCCGCCGGAGCTCTTCCTCCTGAAAAAGTCCGAAAAGAACAGTGGCATTTATGATAGAATTATACTATAATGCTTGCAGAATTTCTTGCAGAATATTACGCAGTATTAACACAATCCTATGGTATTTGTGGAACGGGAGGACGCCTGTATCATGGAAAAACAGATTCCGGATTATCAGGAAAAAACCACACATGGAAGCGCTCTGCTTCCGGTGGAATATTATTATTGCCGCATACTGGAAAGTTACCGCAATCTTGAGCTTCACTGGCATGAGGAAGCGGAGATTACCTACATTGAAAATGGATCTGCCAACTACACGATTCATTTTACACCTTTCCGGGTACAGGCCGGCGACCTGCTTTTCATTTCCCCGCATGTCCTGCATGGCGCCAGTGAGGAACCAGGCTGCACCATGGCCTCGCAGAGCCTGGTCTTTCACCTGAATTATCCGGGCGGACTGACACCGGATATCTGCACTGTCAAATATCTGAATCCGCTTTTGACCGGAAAGCATCGTTTCGTGCCGGTCATTCATCCGGATCAGCCAGGCTATCCGGAGCTTAAAAAATGTTTTCTTGATTTATGCCATATCTTTCAGAAAAAAGAATCCGCATATGAGCTTCAGACAAAAGCGCTCCTGCTAACACTTTTAGCAGATCTGTACCGATTGGGCTATATCGAAAAAGCCGACCTCAACAGCAGCAGTCGGCATACAGAAGAAAAGCTTAAAGGAATTCTGGGTTATATTCAGGAACATTACCGGGATCCCCTTACCATACAGGAGCTTTCCAAAGTCTGTCATTTCAGTGAAACATATTTCATGAATTTTTTTCGCCGGTATACCGGCATGACCTGCGTCGAATACATCAATCGTTTCCGCCTGACAAAGGCGGCGGCCGCGCTGGAGGAAACCGATCTTTCCGTGACGGAGATCGCACTGGATAATGGTTTCCACAACATTTCTTATTTTAATAAACTGTTCCGCAGGCGCTTCGGCTGCACGCCCGGGGAACACAGGAAGTCTGCAAAATCCGGCATATAGTCATTCAGCACGGAAATGCAGCCTCATCAGCTGCAAATATTTTACTTGAAAAGAGCAGAACAGCCATGTATAATCCGTACGAAAATAATTTCCGGGAGGATCTGTTATGCCAATATTCATCGATGAGACACGCAGGCTTTTTACTATTCACACAAAGCATACCACATACCAGATGACAGTGGGGAAATATGGGCACCTTCTGCACCTTTACTATGGGAAGAAACTCGCTCTCCATGATGCACCGGACTCCTGCGATTCCGGCGTTGAAGCCAGTGAAAATGCCCCGGATCTGCGCTATCTTCTGACCTTCTATGACCGCGGTTTTTCCGGTAATCCGTATGACGCCGGGACAGACCGCACTTACTCAATGGATGCGCTGCCGCAGGAATACCCCTGTTTCGGCACCGGCGACTACCGCAGCACTGCGCTGCAGATCCGAAATGCAGATGGTACTGCCAGCTGCGACCTGCGCTACAAATCCGCACGCGTACTGGAGGAAAAATACAGCATTCCCGGGATGCCGGCCATCTACAACGACGTCCCGCGCGAAGCGGCAGCGGAGGCCAACGCAGACGAATGCTGTTGCAAAGACTGCCCGGAAGCGGATAATGGCGGGCAAAAGAAGCCTGCTCAGCCGCCAGCACAGACCCTCGAGGTTATATTGGAGGATAAGGCGTCCGGCGTCGAAGTGACCCTGCTCTACGGGATACTTTCAGACAGCGATGTGATCACGCGCGCAGCCCGGATTCGGAACACCGGAGCCGACACTGTATATGTGGAAAAAGCGGCCAGCTGCTGCCTTGATTTTCTGTATGGGGAATTTGACCTGATCCACTTTCACGGAAGACATGGGATGGAGCGGCAGTTTTCACGCACGCCTCTTTCGCACGCCGAGCAGATCCTGCAGAGCCGCCGCGGAGCGTCCAGTCATCAGCAGAATCCATTCTTTATCCTGGCGTCCAAAGATGCCGGGGAGACAAACGGAGACTGCTATGGCTTCCAGCTTTTGTACAGCGGCAATTTTAAGGGAGAGGCTTCTGTCGATCAGTATAAGCAGACGCGCGCGCTGCTGGGCATTTCGGATGAGCTGTTTTCCTGGAAGCTTATGCCGGGAGAGACCTTTGACACGCCGGAAGCGGCACTTTGCTGCAGCGACGCCGGGTTTGGGACGCTCTCAGAGGAATACCATCGTCTGATCCGCCGCCACTTGTGCCGTGGATACTGGAGAGACCGCAGGCGCCCGGTGCTGATCAACAGCTGGGAGGCGGCGTATTTTGATTTTGATGCGGACAAGCTGGTGCGGATCGCGAAACAGGCGTCGGAACTGGGCGTGGAAATGCTCGTGCTGGACGACGGCTGGTTCGGAAAACGCGACTCGGATAACAGCGGACTCGGCGACTGGTATGTGAATGAAGAAAAGCTGGGTTCTACTCTGAAAGCAGTCTCAGAGCAGGTGAATGCGCTGGGCATGAAATTCGGCCTCTGGATCGAGCCGGAGATGGTATCGGAGGACAGCGACCTGTACCGCGCGCACCCGGACTGGGCTTTTGTCATCCCCGGAAGAAAGCCGGTGCGCGGCAGAGATCAGCTCGTGCTTGATTTTTCCAGAAAAGAAGTTGTTGACCATATTCTGGAACAGATCTGTGTGGTTATTTCTGCAGCGAATGTTTCCTATATAAAGATGGACATGAACCGCCATCTCTCCGATATCTATTCGCTGACAGCCCGCGAACAGAACCAGGGGGCGACCCTGCATCGCTATGTGCTGGGCGTCTATGATTTTCTGGAACGGCTGCAAACGCGTTTCCCGGAGCTTCTGATCGAAGGCTGTGCCGGAGGAGGCGGACGCTTTGACACGGGAATGCTGTATTACACGCCGCAGATCTGGTGCAGTGACAATACGGACGCCATCGAACGGCTGCGCATCCAGTACGGGACTTCCTTTGGCTATCCGATCTCTGCGGTCGGCTCCCACGTATCCGCAGTGCCGAATCACCAGACAGGCCGGCGCACGGACATTGTGACGCGCGGCGTCGTGGCGATGGCCGGTACCTTCGGTTATGAGCTTGACCTGAATCTGGTCTCAGAAGAAGAAAAAGAAATCGTCCGCCGTCAGATCCGGGATTATATAAAATACAGCGATCTGATCCGTGAGGGGCGCTACTTCCGACTGTCAAGCCCGATGGAAAACGAGGAATATACCGCCTGGGAATTCTCTTCTGAGGATGGTGCGGAGGCGCTTCTGAATCTGATCAGGACCGGTGCGCACTGCAACTCACCGGTCGAATACGTAAAGCTGCGCGGGCTGGATCCGAATGGCTGGTACCGCCTCACCGAAGCGATGAGTACCCGCAATGGGCGCGGCGAACGAAGTGCCGGGAACAAGGTACTTGAAGATGAACAAACGCTGGTTCCGGGAAATGCTCTGATGGCTGCCGGGCTACCGGTTCCCTGGATGAACGGTGAGTATCAGGCATGGCAGGTGTATCTTTCACGTGTATGAAAAACAAATCAAACCCCGGAGGCATCACACCTTCGGGGTTGTTTGTTTCGATACAGCTCTGAATTGTTATTTAAATTTTTTTCAGATAGAAAAACCCATACAGCGCTTCATTTTCTCTGATTTCCGACAATTTTTCGCCAGCATCAGCCATTGCAGCGTTCATTATCTGTACTGCAATTTACTCCCATCGTATTACAGATGGTTCGTATTTCCCTACAGATATGCGGGAAAATTTTTTCCATATCCAATGCATCAACCAGTCCTTTACACTGGACACCTTTAATGTAGGTCTTGTTTGCTTTTAAAAACAGCTGCTCCAGCCCTTTTTGTCCTTTATAGGCCGGGAGCTTCGTCTTCAGTGAAATTTTCAAAAATCTTCTCAGCCCATCCATGTCGAACAAAAACCAGTCTTCAATAGATTTTTCGGCACGTACAAGATTCACCTGATCCGCTCCTTTTTCTTTCAACGCTTTCGTAACAGCATCCCAGTCCACCGGTGGTTTCCTGCTGTATAGAAACACATCCGTGTCATAACAAAGGGCAACTACATACCGATAGCCTGGATACTTCTTTTTGATGCCATTTTCAAAAATCCGGCACGCTCTGTTTTGGTAATTTCCGACACCTTTTACATTTTTAATTTTTACGGTACAGGAAGGCTGCCCCACCTTTTCTCTAATAGATGCAACCATCTTATTATAAAAATCCACCTCAGTGTCTCCCTCAATAAATATTACGAGAATTGTTTTTTTATCGGCACTGCCGTTATTCTTTTTTGCCATACTTTTATTTCTCCAGATATGTGTTTAGAATATCAAGCTCATCTTCTCCGCCAGAAAGCAATTCAAAAATATAGCTGCCTACAGATACACTGTCGTTCATGGCATCACGTTCTAATCGATTCACTTTCTTTGCGTCTATTTTGGAGAAATCCGCAAGTCCATACGGATTTGGCTTGCCAATATAAATATCCTCTGTGGACACATATTCAATAATATAGGGCGAATGACTTGCAACGATGATCTTACAGTCACCGGCAAGCTGCGTCAGTACTCGCAGATATCCCTGCAGCAAGGATGGATGAATAGAATTCTCCGGCTCTTCGAACGCAATCAATGTCATCTTCTCAATATTTGCTACAACAGCAAATGTCAGCATCAGAAAAACTCTTTTCGCCCCATCAGACATACCGCTAAAATCCAACGGCTGGTTAAGATTCTTATCCTGTACGAATATAGAGTATACCTTATCCGAAATGGTATATGGAGCATCAATGTCAATTTTTATGCCGTGATTCCGACTTATATCAAACTCCTGTACCGTAATATTTGTAATATTCGGGAATAACTGCATGAATGCGTCCTTAAGGACTTCATACTTATCATTATGCTTTTTCTTAAGCTGATAAATCACCCTCGGTATATCAGTAAAATCCAGTAAAATCGACTGGTCGCTGTTTTTCATTACCAGAGGATTTTTCGTATAAGAAAAAGAAGCGTCAAGATGACGTTCTACATATACACTGATATGATTCAATTCTTCAATAATCGGCATATAATATAAATCATCGAAATTGAGCAGCTTATTAAGAATCAGTTCCTCATCGGCTATCCTTACGACACTGCTGCATCGGCCTGTCGGAGAAGACTTAAATAATGCCCGTTCATCGCGGCTGATCAATTTAATATACTTTCTGGCAATTCCCAGTCTGCGCGCATTTAACCACTCATTCTGGATTTTTTTCCCGCCATCATTTTTAATCCAGGTAAAAGAGAAACCATAATTGATTTCATATGATTCATCCTGAAACTCTGTCTCAAAAATAAAATTTGCTTTAAAATCATGATTCTCTGTTTTTTTATTAAGCGGGATTCCTCGCTTCCAACCCATCATATAGGACTTCTCAGCTGGAGTTGCAGAAATAAAAGAAACAGCAAAATCAATGCCTTCCATTAAATTAGATTTCCCATAACTGTTTTCTGAAACAAGAGAGGTAATCTCATTCCCCAGAATAATTTCGTCTTCTTCAATATTGCGAAAGCCTTCAATTTTTACACGAATCAGTTTCATGGTATCTTCACCCTTCCTTTCATCGAGGCACTTTTATTATATACTTTTTGGGATAAAACGCAAATATTTTTTTCGTTTCATTATATTATCCAAATTTTCCGTCAAAATATTCTATTATAATCAGTTATATCCATTGCGTTTTATTTGATATGAATCTTCTCAGTACGAAAATAATTTCCAGGAGGGCCTGTTATGCCAATATTAATCGATACAAAAGCCCCGGAGGCATCACACCTCCGGGGCTTTTCGTTTCAGCAGATTCAAAGAAAGACATCGCTTAGATATTCAGGACAGCGAGTCGCCTGAGATACAGCTCTGAACTGTTATTTAAATTTTCTTCAGATAGAAAAACCCATACGCCGGAATATCGACTCCCGCGGCTTTCATGGCACGCCCGCTCAGCAGATCCCGGTACAGTCCGTCTGTCTCGTTGATCCAGGCGGTCTTGTCGTACTCGCTGAAATTAAAGAGTCCCAGCAGCTTGTCGCCGTCATAATATCTGCCGATGCAGAGAACACTGTTTTCCCATGTCTCCACCGTCCAGGTATCCGCATTGGATACAAATACTTTCTCTTTCTTTCGGATATCTTCCAGCTCTTTCAGCCGGCGGAACACTTTTCCCTCTACAGAATCCGGATCGCTGATCCGCTCCGCCAGATCCCAGCGCATCATGCCGCGGTGGATGTAGCGGGAGTCCGGCGCTTTTTCCGGATCTTCTTTGTAGGAATAGTCGTTCACCTGTCCAATCTCATCGCCACCGTACAGGACGGGAATTCCCGACTGCATGAACATATAGGCATGGAGCATGATATCCAGCTGGATTGCTTTCTCCATCGCCGCCTCATCCTGCTCGAATCCGGCTTTTTCGATGCCGCACATGGAAGCGGTCGTCCCGCAAAAACGCGCATCACCCGTCACGGGGTCAGCGTTGTACAGCTCGCCGCGGCTGTTGCTCGCGCCGGTCTTTCCCTCAAAATAGTCGTTCAAATACTGCTTATGGGTACGCTCGTCAAAGCCCTGCTGCGCAAGGAAGCCGTAGTCCAGTCCCCAGCCGATATCGTCGTGGCAGCGCAGATAATTCAAAAAGGTATAGTCTTTCGGAAGCGAGCTCACAATATCCAGCTGCTTTTTCAAAAGGCTCACATCCCGCGTCGCCACTGTATGCCAGGTGGTCGCCATCGTCGTCACGTTGTAGAGCATATGGCATTCCGGCTTTTCCACGGTGCCAAAGTAAGGCACCACCTTTTCCGGTTCCATCACCACCTCGCCCAGAAGCAGCACGCCCGGGCAGACGATCTCGGAGATCATGCGCATCATGCGCACGATCGTATGTACCTGACGGAGATTCCGGCAGTTAGTCCCCAGCTCTTTCCATATATAAGGCACGGCGTCAATGCGGATGATATCGATACCCTGATTGGCCAGATACAGGAAATTGTACATCATCTCATTGAACACCCGAGGATTCCGATAATTCAAATCCCACTGGTACGGATAAAAGGTCGTCATCACATAGTGTCCGATGTCGGGGAGCCAGGTGAAATTCCCCGGGGCGGTCGTCGGAAAGACCTGCGGTACCGTCTTTTCAAAAAGCGAAGGGATCGCGGCATTGTCAAAGAAAAAGTACCGGCTCATGTACTCTCCTTCGCCCGCACGTGCTCGCTTTGCCCATTCATGATCCTCCGAAGTGTGGTTCATGACAAAATCCATGCAGATATTGATGCCCCGCCTGTGGCAGTCGTCCGTCAGCGCATCCAGATCTTCCATCGTCCCCAGCTTCTCCTGCACCTTCCGGAAATCCGACACCGCGTACCCGCCGTCGCTGCGTCCCTTCGGCGTATCCAGAAACGGCATCAGGTGAATATAATTCACTCCGCAGTTCTCGATATAGTCCAGCTTTTTCTCTACTCCCTGCATATCGCCCGCAAAATTGTCGATATAAAACATCATGCCCAGCATATCATTCTGCCGATACCAGTTCGGATCGCTCTCACGCTTCTCATCCAGCTTTTTCAGCGGTGTTCTTCGCTCCTCGTAAAAACGGTGCATCTGCTCACACAGTTCTGCGAACATGGAACCGTTGCTGTACAGCTCCATGTACAGCCACTTTAATTCATCCATGTGTCTGGCAAGACGCTGCTCAAAAAGAACATCTGAATCAAATTCTTTTGATGGTTTTTCTGTCTCCTTTATATTTGCCCGATTCTGCGTCCTCACTGAAGTCCCTGCTCTTTTTCGTGATCTCGGCAAGGTTCTCGTCATTTTCGCGTTTCCGGCCGAAGATCTGGAGGGCGTTCCAGGCGTCCTTTCCGTTATTGTCCTCGTCCTTGTCGCGACTTCTGCAGCTTTCGTTTTATTTTCTCCATTTTTCATTGCCTTTCTCCCTAAGTACCATTACATTCTTCGTGCTTATTACCTCGCATTGCAACTGTTCAGCACCTTCACAGTTACGGGTTACCGCTTAAAGGCACTGTTATTTCCATTGATACACATCCAGAGTCCCGGAAAATCCGCTTATGGCAATCTTCCCTGTCAGGGTATCCGAGCCGGTCTCATAGTAAGCAGTCAGCGTACCCTCATTTCCATAAACCTCAATAATCTGCCGGTCGATCAGGAGGTGCAGTTCCGCAAATACTTCCGGCAATACCGTCTGTTCTTCGGCGCCGCTCAGGCACAGTCTATCCTCCTCCACCGTCAGAGTCTGCCCGAAGAAATCTATCCGCAGCTTTCCCTCTTTTCCAGGCATCAGCACGAGCTCCGTCACGGCCTCTTCTGTTATTTCAAACGAAATCCGGTCTGACTTTGCTTCAAATGGGAACTTTCCCTCCGGCGCTGTCAAAAATGTTTTTTCGTGGATCATCGCGAAGGATGCCAGCTTCTTTTTTGCTTTCTCGTATTCCCGCACCGGAAGCATCTCAAGAAGCAGTTCTCCATTTTTTCGAAGCAGCCCCAGTTCCCGCGGCAGCCCCATTGATCCCGTATAAAGCCTTCCTTCGTTCCTCGTACGCAGCCAGGGGACCAACACCTTACGATCCGATATTCCGTTATAAATCTGTGCGGCATAAGGCAGCTCATTCAGATACACTTTCCGCCGCACTCCATCCGAGACAAACCGATACCCGTCAAAATCCCCGAAATAATAAGAACCGTCCGCCGCGAGCAGGATCCACTGCATCCCGTACGCCTCCGACGGCTTTACCGGCAGATCTCTGTCAGAAGATGTCGCATCGTCTTCCTCCGGCACCGGCAGGCAGAACAGGTTCGGACACTCAAAGGCTCCCGGCAGCGTGAATCGATCCGTCATCTCCCAATTCTGCAGGTCGTCCGAGCGCAAAACAGCCATCTCCTCGCCCTCGATCCAGAGCGCCATCACGTACGCGCCGGAGGCCTCATGCCAGAACACCTGCGGATCTCTCGATTCCGGAGCGATGACGCCCACAGCCTCCTTTGGCAGCTTATTCAGTGTCTGTCCGCCGTCCGTACTTACCGCAATCCGCTGTGTAAACGTCGATTCTACCGCATTTTCCACAGTCTGCGATATAGCTGCTTCTGCCGCCGCATCTTCCACCGTCTGCGATGTAGCTCCTTCTGCCGCCGCATTCTTCACAGCCGAGGCGGTACCAGAAGATACATTTCGACTCCAGGGATTCAGGCCGCCCGCAGCTGTATAATAGAAAACCAGCGCGTCTTTGGGCAGCCCCAGAAGCCCCCGCTCATTCACAAGACCGCTTCCTGAAAAAGCCGGTCCGTTTTCGTCCGGCAGCAGGACCGTATCTGCCTGCCGAAAATGCAACAGGTCTGTGCTTTCGGCGTGTCCCCAGGACATATTTCCCCATTCGGAATCCGCCGGATTGTACTGAAAATAAAGGTGGTACACGCCATCCTGATAAACCATGCCATTCGGGTCATTCAGCCAGCCTCTCTCGGCAGTGAAATGCAGCAGCGGACGGGTAATCGGCTCATAATCATAGTGCTCCGTCTGCTGTACCAGCGCAAAAAAGGCATCTGACAGCTTCCCTTTCAGCGTGAGCGTCTTCCCGATACATTCCGGAAGCCGCAGCCAGCAGTAATAGTCACAGAAATCTCCCTGCAGATCCGCGATCTCCAGTTCCAGTATTTTTTCATTATCCGCAAAAATTTCAAGAGTTGTTCTCTTCTGTCCCGTCTTTACCGGAAGCCCCAGATACGGAACACGCAGGTCTGTCGAATAAGTCATAAACGATCTCCATCAATTTTATTATAAAAATGGCGCAGTGGGGACGTATGAATGATCCCACCGCGCCACATGTTGCAGTCATTTATCAGCCTTTCACTGCACCGGATGTAACACCCTCGACGATGTAGCGCTGAAGGAACAGATATAAGATCAGGATCGGCAGCATTGCCAGCAGCAGAGCCGCCATCACCATGCCCATATCCGTGGAATAGGTTCCGTAGAATACCTGGGTTGCGATCGGTATGGTATACAGCTCCTTGCGGCCAAGCACCAGGCTCGGAAGCAGGTAGTCATTCCAGAATGCCATCGCGTCAATGATCGCTACGGTTGCGACCGTCGGTTTCAGCAGCGGAAATACGATTTTCCAGAATGTCTGCCATCTTGTGCAGCCATCCATCAGCGCCGCCTCTTCCAGTTCCAGCGGAATGTTCGTGTGAATTGCGCCGTGGAACATAAAGGTCGCCATGGATACGGAGAAGCCGGTGTGCATCAGTATCAATGTGACACGGCTGTTCAGGACTCCGAAGATACCGCCGTAGAGAGATACGAGCGGGATCATCAGCACCTGGAACGGGATGACCATGGAAGCGACCATGCCGGTAAACAGCAGGCTGCATGCTTTCCACTTGTTCCGGACGATGACAAACGCCGCCATCGCGGAGCACAGGATAGTCAGAACCGTTGCGCTGCAGGTAATGATCAGCGAGTTCCTGAACGCTACCCAGAAGTTCATCTTCTTCATGGCGTTCGGGAAGTTCTCCAGCGTAAAGCCATGCGAACCGATCAAAGCGAGCGGCGACATGGTGATATCCGCCTTTGTCTTAAATACGTTGATCAAAACCAGCAGGAACGGAAAGATAAATGCGATAAAAAGGAGCAGAAGCACGACCCAGAGGATCACGTTCGTTACTTTTTTCTTGCGCGCTGCTTTTGCATTTGCGTCCATTATGCTTCCACCTCCCCTTTCTTACCGATATATACCTGCGTCACGCCTACGACCGCACAGATTACGAACAGGATCAGTGCCTCCGCCTGGCCGGTACCATAGTTCTTATAGGTAAATGCCTGATTGTATACGTGCATTGCCGCGAGCACGGAGCTGTTGAACGGTTCACCGTTGGTCAGAGAAAGGTTCACATCGTATACCATAAAGCACCGTGTCAGTGTCAGGAAAATGCACTGTACAAACGAAGAGCGCATCAGCGGAATCGTGACGTTTTTCATTGCCTGAGACTTGGTGCAGCCATCAATCTCAGCCGCCTCCATCAGGCTTTTTGACACGCT
The DNA here is from genome assembly GCA_021199235.1 of Lachnospiraceae bacterium. Lineage (GTDB taxonomy): Bacteria > Bacillota > Clostridia > Lachnospirales > Lachnospiraceae > Choladousia. The sequence goes on along the minus strand of JAJQIL010000030.1, from coordinate 84,585 downwards.
CATAAATCCTGCCACATAGATCAGCATCATATAGCCGGCATACTGCCATACGGACACGATGATCAGGCAGAGCATCGCGCCCCCGGTGGTGGCCAGCCAGCTGGTGGAAAGCGCACCGATGGAAAGGGATTTCCCAAGCGCTACCAGCGCACGGTTAAATACGAATTTCCATACATAACCAAGTACGATACCGCCGATCAGGTTCGGGATGAAAAATCCGGCGCGGAAAAAATTCTGTCCTTTGATGCCGCTCGTCACCAGATAAGCGAGAAGGAACGCCACGACGTTGACCAGCACGACCGCGATGACCGTGTATACCGCAGTCCTGCCGAGAGCCGCCCAGTATGCGGAATCACTGAACGCCTTGATATAGTTTTCCAGCCCCACAAAAGGCTTTGTTTTCGATACACCGTCCCAGCTTGTAAAGGTCAGATACAGACCATAGACAAACGGGAGAAGTACTACTGCTGCAAAAAGTATCGTTGCCGGTCCGGCAAACATGAGAAACTGCGATACTTTATATGAGGTAGTATTTTTTTTCATTTCTGTCTACCCTCCTGACTTGTAACTGTCTGCCACTTTTTCAATTGCATCTCTTTCCTGAGTTTTCACAACCGGACAGGGATATTTCCCTGCCCGATGTTTTCAGATTTTTATCAGTGCTCTGCCACCTCTGCGGTAAGCCAGTAACTCTCGATCTCTGCCGCAAATCCTTCGCGGTCAATCTGGCCGGCCAGATATTTCTGGAAGGAAGCGCCGAGGAGTGAATAGTGGTCATCCGGAAGATAATTGTAATTGTCGATCAGCAGGCCTGCGTCTGCATACTCTTTCACAGACTGTCCAAGCGGATCCGATACGTCAAGTGTGATGTTGCTGTAAGCCGGAACCAGTGCGCAATCGTTCACGAGGAAAGACTGACCGTCCTCATCATAGACCAGCCAGTTCAGGAAATCCTTCGCCGCCTGCACCTGCTCCTCGGAAGTATTCTCAGAGGAATCGATGAAGAAAAACTTGGAACCGCCGCCTACAAGCTTTTCATTTGTCCCATCGTCCGTGTTCTGCGGAACTGCCATGATACCCATATTCTCCGTGTAATCATACGCATTGATCACGGACCAGTCCCAGTTGCCGCCGAACATAAACGCGATCTCGCCGTCTGCCAGCATCATCTCTGTCACCTCACGCTCTGCCGCGATCGCGGAACCTGCCGCGTAATTGTACTGCATCAGCACATCAAAGACGTCCATCAGCGAATTGAATTTTTCATTGTTGATCAGGTCTGCCGTCCCTTCCTGGAGAGCGGAAACGAATGCCTCCACGTCCTCCTGCTGCTCATATACCTCTGCAAGATAATGTGCGCCAAGGGACCAGTCTTCCTTCATAATACCAACCGGCGTCTCCATGTCGCCTGCGACCAGCGTCTCCAGCAGCTCTGTGAACGCGTCCAGAGTCGTATATGCAGACGGGTCAAAGGTCTCGCCTGTGATTGCCTCGATCGCATCTGCGTTGTAGATGATGCCGCGAGCCTCTACACAGACCGGGAAACCATATACCACTCCGTCGATCGCGATCTCATACTCTGTGTCGTCCACCCAGTCCTCATCGCTTAAGTCCACCGCATACTCTTCCGCCAGTGAGTAGACATCCTTTGCGTCTACCATGGAAATCGTATACGGGTCGCCGGACGCGTATCTGGTCGCCAGATGAGCGGACACAGTGTCGCTGGAATAGTAAACCTCGATTTCCACGCCTGTCTCAGCAGAATACTCCGCTGCCTTTTCCTCAAGCTGACTCTGGATCTCAGACTTCGAGTTGAAAATAGTAATGGATACTGTATCATCCGCCAGTACCGGAAGTGCTCCCGTTGTCAGGGACAGGATCATTGATGCCGCCAGTGCCATAGAAGTTTTTCTTTTATTCATGATAGCTCTCCTTCTGATTGAATTACTGTTCTTTTTCGTGTATAATCATAAGACAAAAGCAGTGAAGTATTTCCACATTTTTATATGACCGAATGCCGGAATTCCGTTCTGCAGTGCATCGTTCATATTTTATGAAAAATGTCGGTATTTTGTATGTATTACGCGTTTTTTGACATTTTTCAGTTAAATATTACCATTTTTCATGCGTTTTTCTCGGAATTTCTATGATAATCCCTTGAAATCGCGTAATTCCTTTTGTTCCATCACTGTTTTTCGCTCATGATCTTATGGTGACATCATACCAGAGAAAAGTACAGATTTCTTGTTTTATATACAGAAAAAATAACACAAAATCCAGAAAGGAGAAGACTATGGCGACGAATCTGGAGGAAAAGAAAAGCCACGGCACAGATTATTTCCCCTTTGAATGCTATGGCGCGCAGGCGGAATCCAACCGTTTTGTAGTAAACTATCACTGGCACCGGCAGATTGAGATCATCTGTGTGAATCAGGGCGAACTGGTGCTTATGGTGGAGGGCGAAACGCACGTCGGACATGCCGGTGATGTGTTCTTTATCAATCCCAGACAGGTACATCAGCTCGTTCTCGAGCAGCAAAACAGCTCGTATTTTTCCTTTGTCTTTGATCCGGAATGGCTGGATTTCAAACAGACCGACTATGTCCAGCATACGATACTGAATCCTCTGAAAGATAAACTGGGATTCCCGCTGAAAGTCTCCTCCGGGCAGAGCTGCCACAAAATCCTGCTTCGGGATCTGCTTACCATCAAACAGATTTACGTGATGCAGCCGGACAGCTACCGCCTGATGATCAAGATCCAGCTGTACAAAATCCTGCTCCTGCTGGAGTCGAACCAGCTCTTCGTCCCCGTAAATTCAGCCATCCCGGTCAACCATACGCAGACCACCATCCGCATCCGGGAGCTGACGGACTACATCTCCGCCCATTACCAGGAGCACATCTCATTAGAACAGGGCGCGGAAATCATGCATATGTCCCCGAAGTATTTCAGCTCTTTTTTTGCAAAAACGTTCCTCGTGAGTTTCACGCAGTATATCAACCATTACCGGATCGACCAGGCCTGCATCCTTTTGAAGACCACCGATCTGCCTGTGATGGACGTCGCGTTCGAGACGGGCTTTGAGAATTTCAGCTATTTTATCCGTAAATTCAAAGAGATCAAGGGCTGCACGCCCAAAGAATACCGCAAAGAAAAAGCCCCCGTCGCCGGAGAAGACTCTCAGGCGATTGTCGGGGGCACTGGTGAAGAGTTCCGTAAGATCCAGGCTGTACTGGAGGAACTCTAGTAAAACACCAATTGAAAAACGGCCGTCCGGCACCAGAAGTCTCGGGCGGCCTATTAGAGGCACTGCACCCCGTCCTGCAATGAAACAGTTAGAGAGATGCAATTATGCGGACTGGGTCTGGAAAGTGTTCTGATTATCGGTTCTATAAATAATATCCATTTGTTTTACAAATGTTCCCCATTCGGGGTTTATTCTTTTGTCTCCTGTTGTCAAATAATACTGATATTTATACAATGTTCGTAATTCTTTGCTGCTGTATTTTCCCATCATATACAGATAATAAATAAGTTCATACATCTGTAAGATACCCATATCGTCAAGCCCGGTTTTCAGCTTATCTGCGTCTTTGATCAGCCTAACTGCCAGTGCATCGTTCGCAGCAAAATACAGATACTGCTTTACAGCCATAAAAGATAACGATCTTACCTCTCCTCTGTCTTTCGCGTTATCTATATATGGGTCATACAGCGAATGTACCGCTATTTTGTTTATGTAATAATTCAATAACGCCGTTTCAGTTTCATTTAATTCCGCATCATAATGGATCTTAAGCCGTTCAGGATCAGAGATACACTGCGCGTTAACATATGCTCTCACCTTACCGGCAACCAGTTCATCATAAACGGATTCATGAACAGCTAATCCTGGAAATTCGCTTAACAATGGCTCAATCCAGCTTTCTTTAAACTGTTCAAAGGAATAAGCCTTTACACCTTTATAACTGCTTCGATCCGGCGGGATGAAAAAATTTGCATCCAGAAAAATCGGCTGATCAGAAGCCCGCATTATACTCTGGAAAGCCGGATTCACCTTCCGGATATCTACTTTCATTCATCATCACCGCTTTCACACAAATCTTTGAGATCGTCATCTGTTTCCGCCTCTATTTTAAAGCCGAAATCTTCAGGTTTTTTTTCAAACAAAAACAACATCTCAACAAACTCGTCTTCATCAATCAGCCCATCCTCATAGTTATCAATAATTGTCTCAATCACTTTGCCAGAAATACCCACTGTCTTTGTTTTTTTATTCAATAATGCCGCCATTTCACTGTCAATATTCCTGAGTATTCTCCTGTATAAGCCATCCTCCGCACGACAATCAATTTTATACAGTCTGCTATACTGAGACTCATTTATGATTTTCTCTTCGAATAATCTATTTACAATAGCCTGATATGGGAGCCACCAATCGCATTGTATCCTTGCAATAAATCTGAGAATTCTATTGTCAGGAACCGCATACATATCATAACCTGACAATCGTCGTTCAGAGTGTCCTGAAATCTGTCGTTTCTGCCGATTACTAAGTGCTTCCGCATACGCAAGGATACGTTTGTGCTTTGATTCGGCCGAATCCAAAAGGACTTCCACCGGATATCCATATCCGGCCGAATCCTGATAATACCAACTAACAGAAAACGCGCAAAAATCTGCGACCGCATTTTTCAAAGCCTCCTCCGGAAGTAATAATTCCGCAGCAAACCTGTCTGCCTCTTTTTCTGTCGTTGCATCCTCCAGTTCAAGTTCAGGTGTATATGCTTTCCCTGTCTGAGTCGTATAATGATAAAGCTCATGAGCTATTGCAAATATCTGCTCATCATAATAGCTGGAGGTATTTAGTCCAATAAATGTAATATTATCATTTTTAAACCAGATAATATTTCCATATGCGTGCGTTCCTCCTTCATCTGGATAAGGATATTCACACAAAAGAATACCTTTCTTTTCCAAGAGCAGCCGAATATCACTTCCTATCGGAACATTAGGAAAAACGCCGAAAAGTTGCCTCGTCTCAGATGCCAGCCTTTTCACCTCAAATATCTGTTGTTCGTTTAAAGTGACAGATTTTTTTTTATTCATGCAGCATCGCCTTTCTTAAAAGTATCTGTTGTCTGGAGGCTATCATCATCTCAAGCATATGATCGATTCCGTTTTTTTCTTCCTCGGACATGCCCGAGCTGCGAAATGCTGTATATACCAGAGGTTCCGTATCAGCATATAGATCAGAAATATCAAAATCCAATACATGAGCCAGCTTTTCCAATTGAAGGATGGAAGGCATGTATTCTTTATTCTCAAGTCTGCCGATCATCTGCCTGTTGATACCTGTAGTTTCACTTAGCTGCTCCTGTGTCAGGTTCTTTTTCTTTCTTAGATTTTTTACCACTTCTGCCAGTTTTTCCTGAGACAAATGTTTCATTATGATTCACTCCTTGACATTTCCTGATTAAATATTCGTAACTGTTCAGTACCTTCACAGTTACGAGTGAAAAGCCCATTTAAAATCGCTTCGCGATGGGGCTTTTCCCCACATGCTGTATACTTTCATACGTACCTCGCAGCAAGTGCGAGGTACTGTCCTGAATAGTTACAAATATTCAAACTTCTGATGCAAATATGGTACTATAAATACCAAAAAACTTCAAGTATTTCTTATCTTAATTTTATTATCTTTGTATTTGATATAATTAATATCCTTAAATACCACGAAGTATATTTACAGAAAATACCGCAAAGAAAAAGCCCCCGTCGCCGGAGAGGACTCTCAGGCGATCGTCGGGGGCACTGGTGAAGAATTCCGTAAAATCCAGGCGGTGCTGGAGGAACTCTGATATTTCATTTAATGATACCTGCGGATTTCTCCGTGCTTCGGTCTACGCTACCGCTTCGGTCCGCGCTAAACAAGCGTCTCCCGGAATCCTGGTATCATCACTTCCCAAGATACGCTGCGCGCACCTTCTCATCTGCCAGCAGCTCGGCTCCGCTGCCGGTCATGGTGATGCGGCCGGTCTCCAGAACGTAACCGACGTCTGCAGTGCGAAGCGCCATATTCGCGTTCTGCTCGATCAGCAGGATGGTCACGCCGTCCTTGTGAATCTCGCGGATGATGTTGAAAATCTCCTGCACGATCAGAGGCGCCAGTCCGAGGGAAGGCTCGTCCATCATCAGCAGCTTCGGCCGGCTCATCAGAGCACGCGCCACGGCCAGCATCTGCTGCTCGCCGCCGGAAAGCGTGCCGCCAGCCTGCCAGCTGCGTTCCTTCAGACGGGGGAACAGGCTGTAGACCCATTCCAGATCGTCATTCAGGCTGTCCTTGCGCATATAAGCGCCAACTTTCAGATTCTCCAGCACGGTAAGGCTCGGGAAAATCCTGCGGCCCTCCGGCACCAGCGTGATACCCTTGGATACAATGACGTCCGTATCCTGTCCGGTAATGTCCTCCCCGTTGAAGGTGATCGAACCGGATGCAGGCTTTTCCAGCGAGACGATGGAGCGCAGGGTCGTAGATTTGCCCGCACCATTTGCTCCAATCAGCGTGACGATGCTGTTTTCGGGTACCTCAAAGCTGATTCCCTTCACGGCTTCGATCCCGCCGTAATTCACTTTCAGATTCTCTACTTTAAGCATCCTCACTCACCCCCAGATATGCCTCGATGACGCGCGGATCGTTCTGTACCACTTCCGGCGTTCCTTCCATGATCAGTTTTCCGAAATCCAGCACATACACGCGGTCGGAAATCTGCATGACAAGATCCATATGGTGCTCGATCATAAAGATCGTCATATCATACTGGTCGCGGATCTGGCTGATAAAGTCCGCCAGTTCCTGCGTCTCCTGCGGGTTCATGCCCGCCGCAGGCTCATCAAGCAGCAGGAGCTTCGGCTCGGTCGCCAGCGCTCGAGCGATCTCCAGACGGCGCTGGATACCGTAAGGCAGCGATCCGGCGATCTCATCCTTTAAATGCGCCAGATTCTGCATCTCCAGAAGCTCCAGCGCTTCCTTTCTCATCCGCTGCTCCTCCGCGTGATTCAAACGGAAAGTCGCAGTGAACAGGTTCTGCTTTGCGCGCATATGCTTCGCGATCAGCACGTTCTCAAATACAGTCATGGAGCTGAACAGGCGGATATTCTGGAACGTGCGGGCGATCCCGGCATGGGTAATCTTATCCGGGGTCTGCACCAGCCGCTTTGAATACTTTCCGGCGTTCTCTCCTTTGTAGGTCTTTTTCATTTTGCCGTGCGGATAGCTCTCCACGATCTCTTTTCCGCAGAATTCCACACGGCCGTTGGTCGGCTCATATACGCCGGTAATGCAGTTGAACGCGGTCGTCTTTCCGGCACCGTTCGGCCCGATCAAAGCGACGATCTCGTGCTCGTTCACCTCCAAAGAAAGGTTATCGACCGCCACCACGCCGCCAAACTGCATGGTAATGTCTTCCGCCCGAAGGATGTTCGTACTCATTGTGCGGCCTCCTTCCCGGCGTTCTTTTTCGCCTTTTTCTTCTGCCACCAGTCATGCACACGGGCAGGCGAGAATTCCTTATCGCCCATGATACCCTTGCGGTAAAACAGCACGACTACCATGACGATGACCGCAAAAACCACCTTGCGGAATCCGCTTCGCAGAAGCGGCACCTTGAAGCTTCCGATATAAGTCTCCGTATCCAGAAAACGCAGCCACCATTCGGAACATGCGATATAGAGGAACGAAGCCAGGCAGCTGCCGGTCACAGAGCCGAGGCCGCCGATGACGACGATCAGCAGGATCTCATAGGTCATGGACGACTTGAACGTCGACGCCTGAATGGACGTCTGGTACATCGCCAGCAGGCCACCGCCTACTCCGGCGAAGAACGAAGAGATGCAGAACGACATTCTCTTGTGCTTCGCGAGGTTGATGCCCATAGCCTCCGCCGCGATCTCATCATCGCGGATGGCACGGAACGCACGGCCGTAGGAGGAATTGATCACCAGCACGATCACCGCGATACAGATACCGCAGACGATCAGTGGGAACAATGTCGATTTGAAGGTCGGGAATTTTCGCAGCAGGTTTGAACCGTTCGTGATCACGCCCAGCTTGTCCCACTGGAAGATTGCACGGATGATCTCGGCAAAACCAAGAGTCGCGATCGCCAGATAATCACTTTTCAGACGCAGCACCGGAAGTCCGATCAGCCATGCGAAGATTGCAGCAACCGCACCTGCGGCGATCAGGCCCACAAACACCGGCACCGCAAACTGGATCAGGCCGCCGTCATAATACTGGTAGACAGAGGCCCGCTCCGCCACCGGAATCGTCAGGACACCGTATGTATACGCGCCGATCAGCATAAATCCCGCCTGTCCTAAGGAAAACAGGCCGGTAAAGCCGTTCAGCAGGTTCATGGAAACCGCCAGCAGCGCGTAAATACAGCTCTTTTTCAGGACCGTCAGCGCAATGTGTGTCGACGGAAGAATCTGCTCCAGGATCAGTACAAACCCGCACAGTGCCACGAGGAGCACAGCGGAAATGATCGTATTTGTTTTCTTACTCATGTTATCGTCCTCCTCTCAGACCTTATCTGTGGCTTTTTCGCCAAACAGACCGGTCGGTTTTACAAGAAGGACAACGATCAGCAGGGCAAACGTAAACGCATCGGAAAACGTCGTCCAGCCGAGTCCTTTGATAATGTTTTCGCAGATACCGATGATAAACGCGCCGATCACCGCGCCCGGAATTGATCCGATGCCGCCGAACACGGCCGCCACAAACGCCTTCAGGCCCGGCATCGCGCCGGATGTCGGCACCACGGACGGATAGTTTGTGAAATACAGAAGCGCTCCGACTGCAGCAAGAAACGACCCGATCATAAAGGTCGTGCTGATGACGGAATTGATCTTGATTCCCATCAGACGGCTTGTCTCAAAGTCATCTGACACCGCACGCATCGCCATACCGATCTTGGTGTGGTTGATCAGCTGCATCAGCACGATCACCAGAACAATCGTCAGGATCGGCGTCACAACTGTCACGACCCTGGTCGTCGCACTGCCGATTTTGATCGAATCTGAGATCACCGGGATCGACGGTACAATCTGTGCCAGACCGCCGGTCACATAAAGCGCCAGATTCTGCAGCAGGTAGGAAACGCCGATTGCGGAGATCATAACCGACATACGCGGCGCACTCCGCAGCGGCTTATACGCCACACGTTCCACTGCGAAACCCAGGATCACCGTCATAATGATCGTCAGCGGGATCGATACATACAGCGGAAAAGACGCCGACGCGTACACAAATACCAGCGCAGCCACCATAAAGATATCGCCGTGGGCAAAATTGATCAGCCTTAAGATGCCGTACACCATCGTGTAACCAATGGCAATCAGGGCATACTGTCCGCCGACCGAGATACCGGCCAGCAGGTAAGGCAGGTTTCTGTTGATAAAATCCATGTGATTCTTCCTCCATGGTTATGTCACGTACTTCACCTCAGACATCCACCGCAGTCACGTTGATTTTTGCATTTAGATGTCCGGGGTCTCGTACTGTTTGTCAAAACTGTAACTTACAGTCCCTATAAAAAGTACAAAACATACACGACCGAACCGTGCATCTGTCCCATTTACGCAAAGGAGGCTGCAGCCTGTGCAGCCTCCCTGCGATGTTTATAAGTTCAAACTTTATATATAGTGAATTGTCACTGCACGCCCTGCTCCGCTACGAAATCCCATGCAGCGGTCTCGGTGTTCGCTACTTTTACATAAGCGGTGTCGCGGTTCGCATCACCGTTCTCGGACTCGAAGGAAATCTCGCCGGTCACGCCCGTGTATGTCGTATCCCAGAGTGCTTCATTCACTGCAGCAGCATCTGTGGAGCCGGCATTCTGGAGTGCCTCAAGTGCTACATAATATGCATCATAACCCATAGCCGTAACAGCTGCTACGGTGTCATCGCCGCCGTTGTTCGACAGGTTCGTGCTGTCGGAGTTGATCCACTCTTTGATATTGGCATCAAATTCTTCATTTGCGCCTTCCTGATAGAATGTAGAAACATATACGTTTAAGTTCGTGCCTTCTGCAGCGTTCAGGATTACGTTGGAATCCCAGGTATCACCAGCCAGAAGCGGAACCTCTACGCCCTGTGAAGAAGCAGTAGAGATGATGAGCTGCGCTGCCTCTGTAGAGGTCGGAGCAAAGATAACGTCTACGCCCTCATTGATAGCCGTTGTAATGTAAGAAGTAAAGTCCGCAGTTCCATCCGGGAACGTATCAGAAATTACCTCGCCGCCAAGATCCTCAAATGCCTGTGTGAAATATGTACCAAGTCCTGCAGAGTAGTCGTCGCCGAGCTTGGTCAGCACATACGCCTTTGTCGCCTCAAAGTTTTCAGATGCGAAGTTCGCCAGAACCGTGCCCTGGAACGGATCCAGGAAGCAGATACGGAAGTAATGCGTATTGCCCTCCGTCACCTGCGGGTTCGTGCAGGTAACACCGATCACCGGGATGCCCGCCTCAGCGAAGATATCAGAAGCCGCGATCGATACGCCGGAACCATAAGAACCAAGCACTATGGATACGCCCTGACTTACCAGCTCAGAAGCCGCCGTCGGAGCCTTCTCTGTCGAGGACTCATTGTCCACGATCACCAGCTCTACATCATACTCTACACCATCGATCTCTACGGTCGGAGTCTCTTCGTTTGCATACTGGATACCAAGGGTCTCCTGCTTGCCGCCTGCACCATTATCTCCGGATGCCGGCTCGAACACACCGATCTTCACGGTCTCCGCGGATGCCGTCGCCACGCAGGACAGGCACATCGTCGCACAGATCAGAGCTGCTGCTAATTTTTTCATAGTTCATTTCCTCCTCTTTCTTTAATTTAATTATCATTGGCTTCACCTTTCCGGCAAAGACCAAATCTGTTCCCTATTTTATACCTTTTATGTCCGTATGGCAAGGACTTTTGTCTTTTTTTGAAGAATATTTGAGAAGTTATAATTACGTTTCTGAAATATTAATATATTATTTGTTTTTCTTATTTGGTTTATGTTGACTTTATTATATGTTTATGTTATATTCTTGGTGTCATTTATTCTCAGTTCGCAGATATTTCCAGTAACTACATGCGTTTTCTGGCAGATACCAAAGATAAACCCGAAATACATAGCGTCACTTAAAACATTTCAAAAACCGAAAGGAGGATTTTACTGTTTGACCGATTGCCGTATCAACTGGCATTCCGCAATCGTATCGGCCATGAAAATCGAACTGGCTGATTATCAGGATATACTGAGTTATCAGTCTGAAATTGTATTAAACACAGGCCAGAGACGGGGTGATCTGCTTATCACCAAAGCAGATAACAGTCGTAGCATCGCTTCTCTCATCGGCCGGATTTTTCGAAAATACAATCTCATCGAATACAAGGGACCCGGCGATTCACTTGGTATCCAGAACTATTATAAATCACTTTCATACATTTACAGTTTTCCAACGCATTTTCATTCAGATAAAATTCTTGAAGATACTTCCCTGACACTGATTTCACATTCTTTTCCGCAAAAGCTATGGAATCATTTAAAAAGGAAAAATTTGCATCCGGCGCATAAAGGTTCCCAAAATTCTCTTGAAAAAATGCTTCCAGGGCTGTATTATATCAATACAGAAATGATACCCACACAATTAGTCGTCACTTCACAGCTGACCGGAGAAGAATATCTGTGGCTGCAGTCTTTGACAAACTCTCTGCCTACGGATTCTCTTCAGCGAGTGGCTGCCGCTTACAGGCAGCATGAAAATGAAGCAGATTACCAGACATATATGAATACCCTTATTCGGGCCAATAAATTATCGAGAGGAGATGATGATATGTTATGTGAAGCATTAGAAGAACTTTTTGCTGATAAGATGCGTAAGCAGGAAGAAAATGGGATGAACAAAGTGAATCAGTTGAATAAAAATCTTCTGAATAATAATCGATTTGATGATTTAAAAAAATCGATAGCAGATGAATCTTACCAACGAAAGTTACTAAAGGAATACGGTATCTAAGCGCAAACGATTCGCAAAACGGGCAAAGCGGGCGCTTCCATCCTTCCGGAAGAACGCCCGCCTTTCATTTCCGTTATATATCGGCAGCTTTCCTTAATCCGCCATAATGATCGCATTCAGGTAAAACGGCACCACCGCCTCCTGCGCTTCCACCAGCCGCACTTCCACCCGGTGGATCCCTTTTGGCATGTGCTCGGTAACTGTCAGAAGTTCCAGCTTATCCCCCCAGGTCTCATCAAAGTTTGCATCCAGCAGCCTCCGCGTCGCAGGGTCTCCATCCACAATGATCTCCGCGATCGGAGCGGGCTTTTGCACCGAGCGCCGGAACTGCACGGCCACACCGGTGCCTTCCAGTTCGAATGTCATATGCGCGCCCTGTAAAGAAGATTCCCAGCCGTTTTTAAAATTGTCTGTAATATCGCTCTGCGGACACAGATCAGCAGTGAAGCCTTCCACCTCTGCAGGAGTATAATTTCTGTTGCTGTAACGTACGCTGAGCTCATACGTGTTCGCTGTCAAAGGAGCAGGCTGTACATCTGTTGCAGGAACCATGCTTTTGCTGTCATTCTGGCTCTGTTCAACACAATTCGAACCATTTCCCGCATGATCAATATGGCTTTCCATCGGGTTTCGCTCTCCCGCCTCTGCGAGCGTTTTCATCCGCACCGTTTCCAGATAGTACGTGATCACCGAAGCTACCAGCTCGTGTCCGGCATCGTTCGGGTGCAGGTCGTCCGGCGTGATCTCACGGTTCGGAATGCGCCCGGCGAGCAGTTCCGGATAAATCGAGCTCTGCATACTGACACTCGGCAGACCGTAATGCCGTCCCACCTTTGCGTGCTGCAGCTGCGCGCTCGCACCATTGTCATAGCAGACATTATGAATCAGGATTACGGCCGGAGCGCATTCATTGAAAAGAACCCGTCTGACCAGACCCTCATAGGTCTCAAGGAAATGCTCCGTGCTCTCATCATTGACCGAAAACTCAATGAATACGACATCCGGCTTATACTGTAACAGATGTTCCTCTACTCTCGCCGCACCATACTGCGAATCTGTCGCTCCGATGCCGGCATTCACATACGTGAAATCCGCTTTCGGAAACGTCTCCTTCCACCAGGAGTACACGAGATACGCGTAACAGGTCTGCGGCGTACTCGAAAGCGAACCATTGGTAATGGATCCCCCGATAAAGCCGACCGTCAGCCGCTCTCCTGCGGCCGCGCGCCGCATAACTGCCTCAAGGCGCTCCTCATTTCCGCGATTTACGATTCCTGCTTCTCTGTTGATGTCGTACATAATTCTTCTCCCTCATAATGCAGAAATTATCATGGATTCTGGCGGCAGCTGAGCCAGACTCCCGATCCGGCAGCCACCAGAATTATCAAACATATTACCACGGAATCTCCAATGAGTTGATATAGCCCGCCAGTTCCTCCGCCATCTCTTCCGCTTCCGGAACCCGGATGTGCCCCGGCGTCCCGGCGCCGTTCCTCTTATATAAGAAATGATGCACCTTCGGATCATTCAGGGCTTTGCATACCGCATCGATCGCGAGATCCCAGCTTTTGTCATGCTCCAGAATCGTTGTCGCGAGTATGACCTCAGCATCCGGGTAGAGCTCTCTGATGCGGCGCACAAACGCGCCATAGCATTCCCGCCAGTGCGCGGCCTGCGCACCCTCATACTCTTCCTTCATAAAATCATAGGGATGGCTGTCGTTCTGTCCGACCGCGATGACCACGACCTGCGGCGTCCAGAGGGAAAAATCCCAGGGCTTCATCACACCCAGCGCCGGGCTGTAGCGGAGCTTGTCGTACACACTCTCCATCCCGACATAGTCCGTGTCGTTGTACCAGCCAATACCGTCAATGAGCGCCACACCGCCCTGCGCAATGTCATGAATCTCCGCATTCAGCTTCCGCGCCGTGATCCACGAATAGGAATACCAGCTGTTGGAAAATTCTCCATTGTGCCATTCAGGATCCGGCTTGCCAACATAGTCCACCGCCTCAGCTACCTCACCTGCCGAAACGCTGTCGCCATAGACCTCGATCCGACGCTCCGGCTTCGGCGGGCACGGCAGCAGTTCTATAGCGCCGACTAAACGCGAAGCGTTTTTTGCATGGTCGGCGCGATCTGCCGCCGAACGCACGTGAGGGGACGTTTCCATCGCGCCCTGAATTTCTATTCCGTGCAGAGTAAACGTATGGCAGGAATCCATACGCTTGAACAGCAGCAGGCTGTGCTCACCCGGTGCCAGATTTTCTACGACCGTATAGGTCTGCTGTTCCGTGTTATCAATCCGGAACTTCCCCTGCTTTCCATCGAGAATATAGCCCAGATAATTATCGCAATATGCATTTTTATTTGTCACAGTCACAAGCACGGCAGCGCCCGTACCTGAATCGGCTCCCGCACGGTCAGCGCCGCCCTGTACGTTAAAACGCAGGGCGACACTGCTGCACGGAAATACAAACACCGGAGCTTTTGGCTCCTCAAAATCGATCCTGCCGCTGTACTGCAGCAGCTCATGGTCCGGTGAAATATACATGATGTTTTTCCTTCTCTTTCCTTACGTTTTCGATTGCTCCGGCATTCCACCTGCCTGTCTGAACACATTTCCGATCACATTTCCAATTACCGTCCGGTCCTCCCTTAGCTCACCTGCTTTTCAACAGAGAGTGTGTTCAGGCACCTGCTTCATCATCCCTTGACAGATCCGGCGGTCAGACCGCTGTAGATCTGATCCTGACAGAAAATAAACAGGATCAATGCCGGCAGAAGCGAGATGATCACGCCCGCGCAGATCAGATTATACTTGCTGCCGAGCGGACCCACAAAAGTGTAAAGCGAGGTCGCCATCGTTCCCAGCCTCGTCTTATCCTGCAGATACAGGTTTGCCGAATAGTATTCGTTGTAGGTGCCCACGCCTTTTAAGATGCAGGCAGTCACGATGGCCGGTTTTAAGAGCGGCAGATGGATCTTGTAAAAAATCGTAAAGAGCGATGCTCCATCCACGATCGCCGACTCATCCAGTGAGATATCAATATTCTCGAAAAACTGAATATATATATAAATCGAAATGACATCGGTTCCGCACATCATGATAATATACCCATAAAGAGTATTGATAAATCCCAAATTACCCATGATCTGATACAGGGACACCTGCATCGCCACACCCGGAAGCAGGGAGGCAAACAGGAACAGATTCCGGATCAGATTGTTGAACGGGAATTTGAACCGGTTCAGCACATACGCCAGCTGTGTTCCGATAAATACGGAGGCGATCAGTACGCAGACCAGAATGAGCACGGAGTTGAAAAACGCCCGCCCCATATTCGCTTTCTGGAATGCTTCTGTAAAGTTGCCAAAATACAGCCAGCTTTCCGGCAGTGTCATGACATTCGTCTGCTGGTATTCCGTCTCGGTCTTAAACGCAGTGACCACGCAGGAGACGACCGGCAAAATCGCGACAAAGGAGAAAAATACCAGTGAAAAATATTTCAGAAATGTGAGAACGCCACTCTCTATTTTTTTTGCAGCACTCATTTTCCTGTCCTCCTAATTCTTTGCTTTTGCGCTACGCTTTGCAGCACGCGCCGCCTGTTTGTCCCGCTTTTTGGCGGCATTCGGATCCTCATCCTCACTGTTTCGGAACACATACTTAAAGAACAGCTTCTGCAGCAGGGTCGCGAACAGGATGATTGCCAGAAGAACCATCGCCATCGCGGACGCCAGACCTACCTTTTGCTGTGTATGCGCGATCTCATGCATGACTACAAAGTACGTCGCCGTACCGTTTGCACCGCTTGTGATAACATATGACGGCTCAAATGCGCTTAAGGAACCTGTGATTGACAAGATCACATTCAGCGTGACGATCGTACTGATGCTCGGAAGTATGACATAACGGAACTGCTGGAATTTGTTCGCGCCATCCAGTTCCGCCGCTTCATAGAGCGTATTGTCCACGGACATGATCGCTCCGATAAACAACACCATGTTCTGTCCGAAATAGCGCCATACAGAGGTCGCCACCAGCGAAATGTTATTGATCCTCTGGTCACGCAGCCAGTACGGCAGATTCTCCAGATCAAAACCGCACCACTGCAGCACGGTATCGAACACATAGCCTCTGGTATAGAAAAATTTAAAAATAAAACCGATCGCGATACCATTGATCAGATACGGGAAAAACATAAAGCCTTTAAACAGCTTTCCGCCCTTTACCTTAAAACTTAAGATTGTCGCCAGATAGAGGGCCAGCACCAGCTGTACGATAGAACCTCCCATGTAATAAAGGCTCAGCTTCAGTGCGCCGAAGCAATCGTCTCTCTGGAACACACGGATATAGTTCTTCAATCCGACCCAGGTTCTCGTTCCTATGTATTTCATATTATAAAAACTGAACTGAAACATCTCGCCAAACGGCAGATATGTAAACACAAATAAGAGCAGCAGCGGAATCGTCATAAAGGCGATCATCACCTGCACCTGCTGGCCGTCTCTGCTGCGCATCCATTCTTTAAATGTGTGTTTTTTCTTTTTCCTTGCAGCAACTGTCCCCGCCACAGATATTCCTCCTTCCCGAATCGTCACATCATCACAGCATGTTTTTCTGTAAAATACTGCCGGGTGTATCTGTATGTATAAAAGCACATCGCCCGGCCCTGCCTGTCAGTAAAGGAGCCAGAGAGAATCTCCCCTCTGGCTCACTTTTTCTCATCATAACCATCCGGAACCGCAGCAGATCAGGCAGTCACGAACCGCTCCTGCATGCAGCAGCAATTACCCGAACGGTTTTTATTTCATTTTAGTAAGTAGTCGTCTCGATGCCGAGGTAATCCTGTGCATCGTTCCACGCTGCGGTCCAGTCAGCCATGATCTCGTCTAAGGTCTCAGCGCCAGTGAATGCGGACTCTACAATTCTCTGAACCTTGCTGTTGCCGCCAGCGTTGAAAGAAAGCTCAGACTCGCTGTTGATGTCGTCAAGGAGAGTCTCCTCACCTTCCAGAGCCGCTTCGTCAGAGAGGATCGTGCAGCCGTCAAATGCTGTATACATATCCGGAAGCGCACCGTCCTTATCTACCGGATAGCCGCCCTCCAGCTCACACCAGCCAGACTCCTCGGTCATCCACTTGATAAATACGAGAGAAGCCGTGATATTGGTCTCGGAGCTGTTTACGTTGATCGCGTAGCAGTAGTCGCCGCCCGCCAGAGCGTACTGTGTACCATCTACTGTCATCGGGAACGGCATATAGCCAATGTCGTCACCGTTGTCGCCGGCCTCAACCATCTGCGCGTATGCCCAGGAACCAAGTACCATGCAGCCGATCTCGCCGTTGTTGATCATGCCCTTGCAGCCTTCCCAGTCAGTCGTGGTGTAGTCGTCCTCAATGAGACCATTCGCAACTGCGTCATAAAGAATCTTATACAGAGCATAGATGCCTGTACCATCGCCATTATCCGAGAACGGATCTGCGTCATGAGCAAACTTCTGATTCAGATAGGTTGCATCACCGTTCGATACGATACCGATGTAAGCATCCCACGCACCCATCGTCCAGCCTGCCGCGTAGTTCGTGTAAAGCGGGATTGCGTCTGTGTTGTCTGAAATCGCCTGCAGAGCCGCGATGAACTCATCCGGAGTAGTCGGAAGCTCTGTCACACCTGCCGCCTCAAAGACTGCCTTGTTGTAAACGATACCCTGTGCATTGCCCATGTAAGGAATACCATAGCTGAGTCCGTCATATGCCCACTGATTTGCAAAGTTGATCTCCTCACTCATCTCTTCCACTGTGCCGTATGCATAATAATAGGTGGAGAGCTCGCTCTTATCGATTGCCGGGATGAACATGATGTCACCCCAGTCGCCTGCGGACAAACGAAGCAGAGCATCCTCTGGATAATCCGTAACAGCAGTCGCTTCCACTGTGATGTTCGGATATACTTCATTGAATGCCGCGATCAGCGAATCCATTGTGCCGTCTTCCGCACGGTCTGTCTTATGATTCAGAAATGTGATGGTAGCTTCCAGATCCGTGTAATCCTCACCAAGTACGATATCGCCGTAAGCCGGAATGCCGCCTTCTTCCGCAGATGCCACCAGTGACAGGGAAGCTGCCATGGATACCGCCATAACAACGGCAAGTGCTTTCTTTAATTTCATAGTGTTGTCCTCCTTATTATTATGAAATCTGTTTCGATAACATAGCCACATTATAGGAATTTCTTCTATTTTGTACATCATTCATTTTTGGCTTTTTATCAATCGTTTTTGTTTTCCACGTCATTTTATATGTTTTTTACAAATTTTGGATTTAATTTTTGTACATGTTAACCCATGTTTTTCGTTTCAGTTAATTAAATTAATTTATTTTAGTTAATTTAATTACTTAAAATTACTCTTTCTTGTCTTTCTGCGGAAACGGATATATAATTATGGAGACTCTGAACAAGATAAAGGAGAGCCGCGCCATTCAGAATCGCCTTACGGCGAGGCGTGGCCTGCATCCGACATGAATAACATGTCGGACCAAAAATAAAGGAGAACCACACAGATGGATACGGTAAATCAGATCATGCCCCCGCCGGAAGAGGCTCCGGAGAGGCTTTTTCACTATGAATCAGTCCTGTCATTCTTTGAAAAAGAACACTGGCTTCTGAATGATCATATGCCCGGAATGTATTACGGGGGAAGGTTCCGTCTGAGTTCCACTACACAGCTCCGTTCGGATTCGCTCCCCTGCTTTCTGCTTCTCTGTGTTTTTTCCGGAAGCGGTACGCTGCTCCGGCAGGGCAGTTCTCTGTTCTTGTCGGAAAGATCTGTCCTGTTTCTCAACTGTGAGAGCGAAGAGTCCCTTCAGCTTCGGATCGCGCCGCCGGAGATGGACTGTGCCATGTTTTTTCTGCGGTCAGATGAGGCGGCAGCATATTATGACCTTCTGAACGCCCAGACTCCCCCCCTGCTTTCCCTGCCCCTTTCTTCTGATATCGAGTACGCCTTCCGTCAGCTTCTGCAGCTCGTTCCGATTCGCTCCGTTCTGGCATCTGTCAGTGCTTCGAAATGGATCATCAGCATACTTTCCGAGTTCTGCAGCCTGATCCTGACGGACAACCGTGCCGCAGAATTTGTCCCGGACTACATCCGGGAAATGAAGGAGACCTTCGACCAGTCCTATCAGGTTCCTCTTCATCTGGAAGAATTTGAGATCCGGTTTTCCATCCGAAAGGAACGGCTTTGCCGGGAATTTTCCCATTATTACGGAATGCCGCCGCTCCGCTACCTGAATGCCCGCCGCATGAAAGCCGCCAAAGATCTGCTGCTTTCCACCAATATGCGGGTATACGAGGTCGGCAACGCGGTGGGAATCGAAAACACCAATCATTTTATCAATCTGTTCAAAAAAAGCACCGGAGTGACTCCCATGCTTTTTAAAAAGAATGCTCCGGCAACGGTATGCGGGCTGCACTCTCCCCATAAACCAGATGCCCGTCCGCAGTAAAGACTCCGGGCTGATAGCCGGCATCCTCAATTTTACGAATCAGCTTTTCGAGCGCCTTTGCCACCATCGCTTTGCTGTTCGGCTCATAGGTCGTGATCGCCGTCCGGCAAAGCCAGGGATACAGGAAATTGTCAAAGCCGACAACGGAAATATCCTGCGGGACATGCAGGCCGCGTTCCTCCAGAATGCGGATCATGGTGGCCGCCGTCAGATCGCAGTTGCATACCAGCGCGGTCGGCATTTCCTTCGGAAAGCGCTGCATCTGTTCCTCATCCATGTTGCCTGTCTTCGGATCCCGGTCTCCGATCAGCCAGTCCGGCTCCATCTCCACACCATGCTCAAGCAGCGCATGCCGATATCCAAAATAGCGGTCGGTGATGCTCTTTGTGGCAAGCAGATTCCCGACAAACGCGATGCGGCGATGCCCCAGATCAAACAGATGATTGGTCAGCGCATACATGCCGTGATATCCGTTCGAGATTACGGCGTCGCAGTCCGGCGTCCCATCATAAAAATCCAGATAGACCACCGGCACCTCGCATTCTTTCTTCAGGCGTTCCAGATACCCTTTTTTAAGCTCCCCGATGATAATAATGCCATTCACGCGCTTCTCCACAGAAAGCTTAGGCAAAACCATCTGCTCCTCCGCCTCCGCGGAAACAAGCTCCAGCAGCGTAAAGCTGCCCTCCGCGACCGCCTTCGTCGTCACATCCTGATACATCTGCCAGTAAAAGGAATCATATTTTCCGAGAAAGTGCTCCGCGATCAGGATCCCGAAGATATAGCTGCGCATCTGGCTTTTCTTTTTCACGGCGGACGGCGTCTGATAGCCCATCTCTTCCGCAATCGTCTTAATCTTCGTACGCATTTCCCGGCTGACGCCCTTTTTATCAGAAAGCGCCTTAGATACAGTGACCGTACTGACGCCGGCCCTTGCGGCAATATCAGAAAGCTTTACTGTTTTCGGCATATTTTCACCCCCATCCTACGCAGAGCTCCGGCCGAAGCGGAGAAGGAATCGCTCCCCTGAACGTCAGCAGTGCCCCCGCGGCTCATTCCCCATAAGACAAGATTTCTCTGAACATTTTGAGCGCGAGATCCTCGTTTTTGACAGAAAGCGGAATCCCGACAATTACATCAAATCCATCCGGATACCAGTTCATCTCCTTAAGCCAGCCCTCTTCCTGTGAAAGACGAATCCCAGCCAGAATCGTTTCGCCGGCATTGGAGTCCGGATCCTTCTCCATCTCATATTCATCGTCACTTTCCTGCACCGTCACATAGATCAGGTCATCCTCGTCCAGAGCGGCAATTTCTTCCTCTGTCAGGTAATCTTCCAGGTTTTCCATATAATCCAGCGCTGCCATAGAGAGGAAATAATCATTGTCTGCAAAAAACAAATCGACCTCCTGTGCCGTAAACAGGGTTACGATCGTCTCCACACTGCTTGTATTAAAAGAGTCTTCCGAGTTGGCATCCACATTGACTGAACGGTTCGCATTGACCACATATCGGGAGGCATCGACCCCGTTCTGCTCCAGAAAATCCAAAAAATACGTCTCTTCGTATTCCTCATTCCCTTCCTCCGATGCATTCACCGCGAGGATGTTGAGCGCATTTTCCGGCGTTGTCACATAATTATAAATAAAATAGAGTACCACGACAGCAATCACCACTGCCGCCAGCAGTTTTTTCCCGTAATACTCTCTGAAAAACTCTCTTTTTTCCTTTCCGTGCAGCGCAGCCATCTGCTCCCGGCCGCTCTTTACTTCCCGCTGCTGATAAATGCTGGCAGTCTCATCAAGCGCGCCTTTGAATTTTTCCGCGTTTTCCGTGTGATTGTGTAATTCTTCCATGAAGCATCCGTTCTCCTTTCTGATGGAATCTTCCACAGTAACTGTACTGAACAGTTATCTCCCCCACACACTTTCCGCACGAACTGCTCTTCTCTTTTTCATGAGGCCGGTTTCGTGACTCCTGTCCCGTCGAACGCCGGGATAAAACTCTCGGCCGCAGTGCCGCCCTCCTGAAAAAATCCCTGCGTGACACCGATCTGCACCGCATAATCCAGAAGCCGCTCATATTCCCGCTTTGTGACCGGGCGTCTTAAAAGTTCAAGAGCAGCACTCAGCCGCGCAGTATTTTCTGTATGAGCAAAGTCACCAGCCTTATCAGCGTTTCCTGTCTTCGGACAGGTTTTCGCAAAAATATCCGCAGGCGGCGTATACTGGTTCATCAGACTGATATAGATCTGATCCCCGTATGTCTCATGAAGATAAGATACCACATGCTTTGCCTCCCGCACATGTCCCGGAAGCAGCAAATGCCGCACGATCACCCCGGCTTTCATCAGGCACTCACCGTCTTCGGCATCATCCATACCTTTCGCATCATCTATGATATTCGTATCCTTTGCAATTTTTGTCCGGTTTGCAGTTTTCCCATCTTCCGAAGCTTCCGCACCTTCAATGTTTTCTTTTGCAAACCGCGGCCGTGGCTGCTGGCGCACCATCTCACGAATGGCCGCCTTCGCGGCCTCCGGATAATCCTCCGCGTGAGAATATAATTTTGCCAGCGCAGGATCCAGGTATTTCAGATCCGGCAGATAAATATCTACCAGTCCCTCCAGCATGCGCAGTGTTTCCACCGTCTCATAGCCGCTGCTGTTCCAGACCACCGGCAGCGAAAGGCCCTGATCCTTAGCCAGCCGCAGCGCGGTACAGACCTGCGGCGCGTAGTGTCCTGCCGTCACAAGATTGATATTGAGCGCTCCCTGCGCCTCCAGTTCCAGAAAAATCTCCGCCAGGCGCTCCATGGATATCGCCTTTCCCGCCTGTCCGCGGGAGATCGCGCGGTTCTGACAATAAATGCAGCCTAATGGGCAGCCCGAAAAAAACACCGCCCCAGAGCCGCCCAAACGCGCAGCGTTTTCTGCATAAGCGGTGCAGCCGGATGCCGTCCCCGATATGCACGGTTCCTCCCAGTAATGCAGCGCCGCGCGCGCTACCCGTATTTTATCATCCGCATGGCAGCGTCCCTTTTGCCCATTTTCGCGCTCCGCACCGCATCTGCGCGGGCAGAGTGTGCAGCAGTTTACCTGACTCACTCCCGATGATTTCATTTCCTTATTAAAGACCGCACTTTCGTAAATTCCTGTAACCGTTCCGTTCCTGTCACTCCTTTTCCGGCGCTGCCAGCACAAACACCGTCGCTATGATCAGTACAAACCCCAGCAGGTCGATCGCCACAAACGTTTCCTTCATCCAGATCACAGAAAATACCGTCGCCGCCACCGGCTCTATACAGGCGTACAGTCCCGCCTGCACCGGTCCGATCAGGCTGACGCTGTGCAGGTAAAGGGAAAAGCTCGTCATCGTGCCAAGGCAGATGATCACAAGCAGCACGCCGATCAATTCCGCATCAATCTGCGGCATATGGTTCCACGGACGCATGACCGCCGAGAGTACGATCCCTCCGATGAGCATTCCCCACGCCAGAACCAGCGGTGAAGGAAACTGCGCAAGCAGCCGTCTCGGCTTTATCGTGTAGATCACCAGGCCAACAGCGGACAACAATCCCATGCCCAGCGCGCGCCCGGAGAGGGCAAGCGACCCGGGCTTTCCGTGTGTCGCGATCAGAAAAATGCCGCAAAGTGCAAGCAGCACCGCAAGGATTTCCTTCCTCTTCGGCCGCTGCCGCTCGGATATGCAGATATATACGACCGTCATTGCGGGACCTAAATACTGGATCACAGTCGCGGTCCCCGCGTTCGACCACTCAATGGTCTGAAAATACGAATACTGGCAGAGCATCATACCCGCGATCGCATACACCAGAATGTCCTTCGCATTGCGCTTTTCCTTCCATACAGACAGCGCCCTTTTATGGTCGCGGAGCAAAAAATACAGCAGTAAAAACAATCCGGCGCTGGTAAGCCGGATCGGCACCAGCCACGTCGCCGTCACGCCTTTATTCTGAAACAGGTACTGGCCGCACACGCCGGAGATGCCCCAGAGCATACCGCCGGTCAGCGCACAGAGGATACCAATCGTTTTCTTTGAAGCCTCTTTTGTATTTTTCTTTGTGTCCATGTCGGGATTGCCCCTTTCCGTCATCGTTATTCTGCCTGTGGTTCTGTCTCCTTCTGCGGCAGCTGCACCAGAATGATCGCCAGGAACATCAGCACACAGCCCAGAAGCTCTTTTCTGCTTAAGCTCTGGTGCAGGATCAGCCAGCCGGAGAGCACGGAGACCACCGACTCCAGGCTGAGGATCAGAGAAGCGACGGTCGGATCCGTCCCTTTCTGGCCGATGATCTGAAGGGTGTACGCCACGCCGCAGGAGAGGATGCCGGCATAGCCGATGGGCAGCCAGGCCTGTATGACCGCACTGACGGACGGCGTCTCAAAGATCAGCATCGCTATCCCGGAAAGAATTCCGCAGACAAAAAACTGTATGCATGACATGCGCACCCCGTCTACCTTCGGGGAAAAATAATCAATGATCAAAATATGTACAGAAAATGCAAGCGCGCACAGAAGAATCAATATGTCGCCGGTGCCTATGGAAAAACCGTCCGTGATGCACAGCAGATAAAGTCCCGCCACCGCGATCACGACGCTGATCCAGGTCCTGATACCCGATTTTTTCCCAAGGAAAATCTCAATCACCGGCACCAGCACAATATACAGAGCCGTGATGAATCCGGCCTTGCCGACGGTCGTATACTGAATCCCGATCTGCTGCAGATTCGAAGCCACGCAGAGGGCAATGCCGCAGCAGACACCGCCGACCATTGTCCGGCATCGCCTTTCATGCCGGACGCAGGCCGCGCCATTGCCGTCAGGCAATTCTGAACGGCGCGGCTCTCCATCCAGAAGTGTACGACGGTTCGCTTTTATCTGTTCCCGCTCCTGCCGCGTCTTCTGCCGGTCCATCAGCGCGATGCACGGGATCAGCACCAGTCCGCCTAAGATGCAGCGCGTAAAACTGAATGTAAACGGCTCTACATAATCCATGCCGACGCTCTGTGCCACAAACGCCACGCCCCAGATCATCGCAGTCAACAATAAAGTCAGAGAACTGCGCACCGATGTCTTTTTCATGTTGTCTCCTCTTTCCTCTATTCCTTTTCTCTATTCCTGTTTTAATCTCTCACCGCACGTTTTCCCCGGAAAGCACGTCCTGTGTTCCGTGCGTATCATAAAATATCTTTCACACCCGTGCATGTCATAAAATATCTTTCACATCCATGCGTATCACCGCTCCCGACTCATGGCCAGCAGATATTCTTTCGTATTCCGCTCAGGGTATCGCAGCACTTCCATCAGAAGCGCGTGTAATGTCTCCCCGATCCCGGGGCCCGGCTTCCTTCCGTCCGCGATCAGATCTCTTCCCGAGATTGCCAGCTCGCCAAGCGACAGGCAGTCCTCATGATCCTTCACATCCTGCCAGATACGCTCCACTTCCCTCAGATAATCCAGCTTCTGCCCGATCACGTCCGGATGCTGCGCCAGGATATCCGCCCGTTTCACAAGAAGAAACTGTTCAAACAGTTCCCGTCCGCCGATCTCATAAGCAGAAAGGCGCACATCATATGCCCCCAGCTTCGGATAACGCGAATGGCAGCGCACCAGTGTGCAGACCTGCCGCGTCGTCTCATTGTCAAACTTCAGACGGCGCATGATCTCCCTTGCTTTCACCTCACTGTACGCCGCGTGTCCGTGAAAATGGTCAATCCCGGCCTCATCCGTCTCAAATACCTCCGGCTTGCCCATATCGTGAAACAGCATGGTCAGCCGCAGTACCCTGTCCGCCGGAATGTTCTGCATAGCAACAAGGGTATGCTCTCCGGTCGTGTACGCGTGATGCGGATTGTTCTGCCTCTGCACCATGATCCGGTCAAATTCCGGCAGGATCACAGCCGTAATCCCGCACTCATACGCCAGCCGCAGCCAGTGCGGTCTCGGCGAAACCACCAGCTTGACAAGCTCCGTCTGAATCCGCTCCGCACTCACCAGCCGCAGATTCTCCGCCATCTCATGAATCGCGCCTTTGACGCCGTCCGCCAGTTCAAATCCGAGCTGTGCGGCAAAGCGTACCGCCCGGAGCATCCGCAGCGCATCCTCTCCGAAGCGTTCCTGAGGACGGCCCACACAGCGGATCATCCGCTCTTTCAGATCCTTCATCCCGCCGAACTCGTCCACAAGTCCGCTCTCCGGCGAATATGCCATCGCGTTGATCGTAAAATCACGTCTTTTTAAATCTTCCGTAAGACTGGACGTAAATGTCACCTGCTTCGGGTGTCTCCCGTCCTCATAGTCGCCGTCGATCCGATAGGTCGTGACCTCAAATCCCTCATGGTCCTCAA
The DNA here is from genome assembly GCA_021199235.1 of Lachnospiraceae bacterium. GTDB lineage: Bacteria > Bacillota > Clostridia > Lachnospirales > Lachnospiraceae > Choladousia. The sequence continues at coordinate 58,633 of JAJQIL010000030.1, read as the reverse complement.
GGACCGTCACTGTGCCGTGCTGAATGCCCGTATCCACCGTATGCGCAAACAGCTGTTTTACCTGCGCAGGCGATGCAGAAGTCGTAATGTCCCAGTCCTGAGGCTTTCTTCCGAGCAGAGAATCCCGCACGCAGCCGCCTACCACATACGCCTCATATCCGTTTTCATGTAAAATTCGAAGAATCCGCCCCGCTTTTGGGGGAATCTCAATAAACGCCATGCTGCCTCCTGTTTTTGCCGTCACGATCTTTTCATTTTCTTTCCTATCTTATCACAACCCTTTTTTTCTGAAAAGTCAAAAGTGAAAAAAGTGTGTCTCTTCCGGAAATGTTGTTTACTTTGCCGAATTTCAATGTTATAGTACCTGTAATAATTGTATCATACCGACATTTAAGTATTCATCACAGCCCGGTACTGATCATAAAAACAATTGCCTGATATACCTGTTGAAGGCACAGTACAGTTACAATCATAAATAGAAAAGGGGAATATAAAATTATGAAGCGAAAATCATTTCTGATCCTCATGGGTCTGACCGCAGCACTGATGCTCTCTGCCTGCGGCAATGGCAGCTCAGAGACTACGGAGACGGAAGCGCCCGCTGAAACAGAAACGGAAGCCGCGACCGAAGAGGGAGAGCTTGCGGCAATCACTCCGTCAGATTATCTGGTGGAAAACGCGTCAGAGTATATCACCGTCGGCAATCTGGATGGTCTGGAGGTGACGCAGTACACCTATACAATCACGGATGAAGACGTTCAGGAAGAGATCGACTCTGAACTCGATATGTATATTGAAGAAACTGTTGTGGATCGGGCTGCCGAATACGGCGATACGGTTTACCTGACACTGATTTCGTCTGTCGAAGGTTCCGATGATGCCGATTCCGAAGAAACTTATTTTTATCTCGGCGACGCAGATTACGGAGAAGAATTTGATGAGGCTCTGATCGGTGCGTCAGCTGCGGATGTGATAAAATTCAGCATCACATTTGATGCGGCAGATGCGGAAGAAATGCTGATTGACGATACCTGGGTCGGTCAGACCGTCGATTTTGAAGCCTACATAGACAGTATCTGTGAAGTGTCCACGCCGGAATACGACGATGATTTTGTAGCGGAGAATACCGACTATTCCACCATGGAAGAATACGAGGAGGCAGTACGCGAGGAACTGGTGGCGGAATACGAGGAATACACCTATGCGGATGTTCTGGAAGAACTGATCACGGCCGCGCTCGCGGAATGCGAGGTTTCTGAAATTCCCGACGATCTGTACGACGCCTGCTACGAGGAAAACATCGAAAGCTATGTGTTCTTCCTTGATACCGATGAGGAGGATGAAGAGCTCGAAGCACAGGAGATCACACAGGAGGAGTACGAGGAAAAGATCCTGGAGAAACTGTACGAAGATTTTGAAATGACGCAGGAGGAGTTCGAAGAAGAGGTTGAGGATATGGCTGAGCGCCGTCTGCTGGTCAGCTATATCTGCGAGGAAAATGACATTGAGGTGACTGAAGAAGATTATGTTGCCTACGTAGAGGAATATGCCGAATATTACGGTTATGATTCCGCCGCGGATTTTGAAGCCGACATGGTCCGCTCTTATCTCGTATGGAGTCTGTACGAATCCCAGGCTACAGAGCTTCTCTACAGCACTGCCAATATCACCACTGCTTCCTATGATGAGATGGTGCTGACCGATGAGGAAGCGGAAGATCTCGATGATGAAGCTTTCGATGAAGAAGACCTGGAAGAAATGGATGCCGAAGATGAGAGCGCTGAAGAAGAGAGCATCGAAGAAGATACAGAAGCAGCGGACGAAGATGAGACAGAATAAAATTTTCTGTCTTTTGGCTTGACAGCACCTCATATTGTGCTATAATGAGCAGTGCTAAAGGATTGACAGGATAAAATTTCACTAACTTTTATAGATTATGAAATGAAACCCCTTGTAGTCTATAACAGTTAGTGAAATTTTTTTCCGGTTACATGTTCAAAGCAATATTTTTAGGAGGTACCATCATGAATAAGGGTACAGTAAAATGGTTCAACGCAGAAAAAGGTTATGGCTTTATTACCGGTGAGAACGGTTCTGATGTATTCGTACATTTTTCTGCAATCCAGGGCGAAGGCTTTAAGACCCTCGAAGAAGGCCAGGCAGTTTCTTATGATTTGACAGAAGGCGCTCGCGGAATGCAGGCTGCTAACGTGGTAAAGCTTTAAGAATATGTTCGCCAATCGAGCAGGGCGTTTTTCCCTGCTCGCCTGCGCGATGCGCGTCCAGCGTAAGCTGGAGGATTTCTTTGCGCGCATCTGTGCATGGAAAAAGACGCGCTGTCCAAAAGGACAGCGCGTCTTTTTCTATGCATACAGTTATCGTTCGCGCAGCTTTAAGCTGCATAAGGAGTCTTTCCGGTTAAAACCGCCCCGCCTTAAAGCATTTCGGAAAGCTTCGCGCCCAGCGCGGCGAGTACCTGTTCCGCCTCATCATCCGGAGCATCCGCGCAGATCACGCCTTCTCCGTCCACGACCGTGGCGCCGGCTTTCTGCATACGCTCCACCCAGAGGCGCATCCACTCTCCGTCTCCCCAGCCATAAGAGCCAAACAGGCCGATTGTTTTTCCCGCCACATTCTTCTCCAGCTCCGCCACAAACGGCTCGACGATCGTCTCTTCCAGTTCCTCATCCCCCATCGCCGGGCAGCCGAGCGCAAAGACCTTTTCGTCCGCCAGATCCGCCGGTGTGATGTCCTCCATGGAAACTGCCTTTGCCTCCTTAGCCCCCTTTACAATGGCTTCCGCCATGGATTCCGTATTGCCCGAGCCGCTCCAGAATACTACTTTTAATTCTGCCATTTCTTCTATCCTCCAATAAAAAATTTATAGTCAGCCCAGACAGTTCAGATGAACTGTCAAAGCCATGAACTACCAGTCTCGTTTTTCTGTCCATCGGCGTCCCCGCCTCTCAGACCGGATCCGGTTCCCAACGAAGCTCCGCCGTGTGAAAACATTTCCAGATATCGGCTATGCGCCATCCCCGGCCGCAAAGCTGCAGAGCTGTCTTTTTGGCGGACTCATACAGGTTAAAGATCCGGTCCGCATAGGCCACATCATCATACACCTTCCAATAACCGGATCGTTTAAAATTCTGACCGCCATTCTCAATAAATCCCTTCACATCGTTCAGCGGATACCCAAAAAGAACTCCCATCTCATGTGGAAACGCATCGGCGCCCCGCTTGTAATTCCGGAAACGTTCCGCCAGCCGTTCAAGCACTCTGCCCATGTCGTCCGCCGCATATCCGCATTCCTTCAGATACTGTCCTTTCTCCGGTTCCGCCAGAACCTCCCGCAGCGCGTCCGGATCATATAAAAACCAGTAATCCTTTATCGCCGAGGAATGCAAAAGATGCACACAAAGCTCTGTCCCTTTCAGCACATGCCTTAACCCATTCTGATTTCCTTTTTCCACGATCAGAAGATTGGACGGCTTGACACCGGTTATCACCGGCGCGCACTGCTGTCCGAGCGCATATCCGATTGCTTCCGTTCCCATAGATTTCAGCCTCCGTCTCTAAAGATCATCGTACCTTCCCACCGTCATAACTGCTCTGTCCGTTTTGCTTTTTCCCGACCATCTGCTGCTCTTATCATCTGCATAATTTCATATTTTATCCGTGCCGGAGTACAAGCATCCTCTCACGCGATATGTTCACTGAGCAGATCCTGCAGCGCCGACGCACTGCTTGAATGGCAGCGAAGCACCGGGATTTTGTTTCGCTTCGCTTCCTGAAGCGTACTTTTCACCATCTTATGGGATACCGTGTTTACAAACAAAATAAACATATCCGGATTGCCGAGCTTTTTGCGGATCGCGCCGTTTTCCTTCGCGAAAACCTTTGCCTTACAGCCGTAGTCCTTACAGATTCCTTCGTACTGACATACCATTCCTTCGTTACCGCCTATAATCACTACACTCATATGAGCCTCCCAGTTAGTATACTCTAACCTTTCTCCCTTAAAAAGGCGCTCTTTTGAGCGCCAGATGAACATTCGCGCATTGTATCAAAACCATTGCTCTGCAAGTTAGTCTAATCTTTTTGCTGTTAGTTCTTGCTAACTACTATAACAACACTCTCTGCATTTGTCAATAGAGTTTCCGCATAAAATCCTGTTTTTTTCAAAAAGATACAGCCATCTGAAACAGTTTTTCATGGAAACCGACAAATGACTGTATCATACTTGTAACACAAATGTGATTGTTTTTATAAGGTAATTCAGATTCTCTTTATATAAAGCAGCCGGGCTTTAAAATCTCCCATCACCCGCGGCATCAGAATCCCTGCATACATCAGAGCCGCGCCCTGGTATCGCTTCCCGGCCGCTTCATTCTCACTGCCTGCTGCGAGTGTCACCTCTGTCACGCTGTAAAACGCGTCAGGATCCAGCCCCTGCAGGCGGATACGGAGGCTCTTGCAGTTGATCTGCGAAAGTACCTGAACATACGTGCACAGCGCTTCCGCCCGATTCTTCGAGACAATCATGAAGCAGTCACACAAATGATTCTCTCTCCAGGAAGCGATGCGGTAATACTCACCATTGCGGATCAGATGACTGTATTGCTTATAATGCGCCACCTGGCCCGGAATCTGATCTTTCTCCTCATCAGAGAGTCTTGTAATATCCAGTTCATAGCCGAACGTGCCGGAGAGCGCCACCACTCCTCTTGTCTCAAACGGTGTCACGCGGCCCGTGCCATGATTCGGGCAGATCGATACATGCGCACCGATGCAGGAGAGGGGATAGAGCAGCTGCGTGCCTTCCTGAATTGACAGGCGTTCGATGGCATCCGTATCATCCGAGCACCAGATCTGCGGGCTGTAGTAAAGCATGCCCGGATCAAACCGTCCGCCGCCGGAGCAGCAGTTCTCCAAAAGCAGCTGCGGAAAATCTTTCGTCAGACGATCCTGCAGACTGTAGACGGCCAGCATATAGCGGTGCATGATCTCCCCCTGCCGGTCAGACGGCAGCGTCAGATTGCCGACATCCGAGAGCAGACGGTTCATATCCCATTTTACATATTCAATATTCGCGGAAGAGAGGACGTCACGGATCATCCCGTAGACATACTCCGCAACCTCCGGACGGCTTAGATCCAGCACATACTGCGCGCGGGCCTGCCCCGGCTCCCGGCCGTTCATCTGCAGCGCCCAGTCCGGATGCGCCCGGTAAAGGTTGGAATCCTCCGAAACCATCTCCGGCTCCAGCCAGATGCCCAGCTTCATGCCCAGCTTATTGACCTCCTGCGCCAGATAAGTAAATCCGCCGGGCAGCTTTTTCTCATTTACCTGCCAGTCGCCAAGGCTGCTGTCGTCATTGCTCCGATATCCGAACCAGCCGTCGTCCACGACCAGCATCTCAATCCCGCGCTCCGCCGCCTCACGTGCGATAGCCAGCAGCTTCTCCGTATCAAAATCAAAATAGGTGGCTTCCCAGTTATTGATCAGCACCGGACGCCGCCGGTCTTTCCAGTAGCCGCGGATCAGATGGTTCCGATATAAGCTGTGAAAGGCTCTCGTCATCTTTCCAAGTCCCTCGTCCGAGTAGACCAGCACCGCCTCCGGCGCCTGAAAGCTTTCTCCCGACTCCAGCTTCCAGCAGAAACGATCCGGATGAATCCCCATCACCATACGGGTCTGGTCAAACTGATCCCGCATTGCTTTGGCGATAAAATTCCCCGAATAAACGAAATTCACCGCGTAGACATCACCGGTCGTCTGCGTGCAGTTCTCTGTGACGAGAGCCATAAACGGATGATCCTGGTGGCTGGAAATGCCGCGGATCGACTCCGTCACAATGCTGCCGTAGCCGAGCTTCTGCCGCTGGATCTGCCGCTCTCTGGACCAGGAACCCGGCAGAGTGAGCACCTCCAGATTCTCCTGCTCCACATGCAGGCAGGCGGAAAGCACCTTCGTCAGGTAGATGCTCCGCTCTCCTTTGTTTTCCACGCGGACACTTCTTGTGATCGCGTCCGTGTCCTCAAACGCCGTATAGGAAAGGATCACCCAAATGCCGGTCACCTCATCCTCCAGCGTCACCTCCAGAGTGCTGCAGCTACAGTCTGCGGCCTGTACCTCTTTGTCAGTTGTCTTATCTGAGCTGTCGGGATCTGTCTCTGAAGTCCCGGCCGGCTCCGCGTCCCAGGTCGCAGGCAGCCCCTCCAGAGGTTTTTTCCCGGCATAGATCTGATGGGAGCGATACCGCAGCTCCAGTCCTTCCTGCCCATCCATCGTGTGGATGCCGATGCAGCTCTCTCTGGCATCGCCGATCCCGGCGGACGGATACTCCATCGGGTAAAAGTCAAAATATCCCGCCTTCTCACGCCGCAGAACGGACGGCGGCTGCGGCCGCTCATCCTCCCGCAGCAGATAGCCGAGATCGGTATCCTCTATCTTTTTTCCATAATAAATCTGGCCCGGATAGCTCTCATCTGTTAAACCAAATATATAGCTGGTATTCGGTGTATCCAGCTTAAAAATGTGGTGTGCTTCGTCGTACTGAATCATAGCTATTCTCCCCATATTATAGTAAACGACGTAAGTCGTTTTACTTTGCGCCAGACGCGAGGCTGCAAAGCAGCCATTCCATGCGCGTCTGTGTGCATCAGTTATAGTGAATGACAAAAGAATTTTGTCGTTCACTATAAATATCGGCCGATTGCCGCCTGACACAGACACGTTGATTTTTCATCTGCTCACGAAAATCACCGGCCGGTTCCAGGTGTTTCACAAAGCAGTCGTGTAACTGTTCAGTACCTTCACAATTACGCAGTCACTGCTTTCACTCTCCCAGTCTGCGGATCACTTCCATGCACATGCGGCCGTTGTGATACGGGCATTTCCACGGCTGCACGATCGGCAGCTCCATCGGCGTGTGATCGGCGTTGACATTTTCAAACCATTCCGATCCCTCGCGCGAATCTACAAAGTATGAGCAGATGTAGCCCCAGATGTCTTTCGCCGCGTCAAGGTATTTCTCATTGCCATTTTTCTGCCAGGCGTTGATAAAGCCCACGATGGCCTCAGCCTGAATCCACCAGACGCGCTTCGTATCGTCCACGCCGTTCTCCGCCTCATTCATCACCGAATGGTCGTTGTATGCACGGCCGTAAATATTTTCCGCGATCTCATCTGTGATCGGCGCGACCGGTTCCGTATAGAGCGGATTATCCAGTACCTCAAGGCCGCGGTCCAGAAGCCAGGAGGTCTCAATATCATGTCCATAAGAATACAGGTCGATCAGCGTATTCCAGGTGCGGTCAAAGAACACCTCCTGTCGTCCCTTTTCCGGATTGTATACCTTCTGCGAGAACAGATCGAGCATGAACTCCAGCCGTTCTGCCGTATAGCTGTGATGCGTCACGCGGTAAAGCTCCGTATACGCCTCGAACACATGCAGCAGCGTGTTCATCGTCTTTTCCGCCATTACGCCGTTCTCTGAAAGCTTCTCATTCGACACCGGCCGGAAATAGCGGTCAAACGCCTCCAGATAGCCGTATTCATCCGTGCATTTTTCCTCGATCACATTCTGCAGACCAAAGGCGATATCCAGCGCCTCCTGATCCTTCGAGGCATCATAATAAGAAGACAGCGCGTAAATGGCAAATGCCTGATTATACGTATGCTTCGTATCATCGTTCGGCTTCCCGTCGTATGTTACCGACCAGTATACACCTCCCTGCTCCTTATCCAGGCAGTGATCCCGCAGAAAACGGTATGCATGAGACGCGTTCTCCAGCAGCGCTTCATCCTTTAAAAGCAAATACGCGTTAGAGAAAAACCATAAGATCCGACTGTTCAGGATACAGCCTTTCTCGTACGTCGGATCACGCTGCAGGTCGTACCCCATATAGCCGCAGAATCCGCCGTTCTCCTCGTCCTTCAGTCCCGACCAGAACGGGATCAGTTTTTCTGTCAGATGCTGCTTTACTTCTTCCACAAATCTCTTTGTTTCCATATTCGTTCCCCAATCTTTTCATATTTTGTCCGCACAGCAAATAATAACCATGTCCGATTATACACGCTGCAATATAAATTCACAAGCGAAATCTGCTGATTTCCTGCATGGCATACGCATCCCAATTGAATCGGACCGGGAGGACTTATCCGGCCCTGCGCATCCCCGCGGAGCGTTTTTGCTTTATAGGAACGAAGTTTCCTATAAAGCAAAAAACAGGCCTGCGCAGCAAGTACGCAGACCTGTCATGATTTATCATATTGTCAATGCAGCTGATATCATCTGCCATCATGATCCGATCATCTCTGCCGGTACGCAGCAGGAGAACCAGACCATTTATTCTGTCCGCAGCGCGACTACCGGATCCTTCTTCGCCGCACTCCGCGACGGGATGATGCCCGCGATCAGGGTCAGCAGCACGCTGATCAGAACCAGTATTGCACCAGCCTCAGTCGGCAGGTAGGCGTTCAAAGCCGTAATGCCGGTCGCCGTGTGGATGAGGGAATTGATCGGGAAGCACAGCAGCACGGTCACAACCACACCCAAAATACCGGAGCAGAAACCGATGATCACAGTCTCCGCATTGAACATACTGGATACGTCGCGTTTCGACGCGCCGATTGCGCGCAGGATACCGATCTCCTTCGTGCGCTCCTGAACGGAGATCAGCGTGATCACAGCGATCATAATCGAGGATACAATCAGGGAAATCGCCACAAAGCCGATCAGTACGTAGGTGATGGCGTTGATGATGGTCGTGATCGACGACATCATGATACCGACATAATCCGTATACTTGATCTGTTCCAGATCGTCTCTGTCCTCGTTGTATTCGGCGATCGCGTCCTCAACCACATCCTTATTTTCAAATGAGGACGCATACAGGTTGATGGAAGACGGATCATCCAGATCCAGATAGCCCAGCTTCAGCAGGTTATCCTCCCAGGTGCTGTCGGAGAATTCCATCACGTCCTCGTAAAACTCTGCACACTCTTCCGCCGTGTAAGAATCCACTGATGCGTCCAGCGCCGCCGCAAGCTCCTCTGTGGTCATGGTGCCAAGCTGCTCCGCCACCTGCGCCGCGTACTGTTCTGTGATCTGTGCGGTCAATGCCTGCGAGAACATCGCGGTAATGTTCTCATCGCTCATACTTTCTACATATTCCGCTGCCGTCTCCTCATCCAGGCTCATCTCTGATTCCAGAGACTGGATGAGCATCTCGCGCATCTCCTCAATCGTATAAGCCGCCATCGCTTCCTCAAGCGATGCTTCCAGCTGTTCATCCGACGGAGTGCTCATGATCTCCATATAGACCTCCGCCTTTTCCTCATCGGAAATCTCCGCCACCCACGCAAGGAAGTCTGTCCGCTTTTCCTCATCCGTCAGGCTGTCAGCGCCTTCCGCGAACGGCAGGCCGGTCAGCACGTCCGTGGTCGTATTCTCCAGCTGGGAGATCGCCACATCCGACTCCCTGGATGCTTCGATCACATACTCGGTCAGCGCGCTCGTATAGGCGATCCCGTTGTCCAGCATGGCAGTGGTCGCATCCTCATTCGTCCGGATGACGCCGACTACTTTCAGGGAAAGCGCATTGTCATAGAGATACTGCAGGCCGCTTTCGGTCTCACGAAGGTCAATGTACGTGCCGGTCGCGCTGTCATAAGAATACGCGTCGCAATCCAGTATCACGCGGTATTCCCGGTCGCAGATCTCCTCGTAGCTCCAGGAGGTATCGTCAATCTGCGCCTCGGTCCCGTCATTCGCCGCGTCCGCAATCTCCATGATCGTATCTTCGGAGATCAGACCCAGCGCATAGAGAGTCATATCGTCAATCTCATTATTTTCATCCAGCACCAGCACGACCTCATTGTAGTCGTTCGGCCAGGAGCCGTAGACCAGATCATACTGCCTTTTGAGCAGATCATTGACATAAGAACCGTCGTTGCCGGAAAGCATTTCCTGCCAGATGGAACTGGACATCGTGGTCATCGACGAATACATCGAAGAGCTTTCCGTGTTCCCCATCAGGGAAGACATCGTCTCTGAATCCAGATTCATATAGCTGGCCATAATCTCCATCAGAAGATTCGTCACGTCCGACTCTTCAATCTCACCGTCCACATTCTCTGTATAAACGGACAGTTCCAGATCATAGGTATACTGCACGCCGCTTAACGCTTCATAAAGGGACGAGTCCTCCTCCGCCATCTTCTGTTCCAGATATTCCTTAAAGGAGGCCAGATCGTTCTCGCTCTCCTCCATGTTGTTGATCGCGTTCAGCATCTCCTGCAGGGCAGCCTTCTGATACACCGCGTCGGTATCGTGCTCCACATCACTGTTCTGCACGTTCATAAAGGTCTCCAGCACAGAGCTGATATTAATACTCTCCGCCTCCAGCGTCAGCGGATAGGAGGACAGCGTATCTTCCTCGACCTCATCGATATAAGTCGTCAGCCCCTGTGAAATAGAGAGGATCAGCGCGATGCCGATGATGCCGATACTCCCGGCAAACGCGGTCAGAAGCGTCCGCCCGCTCTTTGTCGTCAGATTCTTCAGCGACAGACCGAACGAGGTAAACAGCGACATCGACGGCTTCTTCGACTTGCCGCTCCGGATCCGCGCCTGGCGGTCCGTCTGCTTCTCTTTTTCAATCTCCTCCTGCGTCAGCGGCATGGAATCGGAAATAATTTCTCCGTCCAGCATCCGGATCGTCCGGGAAGAATAGCGCTCCGCCAGATCCGGGTTGTGCGTCACCATGATGATCAGGCGGTCGTGGGAAATCTTTTTAAGGATCTCCATCACCTGCACGCTCGTCTCCGTATCCAGCGCGCCGGTCGGCTCATCCGCGAGGATGATATCCGGATTGTTCACCAGCGCACGCGCAATAGCCACGCGCTGCATCTGCCCGCCGGACATCTCATTCGGCAGCTTGTGCAGCTGGTTGCCCAGCCCCACTTCCTCCAGCGCCGCTTTCGCCCGCTCACGCCGCTCAGACTTGGACACTCCGGCCAGCGTCAGCGCCAGCTCCACATTGCGCAGCACAGTCTGATGTGGAATCAGATTGTATGTCTGAAATACAAAACCGATCGAATGGTTCCGATAGGTATCCCAGTCCCGATCCTTATATTTCTTTGTCGAAACACCATTGATGATCAGATCGCCTTCCGTGTACTGATCCAGCCCGCCGATGATATTCAGCATCGTCGTCTTGCCGCAGCCGGACGGTCCCAGGATCGCAACAAATTCGCTGCTGCGGAATTGCAGATCGATCCCCTTCAGCGCGTGAACTGTGTTCTCTCCCGCGAGGTAATCCTTCTTTATCGCTTTCAGTTCCAGCATTCTTTTCCCTTCTTTCTCATGCTCATTTTGTGCCTCGTAACTGTTCTGTTTCTTCACAACTGCTGCGTTTCTTCGTTTTCCGAAGAATCAGCAATTTTCCGAAAAAAGGCACATTTTCCTGACTTCATTTCAGTGCAGCCATGATTATTTCGCCGCACATTACCGCCTTGCATTATGGCAAAAGAAGGGGTGTTTGTCAACCAGACCTATAAAAACTTCATGGTTTTTATGAAAATTTAATGACCTTTTTTCGTTTTTGTATCCTTATATCATTTTCCACAAATTTCCATTCTCTTTTTCTACATCCGTTTTCTTCGATTGTGTCTTGACTTTTTCTGAAAACCCTGTATCATGGAACATGCGCAATATCTGGTGCGGTTCATCCACATATCACACCAGATAATGTGTCATATGTTCCATAGTATAAGTTAAAAACCGATTGTGCAGCCGCCCGGCCTAAGAGCCTTTTTGGTCCATCTGACCGGGGTTTGCGCTTTTTTTAAGGATAAAACAGCCGCAGGCTGCACAGATCGATACCGACGAAATGGAGAGAGTAAAATGAGTGAAGCTACAAAGGCAAATGTAATCAAGCGCAGCGGCGAGGAAGTGGTCTTTGACAAATCAAAGATTGAGAACGCGGTGCGCAAGGCGAATAACAGCGTAGAAAAGATCCATCGTTTAAGCGACTATCAGATCACGGCAGTGGCGGATACGATCGCGAGACAGGCGGTGGAGTCTTCTCATGCGCTGAATGTCGAGGACATACAGGATCTGGTCGAGACGGGCATCATGGAGATGCGCGGCTACGAGGTGGCGCAGAAATATGTGCGCTATCGTTATAAACGCGAGCTTTCCCGCAAGACCAATACCACGGACAACAGCATCCTGTCGCTGCTGGATCAGATCAATGAGAACGCAAAGCAGGAGAATTCCAATAAAAACCCGACCATCAATTCGACACAGCGCGATTATATGGCGGGCGAAGTCAGCAAGGATCTGACCATGCGCGTGCTGCTCCCGGAAGAGATCGTGCAGGCGCATGAGGAGGGCATTATCCATTTTCACGATTCGGACTATTACGCGCAGCGGGAGCACAACTGCGACCTGATCAATCTGGAGGACATGCTGCAGAACGGCACGGTGATCAGTGAGACGATGATCGAGAAGCCGCACAGCTTCTTTACCGCCTGCAATGTGACGACACAGATCGTCGCGCAGGTAGCGAGCAACCAGTACGGCGGCCAGTCATTTTCTCTGGCACATCTGGCTCCGTTCGTGGACATCAGCCGCCAGAAGCTGCGCGGCAAGGTCATCGAAGAGCGGGAAGCCTGCGGCGAACCGCTGGACGAGGAGATCATCTCCATGGTGACAGAACGCCGCTTAAAGGACGAGATCACCAGCGGCATCCAGACCATCCAGTACCAGCTCATCACCCTGATGGCCTGCAACGGACAGGCTCCTTTTGTGACCATGTTTATGTACCTCGACGAGGTTCCGGAAGGACGGACGCGCGACGACCTTGCTCTGATCATCGAGGAAGTGATGCGCCAGCGGATGCAGGGCGTCAAAAATGAGAGCGGCGCGTGGATCACGCCCGCGTTCCCGAAGCTGATCTATGTGCTTGACGAGGACAATATCACCGAGGATTCCAAATACTGGTATCTGACCGAGCTTGCCGCAGAGTGTACGGCGAAACGCATGGTACCGGACTACATCTCCGCGAAGATGATGAAAAAACTGAAACGCGGCAACGTCTACACCTGCATGGGCTGCCGCTCCTTCCTCACCGTGGAGGATTCCCAGCGGAACCCGGACGGAAGCCACAAATTCTACGGCCGTTTCAATCAGGGCGTCGTCACCATCAATCTGGTAGACGTGGCCTGCTCCTCCGAGGGCGATATGGATAAGTTCTGGAAAATCCTCGACGAGCGCCTGGAGCTCTGCCACCGCGCCCTGCGCTGCCGCCACGAGCGCCTTCTCGGCACCGTGTCCGACGTAGCGCCGATCCTCTGGCAGTACGGCGCGCTTGCGCGCCTGAAAAAGGGTGAGACGATTGACAAGCTTCTTTATAACGGGTATTCAACAATTTCCCTGGGCTACGCGGGACTCTACGAGATGTGCGTGCGCATGCTCGGCAAATCCCATACCGACCCGGAGACCCGCCCGTTCGCAATGGCAGTCATGCAGCGCCTTAACGACAAATGTGCCGAATGGAAGGCTGCGGAGAACATCAGCTATTCCGTCTACGGCACGCCGATGGAATCCACGACCTACCGTTTTGCGAAGCTTCTGAAAAAGCGCTTCGGCATCATTCCTGGCGTGACCGATAAAAACTACATCACCAACAGCTACCATGTCCATGTGACCGAAGAGATCGACGCATTCAGCAAACTGAGCTTCGAGGCCCCGTTCCAGGAGCTCTCTCCGGGCGGTGCGATCAGCTACGTGGAAGTGCCGAACATGCAGAACAACATTCCGGCGGTACTCTCCGTGATGAAGTTCATCTACGACAACATCATGTACGCTGAGCTGAATACCAAGAGCGACTACTGCAACTGCTGCGGCTACAACGGCGAGATCCAGATCGTCGAGGATGAAGCCGGCAAGCTCGTCTGGGAATGCCCGAACTGCGGCAACCGCGACCAGGACAAGATGAGCGTTGCCCGCCGTACCTGCGGCTACATCGGCACCCAGTTCTGGAATCAGGGACGCACACAGGAGATCAAGGACCGCGTGCTGCATCTGTAAGACCCGTTAATCAATAAAACCAATCGAGTAGGGAGACTTGTCCCCTGCGCATATTGAAAAGAGGACCTGAGGATCCTCTTTTTCCATTGTTTGCCGATCTTTTACTGCAGTAATTTCAGGCCATTCCATAAAATACGACTGCTCAGATGAACAATGTTGTCATTTCAAAACGAAATCGATATCTGTGCCTGAGCATCGCCTGTATCGGAATAGTTCACTGTCATCATTGTAATTCCGCACTCTAGAAGAGAATAATAGTAAGTTGTCCCATATGTTTCCTCCAGCAGACGCCTCGGTTCGCCCAGAATCTCCACCAGCTGCTCCCGGGTAACCCCGGCAATCTCGTGTCCATTAATTTGAAGACTTTCCACAGCGTCTCCATACAGGTTCAGGCTCCTCAGGAAACAGCTCTCAGAGGCTTCTCCTGCCCGTATCTGCTCATCATCCAGATAGACCGCCACCTGATTATTTCTGCTCGTCAGGTAGTACCCGGACGTGACCACATTATAGGGGCCTTCCTCCTCGGACCAGTCTCCCATCTGCTCCACGCGCTCTCCCAGCTCCCATCCATTTTCCAGGAAATCCCCCATGACCGGGTAGATCAGATAGTCCTGCCCGTTCAGGGAAAAGCTTACGTCGCCGATAGTCGGAAGAGCAAAGTACAGACAAATCTCGTCTGCCAGAGCTTCTGAATTTTTCAGCTCCGTCAAGCTCTCTTCATCCCCGGATGCTCCCTCGTAAACAAAGGAAATCAAAGCGGAAAGCTCCGGCAGAGAATAAGAGAATATTACGCCGGCCCCGGTATCTTCCATCGTTTCCGGTTCGCCAAAGGCATCCACCATGTCCGTGTAATCCGCATTTGCCAGTTCGGCTCCATTCACGACAAGGCTGTCCACATATCCCGCCGGAACTCCAAGATGCTCAAGCGGACACTCCGCCGGTTCCTGACCATATTCCACTGCACTCTGATCCAAATATGCTCCCACCGCATCCGCATCATTCGTCAGCTCGTATCCGGAATCGAACGAAACCATATTATTATCGGCCTGTGTATCCATATAGGTGACCCATTCTCCTTCTTCTGCTTCTTCTCTCTCATAAGGCCCTTTCGACCAGGAATAGCCGAAGGTCTCCAGCACGGAACCCTTCTCCCAGCCGTTCTCCAGAAAATCTCCCAGCACCGGAGCAAAAGAATATTCCTGACCGTCAAGTGAAAAAAATGTTTCCTGCTCTGCGGACGCCACACATGGCAGAGCAAACGCCGCAGCGATGTTCAGCAGCAGTAATACGAATACATATCGTTTCATGCAAATCCCTCCTCTCCTTTTCCTGTCAGGCATCGTTGAGCACTCTTTAAAATTGTAACTGTTACTTAAAATTTACCAGCACCAGATATAACCGGTAATTTCCACCTCGCTTCCACTGGAATTCTGCGCAATAAAGCTATAGGTATCCGTCTCCGTGACGGAGAATTCCTGCAGATAATCTTCGGAAGCTTCGATGTAGCGCGTTTCCCCGTCAGAGCCGCTGATTCCGATTTTGACAGGACCGCCTGACGGCCAGATTGTACCGTTTACCACAATGCTCTGGCCTTCTTCAGCGGCAAATGTTCCGGAGGATACCCAGGTCTGGTCAGGTACGGTTACCGCTATTCTCGTGAACCAGGATGGCTGTGTCCCGCTCTCCTCCTGCAGCGAAATGGTTTCGTCATGAATTTTCTGATAAAGGGCGGCAATTCGCAGAGAGACAGCCAGGACAGCGGCAATGCTGATCAGCAACAGTGCCAGACACGCCCGAATTGTCTTTGTCCTGCGGGGCTTTTCCAGCTTCCGGTATTCCGCCATTCTGCTGACTCTGCGTACCAGCTCGTGCGTATTCTCAAAGAGAGACGCCGACAGATAGCTTCTAATAGCCCCCGCCTTTTGAGCCATTTTTAAAATCACTTCAAAATACTCTTTCGTGTCGCCGACAAGCCCGCAGGCCGTGTAATCACACGCATATTCCGTCCATCGCTCTACAAGTGAGCAGTAAAGCCAGACAAACGGGTTGAACCAGCCAATCACCAAAATCAGAGAAGCCGCGGCTTTCAGCCATAAATCCCTGTGCCTGTAATGCACCAGTTCGTGAATCAGAATCATTCGCAGCCCGGGTTCTGTGTATTCCTCCGCAGGCAGTAAGATCACCGGATGAATCAATCCCGTGATCATCGGCACAGGAACCTGATAGCTCTCGCACAGCGTTACTTTTCCAATTGCAACCCCGGTCTCCCTGCATACCCGTTCAAAAAGCTCCTGACGTTCCCTGTCACAGCGAATCCGTGCCTTTACCAGCCTCCTGCCCCGAACTGCCCCGCCTGCGCAATACACAAACATAATCAACGATCCAATCCCCCAGATAACGGCAGCCGCCCTTGCCCAGATGCTGATCGTCGGAGTCGGCCGGAACAGAACGCCGCCCCAGCCGGGCCGGTTGTGGCCGGCAATCCACAGAACCAGAAAGGAGACCGGGCACAGAAAGAAAAACGCAATCAGCTTTAAAAACGGATAGAGGATATTCAGATATCCCTTCTTATCCAGAATACGCCCTGTAAAATACCAACAGATCAAAAGCGTACTCCCGGTCAGCTCTGTCAGAAGGATTGCCGCTGTCAGATTAATGATCCATCCCATCGAGCATCCCCCGAATCCGTTCAATCTCGTCCTTTGTCAGCTCCTTTGAACTGCACAGCGCCGCGAAGTACTCGGACGGTCTCCCTGAAAACCAGAAATCCGTCTCATTTTGAGCAATATAAGTCTTATATTCCGCCTCGCTCACTTCCGCATGGACATATGCGTATTTCTTTTTTTTATAGGTACTGACAAAGCCTTTGCTGGCCAGCCGAATCAGAAAAGTAGCAATCGTGGAACGCTGATAATCTTTGTCATATCGCTCCCGCAGCCCGTCAACCAGCTCCATCACCGAAATGTCTTCCTCCCCGGACCAGATCACCTTCATAATATAAGTCTCACTGTTGCTTAATGTTTCATGAATCATTTCTCTCATATCCTTCCTCTGTACAGCAGCGAATCGTATATCTTTCGCCGAAAGTAATTAGCGGCCGTTTCGTTTTTCTATATTGCTAACTTACTACATTTTTAGCAAAATGTCAAGTGCATTTTTTCGTAACAGCATCCGGCCTTATGAGCCAAAAACGCATCCGATTTTATGAAGCAAAAACGCTTGACAGTTTGTACCGGAATCTCTATGATAAACACAGTTATTACGCAGGAAAGAAGAACCGTATGAGGAACCATGTTATGAACTATGGAAATATCAAAAAAAATGACATCGCTGACGGTCCGGGCGTCCGGGTCTCACTTTTTGTATCGGGATGCCGTCACCATTGCAAAGGCTGCTTCAATGCTGAAACCTGGGATTTTGGATTTGGACAGCCGTTCACCGACGAGACTGTCGATGAAATTCTGGAAGCCCTGAAACCCGATTATATCCAGGGCTTTACCGCGCTGGGCGGCGAACCGTTTGAGCCGGAAAATCAGCCGGTTGTCACGGCCCTCATGAAAAAAATCCGGGAGCACTATCCTGATAAGGATATCTGGTGCTACACCGGATATTTGTATGACGCCGACCTGATCCCCGGCGGCCGCGTGTTCACGGATGTGACGCAGGAAATGCTTTCTTATATTGATGTGCTCGTCGACGGCGAGTTCATCGAAGCGGAAAAGGACATCTCGCTGCAGTTCCGCGGCAGCCGGAACCAGAGGATTATTCATCTGCGGCTCTGACACTATCTCTGATAAGAGCCGCGCAGTATATGTCGTCTGTAAAATGGTGTTCAAACATGCATTACACAGGCCTCATTATAATAAGAAAGCAACGAATCATGTGTAATAAATACCATTTTTTCTGTCTTCGCCTGTGCAATCATAATACGATCAAACGGATCATTATGACGAGGGGCATTTTCTTCTCTTGTTAATGTTTCCAATGCGTATACGTGATCATCTCGAATGCACAGCATCTCATAACCGGCTTTTACACAATAATCCGAAAGGTTTTTCCCTGAGACTGGCATAATATCCGAATGCAATGAGTGCTTTATCGACACCTCCCAAACCGAGGCCGTGCTGTAAAAAATATCATTTTTCTCGTCGGAAATAAATTCTCTTGCCTGCTCAGGAAGCTTCGAATCATTTGTCAATGCCCATAAAAGAATATGTGTATCCAGTAAAAACCGCATTACTCACCTCCGAATAATTTAGCAATTTCATCATTATCAGCATCGATATTTTCCGGTGTTTTAAACATACCTTCAGCAGCCCCAATACGCACACCGTTTTTCTTTGGAGATACATGAGCCGAAAAAGGAATTCCGTTCACTTCAAGGCTCTGAACCGTAAACATTCTTACTCCCTCTGCCAATGATGTTCCCATACGCTTATATAAAAGTTCCGCCCGTTCTTTGATATCTGCATCCATTTTAACATATAATGTTGCCTCGTTTGCCATACCTGCGGTTCCTCCTTTCGTTCCAGAAAGCTGTCCAAATGTTCCTCTGTCGTTTGTTCCGATATGTCCTGATTTTAACTTTACGTCTGTCGGTTATAACAAAATATAAAGACTTTTTAATAGTATAACAAAAAAATAATGTCATGTGAAGAAAAACATTCCACATGACATTACCAAATATAATTCTATAACCTCACTTTGTTATTCTATGCGCAAAATTCCATTTTATTTCACTGCGCTCTCCTTCACCGTCTGCAGTGCTTTCGCAACCGGCGGAAGTGAGATAATGATGACTGTTATCACACCCTCCAGCAGGATGTAGGAGTAGTTATAGATAATCGGGTACAGTGCCGAAAATGCCTGCGGGAAGTTCTCCGGCATATAGTCCATCCAGTACAGATAGCCTCCCAGTGAATGGAACGCACCGCGCACGAGGATGCCGAGTATGTAGCCCTTGACCAGTCCGTTTTTGGATTTCCAGAATACACCGGCCAGACCGAGTCCCGCGAAGGCAAGCACGTAGTCGCAGCACACCTGGAAAAAGCTCAGCACGTACGGTTCCTGCAGGAACTGAAGAATTCCGTAAGCCAGACCGGTCAGGATACCGACTTTTACGCCATACCAGTTGCCGATCAGGCAGATGAACAGCATACTGAACAGGGTCACGGAGCCGCCGTAGGGCAGGTGAAACAGCTTGATATACGAGGTGACGAACGCGAGTGCCATCGCCATCGCGCAATACACCAGCTGCTTTGTGGACATTTTTTTGCCGGAATCGGCTTTGCTGTGAAAGAATGACGCCACCAGCACCAGCACGATCGCGGCAATGGCGCAAAGGGCGTATCCGAGGGTGGTCAGGCCACCGTCTGCAGTTACAATAGACATAAAAAATCCTCCTTTTTCTGCGCAAGGAGGAATCACATCGAGCGTCCCTGTCTGAACGATTCCGTACAACTTTGCGAATCAAAAAAGTCAAGCCTCTTTCGTCTCTTCGAATGCCGTATTTTTCTCGTCCGTAACAGGTATATGTGCTTCCTTACGCCGGTATTACCCGGGTCAAGTGTTAAGGGTCAGAGTCCATACGGACTCAGTCTCAGCGATGTGCTCCCCTAGCGGATGTTATTGTTGCATCGGCATAACAACCGATGAACTGGGATTACTATACCGCATACCTTGCATATTGTCAAACAGTACTTTTCACCCGGCCAGCATCCCGCCCAGCGTCCCGCCGAGCGCACACAGTACCAGTGAAAGAAACGTTCTTGTCAGCTGCGGCTGCAGCGCTTCCTCTCCCATTCCGGATATCGCCAGAAGAAGCAGGAAATACAACACGCCTGTCAGCAGCCCCCACAGGAATTTGCGTCTGTCCGCCTTTTTCCCACCATATAAGCCTCCCGCAAAGCAGGAAAGCACATAGATCACCAGGATGCCGATCTCTGTCTGTCCCGCAGTCAGCTGCAGTTTCAGAAGTAAAAACGCAAATCCCAGCAACAGAATCACGGTTGCCAGAAAAGAAACAGTCAGCGCTCCAACAACCCTCCCGATAGTTTTCCCACGCCCGCGCATCGTCTCCATTTTGATTTCCCCCATATGCCTGTTTTCATATAATTCTCGCAGCGGATACAAAGTCCTGCTCCGGCTCTCTTAAGATCCGGTACCAGTAGCCAAACCTCCGGCCGGAACCGCTCGCGGCCGACTGCTTGAAGTGATCATAGCCAAAGGTCTGCGCCATATATTCCTCCTGCTGATTGCGCATCCCCGGCACACCGAGTATGTAATCGCCGTCCTTCGTCCTGCCCAGCAGAAGATGGCGGTACAGATAATAGCCATGCTGCAGGAAATTGCTTCTGC
This sequence comes from Lachnospiraceae bacterium, assembly GCA_021199235.1. Lineage (GTDB taxonomy): Bacteria > Bacillota > Clostridia > Lachnospirales > Lachnospiraceae > Choladousia. The sequence continues at coordinate 38,172 of JAJQIL010000030.1, read as the reverse complement.
CCACCTTCCAGTTTTCCTGCTGGAGCGGCAGGATATCGCACAGCCTGATCTGCACACAGTCGGTAAATTCCCCATCCTGAAACGGGCGGAATCTCTGACGGCTTTGAAGGAGATTTTCGGCAGGATTCTGTTGATGTTCATTTTTCTTTGAGCGGGGCAAAAACATTTCGGCCGGCATCTGCGGCGGCAGTTCCGGCACATTCGGTTCTGACACCATGGGACTTTCCTGCTGCGGCAGTTCCGTAATCTGCGGCGCAGGCATTTCAGCTGCCCCCGGTGTCGGTATTTCCGGCTGTGATGGCTGTATCGGTATCTCCGGTTGCGACGGCTCCGCCGGACGTGGCGGCTGCTCCGGTATCTCCGGTTGCGACGGTTCTGCCGGACGTGACGGCTGCTCCGGTACCTCCGGTTGCGACGGTTCTGCCGGACGTGACGGCTGCTCCGGTTTTTCTGACAGCTGCGGTTCCTCTTCTTCCCGAATTACCGTTTCATACTGCGGCATCTCAAAAACAAAGCGTTCCGGAACCACGGCTTCGTCATCCCAGACGGTAAAAAAGCTTCTGCCCTCACCGCTTTCTATCCGTATGCCATTCATCTCTCCAAAATAATATTTTCCCAGACCAACCGGCGTATCGGCACGCCAGGCCCATTCTTCCGGCACGGTCCCGCCAGAAGTCATTGTTCCCAGCAAAAAGCCGTGCAGATATTCATTTTCACGGACAAAACCATAGACCTGCAGAGGCGGTTCCGGCGCATCCGGTATGGTCAGCCGAAACAGGATCCGCCACATTCCGTCCCGCAGCTCTACCTTGGCAAAGCCTGCGTTCTGCTGCTTTTTCCCACCTGCATATTCATAAAAATAGGCTACAAATCTCCTGTATTCGGACATAAAAATACCCCCGCATAGATTCCCTGTCATTTCTCGCAGCACAGCTGCTCGCCAGACCTTGTGATTTTCTGCTGCAAGCAGCGAAAATCCCTTCAGCTCACGTTAACAAATATATGCGGGGATGATTCTGTTTATGCGCAGGGCCGGGCGAAGTATTTTGCAGCTAAAGCTGCACCCGGCCCGCGCTGGCGAGTAGGAGCCGACAAGCCGCCTCCTACTCGATTATCATCTGTTCTGTCGCTAACTGATCTGCCATTTTACATGGCTGCCCGTCTCGTCCTTTGTAACGAGCAGCTGGTCGTCGATCTCCTGTTTCAGCTCGGTCACATGGGAAATGATGCCGATCAGCCGGTCGCTGCCCGCCATCTCCTTGAGGACGCGGACAGCCTGACTGCGCGAACGGTCGTCGAGAGAGCCAAAGCCCTCGTCGATGAACATCATATCCAGATGAATGGCAGCCGTGCGCTGCTGGATCTGGTCGGCCATGCCAAGTGCCAGTGAGAGAGCTGCCATGAAGGACTCGCCGCCGGAGAGCGTGCGTATCTCACGCTCCTTTCCGGTCACGGTGGAGTAAACCATCAGATCCAGGCCGCGGTTTTTTCCTTTTCCTGCCTTTTCTGCATCGACCATGCGAAGCTCGAACTGCCCGCCGGACATTTCGAGGAACCGCCGGTTTGCCGCATGGAGGATCTGTTCCATATAATAGCGCTGCACAAAAGTCTCCAGATCCATACGGCTGTCCTTGACGTTGCCGGACACCAGCCGGTAAAGCGTATCAAGACGCGTATGTTCCACGATCACCTGTCTTCGTTCTTTCAGTCCCAGGCGCAGGGCTCCTCTCATCCGTTCATCCGCCCGAAGCTCTTCTCCGGTCCCGGCATACAGCTGATCCGCCGCGGTCCGCTGCTCCTCCGCTTCCTCCACTTCCGCGCGAAGCTTTTCAAGATCCGGCATCGGCCTGCCGTCAATCGCCTCGCGGGCGGATTCCATCCTGCTTCTGGCAGAAACGATGCCCTTTGTATACTGCTCCAGTTCTTCACGCAGACGGGTTTCCTCCTCCGGCGCATGCTCCGCGGCAAGCTTCTGCCATGCGGCCTCGGTCATATTTTTCTGCGTCATGCCGGTCTCGTAATTCTGTTTTCTTTTTTCGCAAAGTGCCCTCTGCGTGGGAATTTCCTGCTCATATTTTTGGATCAGCGCCTTCGTACGGTCTCTTTGTTCCCGGGCAGACGCTGCTTCTTCCGCGGCTTTGTGTGCGGCCTCTTCTCTTTCCTGTCTGGAGCTTCGAGCAATTGCCAGCGCTTTCTTTGCTTCCGCTGCTGTCGCGAAGCTTCCTGTCTCATTCAACGCGCTGCGCCGCTGCCGGCTGCCCTCCAGCCCTGCATAAGCCGCCGCCTTTTTCTGCCTGGCTTCTTCCGCGATCCGGCCAAGTTCCTGCTTTTTCTCATCCGCGACGCGCAGGTTTTCCCGAAGTCCCTGCAGCTGTAAAAGCTTCTGATCCAGTTCTTCTTTTTGCGTGTTCAGCGCAGCGGTCTGTTCCTTAATTCGGGCAGCCGACAGAAGGATGATTTCGTCGATATATTCATACGCCGTTTCCGCAGCTATCTCCTCCGAAGGGTCTGCCGTTTCCGCTTTCAGCTCATCCTGCAGCTTCGCCGCCTCTTCTGCCAGCGTTTGCCTCTTCGCCGAAAGAAGTTCTGCAGCCGCATGCGCTCTTGCCGCGAGATTTTTCTGCTTTTCCGAAAGCTCATCTGCCGTTTTCTCCAGAGAATCCAGCGCTTCCTGAGAGAGTGTATCCGACGTCACTGAGCGTTGGGACGATCCTGCAGCATCAAAGGATTCTGCCCGGTCAGATGAATCTGCTGCATCGAAAGAGCCTGTACAGCGGGATGCTCCTGCTGCATCAATAAATCTTTCCCGGCCGGATGAATCCGCTGCATCAATAAATCTTTCCCGGCCGGATGAATCCGCTGCATCAATAAATCTTT